>JAFASQ010000243.1 GCA_019244395.1 Solirubrobacterales bacterium | reverse complement strand
TCGCGACGTCGGCGGCCTGCGCCGCATCCCTCACCTCCTCCGTGGTGATCAGCGGGAGTCCGAAGAAATCGAACAGCTGCTTGACGGACGCGGGGGAGAGCCAGCCCTCGCCCCGGGCAAGCTCCCGGCTGATCATGGCAGCCGCTTCCACCGAACGCAGACCCTCGATCCGCGGCACCGTTCCCACGTCTCGAGCGCGCCACCGGCCGTGTCGGACCGCTCGCGCCATCGCTTGGGCGGCCGCCTCGGGAAACTCATAGCCGGGTACCCGTACCGGGGGGGAGTCCAACGCCGGCGGGATGCCCCCGCTGACCATGAACGCCGTGGCAATGGCAATGGCCGGATTGCGTTCCGCCACCTCACGCACGGTCCTCGCTACGTCGGCCGCCGTGGTCGCCAGGGCGGTGACGAAGATCGCGATGATGGCGTCGCAGGCATTGCCGTCGATCAGCGTCTGGAGCGTGCGGCGATAGTCGGTCGCGGAGGCGGTCGCAATCATGTCGATCGGGTTGCTGACCGCCGCGCTGGGGGGCAGCAGCTCGCGAAGTCGCGCCTGCACGTCTTGCGGGAGCTCCGGGATCTCGACGCCGAACGCCTGGCACGCGTCGGCGCACAGGAGCCCGGGCCCCCCGCCGTTGGTGACGATCGCGACTCGATCGCCGCAAGGGACCGGCTGCGCCGACAACAGCGCAGCGACATCGAACAGCTCGGACATGGTGTCGGTGCGGATTACTCCGGCCTGCTCGAATAGGGCATCGACAGTCACGTCCGACGCGGACAGCATCGCGCCGGTATGAGACGACGTGGCGCGCGCACCGGCTGCGGACCGGCCGCTCTTTACGGCCAGCACCGGTTTGCTCGCGGCGACATGGCGGGCAATTCGGGCGAACTTGCGGGGGTTGCCGAACGACTCGAGATAAAGGAGCACCAGCTCGGTGCCGTCGTCCTGCTCCCAGTACTGAAGAAAGTCGTTACCGGACAGGTCGCACTTGTTGCCCACCGACACGAACGACGACAGCCCGATGCCCAGCCGGCTCGCGGCTTCGATGATCGCGATCCCGAGACCCCCGCTCTGGGACATGAAGCCGACTGCACCCGGCACCGCCGCCGGTGCGGCGAAGGTGGCGTTCAGCCGTACCTCGGGTGACGTGTTGAGCGTGCCCAGGCAGTTAGGACCGACCACCCGGACGCCGGCCGCGCGGCACACCTCGAGGAGATCGCGCTGGCGACGGGCGCCGGCGGCGCCGCTTTCGGCGAAGCCCGAGGAGATCACCAGCAGCGCTCGCACCCCGGCGGCGGCGCATTCGCGGGCGGCCGCGACGACCGCCTCGGCGGGGACCGCGACCACGGCGAGCTCCACGGGCTCCGGGACGGCGCGTATTGAGCGGTAGGCCGTAAGGGACTGCACCACGTCCGCCTTGTCATTGATCGCGTACACGGGTCCGTTGAACCCGGCGGTGAGAAGGTTGTGCAGGATCTCACCGCCGATCGTTCCTCTCCGCCTGGATGCCCCGATCACCGCCACCGACCGCGGTTCTAGGAAGTTCCGAACCGCGGCCACCGCCCCAATGCGCTCCCGCTCCTCGAACCGCGCGATGGCCGCGGGCGACAGTGAAGTCGGCAGTTCGACCTCGAGGGCGTCCGGAACGGAGCGGACTTCAGCGGGAAAGCCGCTCTCCCGAAACACGTCGATCATGCGGTGGTTGTGCGGCAGCACCTCGGCGACGAACGTCGAGATTGCGTGCTGCTGGGCCACTTCGGCGAGGTGGGCGAGCAGGATCGTCGAGATGCCGCGTCCCTGCCATTTGTCGGCGACCATGAACGCCACCTCGGCGCGATTCGCGTCGATCCGAACATAGGCGGCGTGCGCGAGAATCCCTTGCGGGGTGCCCCCTTCGGCGAGCAGGGCAAAGCGGTCGGCGTAGTCGACGTTCACCGACCACGAGGTGGCCCAGTCCAAGTTGGGCTGCCCGAAGAAGCGAAACCCGATCGATTCCGGCGAGAGCGCCACCAGGAACTTGCGAATCGCCGGACTATCGGCGGTCCGGACGGGACGTACGTGGACGGTTGCCCCGTCGCGAAGGACAACGTCCGCCTCGCGCTCCCACGGATAAGCGGTCGCAGACGAACTCATGCGTGCCGCATGCCGTGCTCGGTCGGCCGGTCGATCACGGTCAAGGTTTAGCAACCCGGAGTGTGGCTCTGTCGTCCGCGGGAGGCCGAAGCTGAGCTGGCGCGAGTTGCCCCTCAGCCCGCGCGACGTTAGCCTGGGCGAGATCGCGCCCGCACCGTTCTACACCGACTCGAAGGGCTTGAAGGGACTCACTTCGTCACGCGGACTTGATCAATGACGGCCACATCGGCCGAGATCGACCGGCTGCTTGATCGACTCGAGCAGGTGGTCGGTCAACCGAATGTTCGCGCCGACGCTGGAGCGCTGGTCACGTATGCGACGGATGCGACGCCCCTTCAGCGCGGCCGGCCTGATCTCGTGGTGCTCCCGGCCAACACCGAGGAGGTGGCGGCGGTTCTGACATTGGCCAACGACGCGCGCGTGCCCGTCATTCCGCGCGGCTCCGGAACCAACCTGAGCGGCGGGGCGGTGCCGCTGCACGGCGGCATCGTGCTGGTCTTGACCCGGATGAACCGACTGCTCGAGATCAGTGAATCGGACCTCGTGGCGGTCTGTGAGCCGGGGGTTCGAACCATCGAGCTGGGCGAGGCCGCCGCCGCCAAAGGGCTTCTGTACCCGCCGGACCCGGGCAGCCAGAGCACCGCGACCATCGGCGGCAACGTGGCCGAATGTGCTGGCGGCCTCCGCGCGCTCAAGTACGGCGTCACGCGCGACTATGTGCTGGGCGTGCAGGCGGTGCTGGCTACCGGTGAGGTGATCCACAGCGGCGGCCGCCTGGTCAAAGATGTTGCGGGTTACGACCTGCGGCGCTTGCTGTGCGGCAGCGAGGGGACGCTGGCGGTGATGACCGAGCTGACCCTGCGCCTGCTGCCGGCGCCCGAGAGTTCGGGTACCGGCATGGCGTACTTCTCGGCGCTGGGCGACGCTGCCCGGGCCGTGTCCCGGGTGCTGGCATCTGGCGTGTTGCCAGTGACGCTCGAGTTCCTCGACCGGGTCTGTATCAGTGCGGTGGAGGACTTCGCGCGGATCGGCCTCGACACCGGCGCCGGCGCGCTGCTGATCTTCGGCCAGGACGGCGACCCGCATGCGGTTGAGCGCGACCTGGGGCGCATCGCGCAGGCGTGTGAGGCCGAGGGCGCGACCGAGGTGCGGATCGCGGGTTCGCCCGCCGAGGCGGCAACTGTGCTCGAAGCCAGGCGGGCGGTGCTGCCGTCGCTCTCCCGTCTGGAGCCCTTGACGATCCTCGAGGACGCGACGGTGCCTCGATCGCGCATCGCGGAGATGGTCGAGCACATCCAGGTCCTGGCCGACCGGTACGGATTAAAGATAGGTACGTTCGGACACGCCGGCGACGGGAATCTGCACCCCACCGCCGTGCTCGATCCGGCCGACGAGGACGCCGTCCGGCGGGCCCACCGCGTGTTCGGCGAGATCTTCGCCAAGGCGATCGAGCTTGAAGGGTCGATCACCGGCGAGCACGGGGTCGGGATCGTCAAGCTCCCTCATCTCGAGCGCCAGCTCGGCGCCGCGCACGTGGCGCTTCTGCGGCGGATCAAGGCAGCGTTCGATCCGAACGGGATCCTCAACCCCGGAAAGCTTGGCTCGTGAGCGGCGTGTTCACGCCCGAGCTTCTGGACCGCTGCATCTCCTGCGGGTTCTGTTTGCCGGCGTGTCCGACATACGGTCTCACCGGTGTCGAGGCGTCCTCGCCGCGCGGGCGAATCAACCTGATGCGGGCGCTCGAGACCGGCGTACTGCCCGAAGACGATCCGACCGTGCTCGAGGAATCGTCGTTCTGCCTCGGCTGTCGCGCCTGCGAGCCGGTGTGCCCGGCCGGCGTTCGGTACGGCGCCCTGCTCGAGGAGTGGCGTGACCATATGTGGCGCAGGCGGCGCCGGCCATGGCGACTGAAGGCACTGCTATGGGCGGTTGACCGCCCGTCGCGGGTCCGCGCCCTCGGCCTTCCGCGCCGGCATGCCCACGCGACCCGCCGCGCGCGCGGCGGCCCGCATCTGATGCTGGGGTGCTTCGAGCGCGCGCTCTACCCCGAGGTGAGCCGCAGCGCGTCGAGGCTCGCGCCGGAGCTGTCGGTCCCCAGCGTGCAGGGTTGCTGCGGAGCCCTGCATGCTCACAACGGTGAGCTCGAGCGCGGCAACGCTCTGGCCCGTGAGCTCGGAGAGGCGCTGCCCGGGTCGATCGTCACCACAGCAGGCGGCTGCGCAGCGCACCTCGCGGGCGTGCTCGGTCGCGAGCGGGTGCGGGAGCTCTCGCAGTGGCTGGCGGACCGCGGCGACGCCGAACCGCCGGGCGTCTCACGCAGCCCGCGGCAGCGCATCGGGCTCCAGGATTCCTGTCATCTGCGCAACGGACTAGGGGTCTACGTAGAGCCCCGCGAACTGCTGGCCCGCGTGGGCGACTACGTGGAGCTTCCGAGCGCCGCGGTGTGCTGCGGGGCCGCGGGTACGTACTCGATCCTGCGCCCCGACGACAGCGCTCGGGTGCTGAACCGCCACCTCGACGAGATCGCGGACGCCGACCTCGACGTGCTCGCCGTGCTCAACCCCGGGTGCTACCGCCAGCTTGAGCAGGGAGTTCGGCGCCGCCGTCTGCGCACGCGAGTGATGCATCTGGCCGAGGTGCTCGTAGGCACCACCGGAGCCGCTCCAGGTCCGTAGACACTACGCTCGCGCCGGGAGCGTCTCGAGGTAGGGCACGAGATAGCGACCGAGCACCTTCGCGGTCTTGGCCGCGTCCGCGTCGTCGGCGTGAACCAGCGTCGCGCGCGTCGGCTGGCCGCCCCAGTCGAATTCCGTGCGCAGGAACAGCGGGCGTTCGCCGCCGAGTAGACGGGCTTGCAGGACCCGTGGTGCCCGGACCTCCTTGATCGACGCGCCCAATCGAGCGGCGACCGTCTGCGCCACGACGTCGGCCTGCTGGGCAGCCAAGCCTCCTTGCTTGATCGGAAACGTCGTCACGTCCCCTGCCGCATACACGTCTTGGAGTCCTTCGACCTGTCCAGACGCATCGACGGGAACGAAGCCCGCGCGCCTCGTCGGCACGCCGGTGATGCGTCGCGCCCTCAGCTCAGGTAGTGCCACGACACGGTCCGCGCGGATCGTTTCACCGTCTGCCAGCGCGAGCGACCGGTCACGCTGAACGGCGGCGGCAACCGCGCCACCCCGGAACCGAACGCCACCTTGCTCCAGCAGTCCGCCAACCAACCGCGACGCCTGCGTGCCGAACAGCTCGAGCGGCTCACGTTCGGAGGTAACGAGGGTGACCTCGGTGGCCAGCCGCCGCTCCCGGGCGTGTCTGGCGGTCAGCAGCGCGAGCTCGTAGAGGGGCAACGGCCAGGCGAATGTGGCCGGCAGGGCAAACACGATGCTTCGCAGGGCTTCAGGCTCGAGCTCGCCGAGCAGACGCCTGATCAGCGGGACGTCGCGCTGGTCGCGGAAGGTGATCGCGCCGGGGACGCCGACCACTGAGCGGGCTCCGGTGGCCAAGATCAAGCTCGTATATGGCAGGCGGGCGCCCGCAGCCGTGCGCACGAGGTGCTTGCGCGACGCGACCGCTTCTAGGCGCGACTCGTGATACTCGGCCCCCAGGTCGCTGGCGATCGCCCGCAGGCCGTAGCGCCGGGACGGCGATCGCCAAGCACCGAACGGCTCCGTCGTCGCCGCCGGGCGGCAGTGAAATACCGGATCTGGAGCGAGGATCGTCAGCGCCACGCGCTCGCCGGCGAGCGCGCGCAGGGCGAGGGCTGCCTCAACCGCCGCAAATCCGCCCCCGGCGATCATGATCTGCGCCGGCTCGTCCGATGCATCATCTGCTACCACGCTGGCGTGGGACACGAGGGCTCCTCGATATCGGGTACCTCGACCCTACGTCGAGCCCATGCTCTCGACATCCGGGCCCGGCCGGTACGGGTCTCGGTAGAAGCCCGCAGCCGGGTCTTCAGAGCGTCCAGTAGTGGCCGACATGGGCGGCCACCCGAGACGTCACGAGAGGGTCGGGCGCGATCGACTCGGCAGGCATGGTCCCGTCAAGCGCGGCGATCGTGGCGGGAACGCATTCGGCGAGCACGCGCGGGTTATAGCCGCCTTCGAGGACAGCCCCGATCGGCGCGTTGACGCTCGAGGCCATCTCACGCACGTGGCAGGCCATCTGGGCGAACGAGCTCGCCTCGAGCTGGCAGTCCGCAAGCGGGTCGTCGCGGTGAGCGTCGAATCCCGCCGAGATCAGCACGAGCTGCGGCCGGAACTCGAGTGCGGAGGGAAGAATCACGTGCTCGAGCACGGAGATCCACACCTCCTCGTCGGAGCCCCTGGGCACCGGAACGTTGATCGTATAGCCGAGGCCTTTGCCGGATCCGGCGTCGCTGACCGCGCCGGTGCCCGGGAACAGACCTAGCTGGTGGATGCTCGCGAAGAGCACGTCGGCGCGGCGGCGAAAGATCTCCGCAGTCCCGTTCCCGTGGTGCACGTCCCAGTCGAGAATCAGGATCTTCTCGATGCCAAGCTCGCGGATCGCCAGCTCGGCGGCGATCGCCACATTGTTGAACATGCAGAAGCCCATCGCGCGTTCGTGCTCGGCGTGATGCCCCGCCGGGCGTGTGACGGAGAAACCCGACCTCGCCTCGCCGCGCACGAGCGCACGCGCCATCGCACATGCCGCGCCGGCGGCATGGAGGGCGGCCGTATAGGACGTCTCGCCGACGAAGGTATCGGCATCTATCTGACCCCCGCCGGCGGCGCAAAGCTCCCGGATTCTCGTCACATGCTCGGCTGCGTGAACGAGTTCGAGCTCGCGCTCGGTGGCCGCCGGCGCGTCGCGCAGCTCGCACCCCAGCCAGCCCTGGCCTCGCATTGCCGCCTCGATCGCCTGGACGCGTTCAGGAGCGTCCGGGTGGTCGGGCGACAGCACGCGTGGGTCGTGCTCCAGTGAAGATCGGTGGTGGAGGTAGAGCAAGCACCCGGCCCTCAAGAAGAACGTGGGCCACACGAGCGGACGGCGGCCCTGGAGAGTACGCCACCCCCGGGCGGTTCGCCATTGCGGCTTTTCCGGTAGGGGCTGCGGACCAATGGCAGCGGGTCGGCGGGACATCGCCGATGTCTCCGCGGCCTCCCAGATCCATGATGAAGTCATCAGACGACTTGGATCAAATTGGTCAGAGGAGGAAGACCATGTCTCGCAAAGTATTCGACCTCATCACCAGCGCCGGCGGTGTGGCTGTCGTCGTGGCGCTGCTCGTGGCCGGAGCGCTGCTTACCTGGGGTCATGGCTACGTGACCTCTAACGTTCACGACCAGCTGGCGCAGCAGCAGATCTATTTCCCGCCCAAGGCGGCATTCGACCACCCGAAGGCGGGCACCGAGATCACCCCGGCGATGATTCCTTCCGTCTCGCAGTACGCGGGACAGCAACTGCTCACCGGTCCGCAGGCCAAGGTGTACGCCAACGACTTCATCGCCGTGCACCTGTCGGAGATGCCCTATGGCGGCGTCTATTCGAAGATCAGCGCCGCGTCGCTGGCGGACCCGGGCAACACGAAGCTGGCGGCGCTTAAGCAGACCTCGTTCCAGGGAACCACGCTGCGCGGACTGCTGCTCGAGGCCTACGCGTTCTCGACGATCGGCACGGTGATGTTGTGGGGCGCGATCGCGTCGTTCGTCCTGGCCGCCATCATGGCGGTCCTGGTTGGCCTCGGCGTCTGGCACGCCCGTCGCACGCCCGAGGGGGAGGCGCTGCTGGCACGCCAGCCGGCCCAGCTTCCCCATGACCGCCACCCAGAAGCCTCCTGGCTCGGCTAGGTCCTCCTCAAAAGACGCCCACGCCGGTTCGCCGGCGTGGGCGTCGTCCGTTTGCGGGAGCAGTCAGAGCCGCCCCGTTCGCCGAGCCGCGGCGCTCAGCGAAGCGAGCCCGCGATCTGCTCGAGCAGCTCCAGTGCGTCCTGCAGGCCGTCCTCCATCCCGGACTGGATGATCGCGTCCCGCGCGAACCTGTTCTTGGCCTCGACGAGGATCGTGAGCCTCGTGCGCCCGTCCCTCTCCGTGAACGTGGCCGTGTTTAGGGTTGTGGCGTCCTCCTCGGACACGCCCTCGGGCACGCCCTCGTACGTCTCGGTGGAGACGATTCGCTCGCCCGGGACGACCTCTCGGTATTCGCCGTGGAAGCCGACCTCCGGTCCACCGCACGCGGTCATCACGTAGCGCCATTTGCCACCGACGCGCAGGTCGATCTCAACCCGCGTCACCTCACCCCGCTTGGCGTGCCACCACTGCCTGACCAGCTCAGGCGTCGTGTACGCCTTGTAGACCAGATGCCTGGGCGCGTGGAACTCCCGCTCGATCAGGATCTGCTCGTCGGTGGGGAGGGTGACCCGTGCCTCGTTGCTAGTCGTCACCGCCATCTCCTTGCTCCTTCCGTTTGAGGTCTTCCAACACGAGATCCAGCTGCTCGAACCGATCGGTCCAGAGAGCCTCGTAGTTGCTGATCCAGTCGTGGATGGGCTTCAGCGCCACGCCGTTCAGCCGGTAGAGCCGCCGCCGCCCGTCGTCGCGGACGTCCACGGCTCCCACCTCGCGCAGCACGCGCAGGTGCTTGGACACCTGCGGCTGCGGGACACCCAGCAGCGCCACCAGGTCATTCACGGGCCGCTCGCCGCCGGCCAGGGCGTCGAGGATCTGTCTACGACGTGGCTCGGCCACCGCGTTGAACGCGTCGGTCGTGGTCGCTGCTCGGGCCATGGCCCGAATTATATTCCGATATGGGTATATGTCAACCGGAAGTGATCTCAGGCTCGGTCGAGAATCCCGATCCGCGGCGCGATCACCGAGTTGAGCTGGAGCGCAACGAGCAGCCCGATGGCCAGGTAGGTGTTGATCAGGCAGGTGAGCGTGGCGAGGGCATAGAGCACCTGGTAGACGACGATGCGGCGCTTCAGAGCCGCGCGCATCTCGGCCGTCGTCTCCGCCCTGATCAGCCCGGCGCGATCGGCGTAGTGGAGGCTGATGTGCAGCAGGACGCCGAGCCCGAGCAGGTTCAGCCAGTAGACGGCCATCGCCACGCGGTAGGTCGTGTCCTGGGCGAGCAGCCCGGTGGAGAACGGCATGAGCGTCACCGACAGCAGGAAGGTCAGATGGATCCAGGTGAGCGCGCGCGTGCTCCGCGTGAAGCTCTCAAGTTGCGTCTGCTGGCCGACCCAGAAGATCCCGAGCGTCAGGAAGCTCATCGCGTACGGAAGCAGCCGGGGGGCGACGTTGTGCAGCAGCCCGTGCACCAGGGCGTGCTCGGAGCCGCCGTGCCCGCCGGACCAGATGGGGGACTGGGCGCGCTTGGGCACCGACGGCGGCTTGAGGTCGAGCACGAGCAGCGTCATCGCCACCGCGAACACGCCATCGCTCAGGGCCGCGAGGCGATCGAGGCTGCTGCCCGCGAACCGGTGGTAGCTGATCGGCAATGCCTCGTCTCAGACCCGACCGCGGGCCAGATCGATCAGGCGGCCGAGAATTCGCTCGCCGTCGACGCGCAGGCCGTTGTGCTGGTACTCGTTGGTGATCCACGTCTTCGCGCCGCGTATCCGCGAGGCCGTCTCCTCCGAGAACTCGCGCTCGACGTACATGTCCTCGGCATAGATCGCAGCGGCAAGCGGAACCTCGTTGCCGGCGAGCACCTCGGGGTCGTATAGCCGCGGCCATTCGCGACGGGCGAGCAACTCGGCGACCTCTCGGAGCGGGGCAAGCGCTCCGTAGTCCTCGAACATCCACGGATACACGTGCTCACCGGTGAACAGGTGGGGCGCCTCGTAGTCCGCCGGCAGGACGCGAGCGGCCGACCAGCGCGTGGAGCCTCCGTCGGCCCACGACGCCTCGTGCAGCACCGCGTAGATCGGGTTGCGGGCGAACGAGACGGCGGCCTCGACGTCATACCCGAACGCCGGGGAATCGGGCGGGAGCTCCAGGATGTAGTGCAGGTGCTCAGCGCCGTCGCTCATCCCGAGCCGCTGGCCGAGCTGGCGAAACCGACGCCAGGTCAAGCGGTCGCCGGACGGCAACGCGATCCGATCTCGCGCGATCAGCTCATGCAGATGCAGGACACGTTCGCGATCTCCCGGATAGCGCTGGTAATAGCGGCGACTTCGCTCGAGTACGCGCGCGTAGGTGTGGGCGTAGACCTCATCCACGCGCGCTCCGATCGGCGGCAGACCCCCGGTGATGAACGCCTCACGCAGGCCGTGCGGAGCCATCGACAGATAGCTCGTCACGCAGAAGCCACCGAAGCTCTGCCCGAGCACGCTCCAACGCTCGACCCCGAGATCGCCACGGATCCATTCGGCGTCGCGCACGATCGAGTCCGCTCTGAACTTGGACAGGTACTCGGCCTGTTGCTCGGGCGTGCGGCCGGAGAGGGTGCCGACCGGCGAGGAGCGGCCGGTCCCCCGCTGGTCGAGCATCAGGACGCGGAAATCCTCGAGCGCGCGGTTCAACCAGGCGGGGCTGTCCGGGTTACGGGTGGCGCGCGCGGCCTCGAACCCGGGACCGCCCTGGAAGAAGACCAGAAACGGCCGATCGCGCCCCTCGGGGTGGGCGAGCTCGCGGGCGAACACCGTGATCCGTTCGCCGCCGGCGTCCTCGTGGTCGAGCGGGATCTCGAACGAGTGCTCCAGGACGACCAGACCGGGCAGCGACACCTCATCGGGCACCGGTGAATCATGCCGGGAACGCCCTGCGCGAAGCGAAGAAGGCCAAAAGCCGGGTGTAACGTCCCGACAGCCGGGGGGTTTGATGACCAGTGGCGCGGTTGGCCTGTGACGATATGTGGAACCCTCCCTCGAGATGAGCCGCGGAGAGCGTTTCGCCAATTTGCTGGGCGTGGTAGTTCCGTTCGCGGGAGTGCTCGCGGCAATCGTGCTGCTTTGGAACCGCGCGGTCGATGCCACCGACCTGGCGATCCTCGTTGTCATGTACATCATCACCGGCATCGGGATCACGGTCGGCTTTCACCGGCTTCTGACCCACCGGGCGTTCCAGACCTATCCATGGCTCGAGCGCGGGTTCGCGGTGATCGGCTCGCTGGCCGTCGAGGGCTCGGTCCTCGATTGGGTTGCCGACCATCGCAAGCACCACGCCCACGCCGACAAGGAGGGCGACCCGCACAGCCCCCATGTCGGGCACGGAAGCGGCCTGCGCGGGTTGTGGCACGCGCACACCGGTTGGCTGCTGGAGACCCAGGGCCAGGCCGACTGGAAGCGCTACGCGACCGAGCTCTACGAGGATCGGCGCATGCGCCGGATCGGGCGCGGCTTCCCGATGTTGGTGATCGTCTCGCTCGCGGTCCCCACGCTGGCCGGCTTCGTGCTGGACGGCTTCACGCTCGGCGGCGCCCTGCGCGGCTACATCTGGGGCGGCCTGGTGCGGATCTTCCTCGTCCACCACGTCACCTGGTCGGTGAACTCGATCTGCCACTTCTTCGGCCGCCGGCGCTTCGAGATCGAAGACCACTCGACCAACGTCGCATGGCTCGCGGTGTTCTCGCTCGGGGAGTCGTGGCATCACAACCACCACGCTTTCCCGCGTTCGGCCTACCACGGCTTGCGCTGGTGGGAGTTCGACCTCTCGGGGCTGTTCATCTCGATGCTCGCGCGCGTGGGCCTGGCCTGGAACGTCGTCCGGATCACGCCCGAGCGCCAGCTCCAGAAGACGACCGCCCATATCCACGCGCACTAGTGGCCGAGAGGCGGCGCGGCCCGCAGGGAGTGGCCGAGGGGGACGGCCCGGAGCGCGCGACCGGGGCGGCCACCCCGCCGAGGGCCCTGGCCATCCGCGACGCGCGGCCCGGGGATTGGCCTGCGATCTGGCCCTTCTTTCGCCAGATCGTCGCTGCCGGCGAGACGTATGCCTACGACCGCCACATGAGCGAAGCCGAGGCTCGCCGCATCTGGATGCTGGGGCCGCCGGCGCGTACGGTCGTGGCGACGGACGCCGAGGGCACCGTGCTCGGCACCGCCAACATGTACGCGAATCGCGGCGGTCCCGGCTCGCACGTGGCATCGGCGAGCTTCATGGTCAACCCGCTGCGGGCCGGGCAGGGCGTGGGGCGGGCACTCGGCGAGGACATGATCGAGTGGGCGCGCAGAAGCGGTTTCCGTGCGATCCAGTTCAACGCGGTCGTCGAGACGAACGAAGGGGCGGTGGCGCTGTGGCGGTCGCTCGGGTTCGAGGTTGTGGGCACCGTTCCGGAGGCGTTCGACCATCCCCGGCACGGCCACGTCGCGCTGCTCATAATGCATCGATTCGTCTGATGCGCGACTATGTGCGGCCAATCGTTCATGCGCCGGCGGCGCCGGACGACGCGGCTTGAGGGTCGGCGAGCGACAAAATCGCCCGTCCGTCCGCCCGGCAAGATTGAATCCGCACATCGTTACTTAGGTTCGACCCCAGGAGGAGTGCCGTGCCGTTAACACAGGCTCAGCTGCTGACCGCCGTTGCCGAACGCGCCGACATGAGCAAAGCCGAGGCAAGGCGAGCGGTGGAAGCGCTCGAGGACATCGTTCTCGAGCAGCTCGGGAACGCCGAGAAGGTGCGGATCGGGGGCATCGTCCAGCTGACCGTGCGCGTGAAGCCGGCGACCAAGAAGCGCCAGGGCCGCAACCCGGCGACCGGCGAGGAGATCACGATCGGCCCCAAGCCGGCGAGCGTCGACGTGCGCGCGCGGCCCCTGGCCAAGGCGAAGGCCGCGCTGCCGTCCGTTCAGAAGGCTCGCCGCCGGCTCGCTGCCTGACCGAGCGCCGCGCCGCCCGAACGGCTGCGCGGCCGCGGCCAGGCCCGGGGGGGTCCAAGGAACCTCGGCGAACCGGTCCTAGGCCACCGGCGGTGGCGTGCCTTCCGCGCTGGCCGCCAGGGCCTCGTCCCACTCACACACCGAGCAGGCGTGGCGAAAGACGCGACGGGCGAAGTCCAGCGCGACCCCGCGCGGATCGGGACTCGAGCGCACGTCATCCAAGTCGAGCACGTACTCCCCCAGCGCGCCATCCCAGCGGCCCGGCGAGACCGCGAGTTCCGCGAATCCCTCGCGCGCCGGGTGCGCATAGACGTAGAACGCGGAGCGCCCGTAACGTCCGTCCCCCGGCCACCAACCGACTGCGACCTCCTCGGCGTCCATGGCGTTGCGCATGATGTAGTCGCCGGATGGCGGGTCGGCGCGGCGACCCGAGAACAGGTTCACGGCTAGATCGAACGAGCCCCACCACGCGTTGACAGGGGTGGAACGTCCGCGGTACGAAGCCCGGAAGGCGGCGAGCACGAGGGCCGCGTGAGTCGCCGCGCCGAAGTAGGCGGTGACCTGCTCTGGGTCATAGCGGGCGTGCTCCTCGTCCTCATCGAGGGGCGCGGTCCACGGCACCTCCTGCGGCGTCGGGTCGATTGCAACCCGGCCGCCCAGCCCGGCGACCGCCTCCAGTACCCAGCGAGTCACGTCTCCCACCGATCGATCAGGTCCGAGGGGCGTGCGGCGTTCGCCTCCGCCCGTGTGCTCGACCAGCGCCTCGTGCGAGCGCAGATCGAGCGCGGCCACGAGCGCTCCCGAGCCGTCGGGCGCGGGCAACGGCGCCGTCTCCCATCCCCGCGCGGTCAGGCGCAGTGCAGCGTGCTGCAACTGGGGCTCGCGCGGCGCCAGCGCCACCGCGAGCTTGCCCAGGACCTGGGTGTGGGCGTGCAGGGTGTCGCACGTCGCGCTCCAGTCCTCGTAGTTGGCGGCCGGCCAGCTCTGCGACATCGGCTCACGGTAGCTGAGTGCGGTCGACGAGTGCGAAAATGCGAGACGTTGGTGGCGGGATCCGGTTGGCGACAGTTGTGCGCGGCGTTGAGGTCGCAGACGGGCGCATCGACGGCGACGCTCTCCACGCTCTCCACTACGTCATAGCCGCCTTCGTGGTCGAGCATCACCATGCCGGCGCGGACGAACCCGCCGACGTGAAGGGCAGCGCGCCACCGTCCGTGCCGAGCCGCGCGGCGGGCCGAACCTCTGCATCGTCAGGACGGTGCAAAACGCGCCAAAGTGGCAACCGGCGTCGGGGTTCTGCAAGATAAGCGCCTCAAGGGCGCCTATCTCGCGGATGTCGGCGGCGACACCGCGGTTTTGCGCGTTTTGCGCTGCGGCTGCGGCCGGGCCCGCGCCGGCAGCATCCGCGCGCAGGCAGCGTGAAACGACCACCCACGTCGCGGCGACCGTGGGCCTGTCAGAACGCGGACCGCCCTCGGGGCTGGGCACAGAACCCCGGTTCGTATGATGCCGCGATGCCGAGCCGAGCCGCCGCTGCCCTCCAGGCCGACGCGCTCGAGTCCTTCCTCGACGAGGCGGGGCTCGGCGAGGGCCCGGTCACCGCGACGCCCATAGGCGAGGGCGCGTCGAATCTGACCTACCTACTGGAGCGGGGCCCGGCGCGCGTGGTGCTCAGGCGGCCGCCGCCGCCCCCGCTTCCGCCCTCTGCCCACGATGTGGTCCGCGAGGCGCGGATCCAGCTGGCGCTCGCGCCGCTCGGGGTGCGCGTCCCGAAGGTGCTCGCGGTATGCGAGGACGATTCGATCCTCGGCGTCCCGTTCTACCTGATGGAGGAGCTCGACGGCAGCGTGATCAGTGAGCAGCTGCCGCGAGAAATCGACACACCCCGGGAACGCGGGAACCTGGCCCACGAGCTCCTCGACGCCCTCGTCCAGCTCCATGGGGTGGACTGGGAGGCCTGCGGGCTGACCATCGGCAAGCCCACCGGCTACCTGGAGCGTCAGCTGCGGCGCTGGAGCGGCCTGTGGGTGCTCAACGCGACGCGCGAGCTCAGCGCGTGCATCGAGCTCGGGCAGCGACTCCAGGAGACGATGCCGCAGAGCCCCCCGTCGACGGTCGTTCACGGCGACTACCGGCTCGGCAACGTGATGGTGTCGAACCGCGCCCCGGCGCGGCTGATCGCCATCCTCGACTGGGAGATGGCGACGATCGGCGATCCACTCGCCGACCTCGGGTATCTGGTCGCGAGCTGGTCAGAACCCGGCTCCGAGCAGCATCCGCTGCTCCTGACCACGGTCACCCGAGAACCCGGATTCCTCACTCGGGCCGAGCTGATCGCCGGCTACGCCCAGCGCACGAACCGCGATACGTCGAAGCTCGACTGGTACCAGGCCTTCGCGCTGTGGAAGGCCGCCGTCTTTTGCGAGGCGATCTACAAGCGGTTTTTGCGGGGGGAGCGATCCGACGACTGGTCGGCGTCGCTGTGCGATGGCGTCCCCAGGTTGCTCGAAGTAGCCGCTGGGTACCTGTAAGAGATAAACGGAGGACTGAACCCGGAGGCGCGCGGCGCCCGGACGAGAGGGAGGAAACCGTGGATGCATCCCCATCGCGCATCGAGCTGACTCCGCTGAACTTCCTGCGACGCAACGCGCAGGCGCTGGGCCAGCGCCCAGCCGTGGTGCACGGTGAGCGGCGCTTCAACTACGCCGAGCTCGAGGAGCGCTGCAACCGGCTCGCCTCGGCACTGCGCGACCGGGGCCTGGAAAAGCACGACCGCGTGGCGATCCTGGCGCCCAACATCCCGGCTCTCCTCGAGGCCCACTACGGGATCCCGTTGGCCGGCGGCGTGCTGGTGGCGATGAACACCCGTCTCAGCAAAGGGGACATCGAATACATCCTCAAAGACTCAGGGTCGAAGATCCTGCTCGTCGACGCTCAGCTGAAAGAGCTGGTCGATGAAGCCGACACCCCGGACATCGAGACGATCGTGATCGATGACTCAGGCGCGGATGACGACCCGTACGAGCAGTTCTTGGCCAGCGGTTCGCCCGACGCGCCCGAGAGCTGGCTCGAGGACGAGACCGAGCCGATCGCGATCAACTACACCTCGGGCACGACGGGAAAGCCGAAGGGCGCGATCTACACCCACCGCGGTGCGTATCTCCATGCCGCCGGGGTGGCCATGGAGGTCGGGTTGGGCTACGACTCGGTACACCTGTGGACGCTGCCCATGTTCCACTGCAACGGCTGGTGCCTGACCTGGGGGGTAACGCGGGCGGGTGGCGTGCACGTTTGCCTGCGCAAGGTCGAGCCCGAACGGATCTGGGACCTATTCGACTCCGAGGGCGTGACCCACTACAGCGGCGCGCCCACCATCCACATGAGCATCGTCAACCACGATAAGGCGCACCGGCTGGAGCAGCACGTCACAGTTCCCACGGGCGGCTCGCCGCCGACGCCCGCGGTGCTCAAGAAGATGCGCGAGCTCAACCTGCACCCGATCCATCTGTACGGGCTGACCGAGACGTACGGCCCGATCATGGGCTGCAGCTGGCAGCCGCAGTGGGACGAGCTCGACCTGGAGGAGCAGGCGCGGTTGCTCTCGCGCCAGGGCCACACCTACAACGGCGCCAATCTGGTACGGGTGGTCGACGACGACATGCAGGACGTGCAGCGCGACGGCAAGAGCGTGGGCGAGGTGATCTTGCGCGGCAACGGCGTGATGCTGGGCTACCACAACATGGAGGAGGAGACCGAGGAGGCGTTCCGCGGCGGCTGGTTCCACTCCGGCGACCTGGCCGTGTGGCACCCCGACGGGTACGTCGAGCTGCGCGACCGCTCAAAGGACATCATCATCTCCGGCGGTGAGAACATCTCCAGCATCGAGGTCGAGCAGGCGATGTCCGAGCATCCGGCCGTCCTCGAGGTCGCCGTGGTGGCGATGCCGGACGAGAAGTGGGGGGAGCGGCCCAAGGCGTTCGTCGAGCTCAAGTCCGGACAGGACGCAAGCGAGGAAGAGCTGATCGGCTTCTGCCGTGATCATCTGGCCAAGTTCAAGTGCCCGGCGCAGGTCGAGTTCTGCGAGCTGCCGCGCACCTCAACCGGCAAGGTCCAGAAGTTCGTGCTGCGCGAGAAGGAATGGCAGGGCCGCGAGAAGGCGATCGGGTAGCCGGAACGTGGCCACCCCCGATACCGACCTCGACCCGCTCGCCCGCTTTCGCCTCGACGGCAAGGTGGCGATCGTGACCGGCGCGAGCTCCGGCCTGGGCGCCCGTTTCGCCCGCGTGCTCGACGCGGCCGGAGCCCGGGTCGTGCTGGTCGCGCGCCGGGGAGAGCGCCTGGAGCAACTCGCATCCGAACTTCAGAACGACGCGCTGCCAGTGCCGCAGGACCTCTCCGACCTCGACCGTGTCGGCAGCGTCATCGAACGCGCGCTCGAGCGCCATGGGCGCGTCGACGTGCTGGTCAACAACGCCGGCATGGTCGACGTGCATCCGGCCGAAGAGGAGCCGCTCGAAGAGTTCCGACGGGTGATCGACGTAAACCTGGTGGCGCCGTTCGCGCTCGCCCAGCACGCGGCCCGGGCGATGCTCGGCGACGGCCAGGACGGCGGCACGATCGTGAACGTCGCCTCGGTGCTCGGGCTGGTCGGCGTGGGACAGATCCCCCAAGCTGGGTACGCAGCGTCCAAGGGCGGCCTGGTCAACCTGACCCGCGAGCTGTCCGCCCAGTGGTCGCGCAAGGGCATCCGCGTGAACGCGATCGCGCCCGGGTGGTTCGAGTCGGAGATGACCGCGGACATGTTCTCCGAAGAGGGGAGGGGCCGGGACTGGGTGGCGCGACGCGCTCCGCTGGCCCGACACGGCCGCGAAGGCGAACTGGACGGCGCCCTGCTGTACCTGTCCAGCGACGCGTCGAGCTACGTAACGGGCCACGTCCTCGCGGTGGACGGCGGCTGGACCGCGATCTGAAAGGCAGGTGGTGATGATGACCCCGCTGTGGCGCAAGGCATATGACGCGATTGAGCAGCCGCTGGCCGCCGGCTCGGAGGCCTGGGTGCAGAGCGAGACCTTCATGGACCTGGCCACCGTCGGATTCCGGGTCCAGCGGCGTATGCTGCGCGAGCTGCAGCAGAACACCGAGCGGTGGCTGCACCTGTGGGGGTGGGTGTCCCGCGGCGACGTGGTACGGCTGTCAAACCAGGTGGCGAGTCTCGAGCGACAGGTGCGCGAACTGCGGCGCGAAGGCGACCATCGCGAGCACCCGCTGCTCAACGGGCGTTCTCGCACACGGCCAAACAGCCGGCAGACCTCGGGACGGAGCGCGGGCTGATGGCGCCGGGAGTCCTCGAGCGCCAGATCCTGCGAACCCGCAACGGACTGGCATATCTGACCGGCGCCAGCCATCCCGCCATGGGGCAGACGCCGCGCGATCTGGTCTGGAAGCGCGACAAGGCGCGCCTGTGGCGCTACCGCTCCGAGGAGCGGCGCTTCCGGCCGCCCGTGCTGATCGTGCACAGCCTGGTCTCGAAGAGCTACATCCTCGACCTGCTCCCGAACACCAGCCTGATCCGCTACCTGCTGCGCGAGGGGTTCGACATCTTCCTGCTCGACTGGGTGCCGCCGGATCCCGCCGACGCCGAGAACACGCTCGAGACCTACGTCGACGAGTACATCCCCGAGGCGATCGAGGCGCTGCTCGAGGAGGCGGGCGCCGACGAGCTGACCCTGATCGGCTACTGCTTCGGCGGCGTGCTGACCCTTCTGCTGGCCGCCGCCCATTCCGAGCTGCCGATCCGCAGCATGATGGCGATGGCCACGCCCTGCGACTACCGGGAGATGGGGTTCATGAGCAACATGTTCCGCGCGGACCGACTGAACCCCGAGGACATGATCGACGAGACCGGCCTGGTGCCCGCCCGGGCGCTCGACGAGGGCTTTCAGTCGCTCAAGCCCACCGAGTACGTCACCCAGCGCGTGAACTTCTTCCAGAACCTGTGGAACGACGAGTTCGTCGAGGGGTTCCTGGCCATCGCATTCTGGGCTCGCGATCAGGTGCCGTTCCCTGGCGGCGTGTTCCGCCAGACCGTCGAGCGACTGATCCGCCGCAACGCGCTGCTCGAAGGCGTGATCCCGCACGGTCGCGGCGAGGTGCGGCTGGCCGACATCCGCTGTCCGTTCCTGAACGCCTACGCCGCGCAGGACACGATCACGCCGGCGGCGTCGTCCGTTCCGCTCACCGCGCTGGTGGGGTCAGAGGACGCGAGAGAGTTGCGCCTCGAGTCGGGCCACATCGGCTTCGTGGCCGGGCGCCAGGCGGCCAAGGTGGCCCGGCCGCAGATCCGGGAGTGGCTCGCGTCCCACAGCGAGGGATAGCGGCTAAGGGCGCGGGTCCTGAGCTCGCGCGCCGTTGGCCGACGTATCGCCCGGCGGGCGCGGCAGCCCACGATCCGGCTCCTTGCCCTCGACGGGGACGCGGAGCGCGTCGAGGATCCGCGGCACCATCGCGTAAAACGCCGCGGTGACGGTCAGCTCCACGCGCTGGGCGTGGTCGAAGTGGCGCTCGAGCTCCTGGATCACCTCGTCGGGCACGTGGCTGGCGATGATCGCGTCGGTGAGCGCCAGCGCGGCTCGCTCCTCGGCGTCGAACGCGTCCGAGGTGCGCCACATCTCGAGCTCGGCCACCTGGTAGTCGGTGACGCCAACCTCGCGCGCCATCCGCCGGTGCTGATGCCACTCATACTGGGAGTGGTGCAGCGAGGCGGTGCGCAGGATGCACAGCTCGCGCAGCCGGCGTGAGGTGGTGTCGTGCCCGCGCAGCGCCCAGGCGAAGTCGATCCAGGCGCGCAGGAGGTCGGGCGCGTGGCTGAGCGACCGGTACAGGTTGACCTGCTTGACGCCGGCGTCGGCCACCGTGGCCGCCACGTCGGGCGGCAGCTGCGCGAGCGGAATCGCGGTCGTGGAGGGGCCGCGGTCGGCCACGAATGATGTATGCCCGACGCCGACCGGCTCAAACGGAAAACCCACACGCGGAGCACGGCTTCGGGCGCCAGCGAGGGGGTAGAACCGTCTCAGTGAGTTATCCCGCTTCAGGAGATGCGCCGGAGCGGGCCGGAGGAGGCGCGCCGCCGGTCGAACCGCCGAGTACGGGGACGAGCCCCGAGGGTCCCGCCGGTACGAGCGCCCCGTCCCGCGGCGAGATCCCGCACACGCGCGCCGCGCGGGCACACAACGCACTGATCGCCGGCGCGATCGTGCTCATCCTCCTGCTCGTGTTCATCCTCGAGAACACCCAAAGCGTGAAGATCAGCTACTTCGGCGCCAGCTTCCACATGCCACTCGGCGTCGCGTTGCTGCTGGCCGCGATCGGCGGCGCATTGCTGGTGGGGATCGTCGGCACGGCCCGGATAATGCAGCTGCGCCGGCGCGTCCGTCGACCGCGCTAGCGCCGCTGGGCCACCCTCAGCCGACGTCAGGAACGCGCGCCCGCAGCTGCTCGAGCCACGTCGTGGCGGAAGCGTCGCTGGGCGCCCGCCAGTCGCTCCGCGGCGACAAGGAACCGCCCGAGCCGACCTTCGGCGCATTGGGCATCGCCGAGCGCTTGAACTGGCTGATGTGGAAGAAGCGCTCGAGGAACACGCCCAGCCAGTGCTTGATCTCGGCCGGGCTGTACTCGTGGCGCCGCTCCTCAGGGATCAGATCGGGCCACGGTCCGGCCGCCCGATCTCCCCAGGCATGAAGGGCCAGGAAGGCGACCTTGCTCGGCGCATAGCCGAAGCGGAGGATGTAATAGAGGAAGAAGTCCTGCAGCTCGTAGGGGCCGACGACCTTCTCACTGCCCTGGAGCTCGTCGCCGTCCTCGCCGCTCGAGGGGACGAGCTCGGGGGAGATCTCCGTCCTCAGCACCGAGTCGAGCACCTCGTTCACCTCGGCGCCAAACTGATCGGTGTCGATCGCCCAGCGGACCATGAACTGGATCAGGGTCTTGGGCACCGAGGCGTTTACGTGGTAGTGGGACATCTGGTCGCCCACGCCGTAGGTGGCCCAGCCAAGGGCCAGCTCGGAGAGGTCGCCGGTGCCGAGCACGAGGCCGCCATGGAAGTTGGCCAGGCGGAACAGGTGCGAGGTTCGCTCGCCGGCCTGCACGTTCTCGAAGGTCACGTCGTACTGGTCCGCGCCGTCAGCGGCCGGGTGGTCCAGATCACGGAGCATCTGAGTCGCCGCCGGCCGGATGTCGAGCTCCGAAGCGCTCACCCCCAGTGCCTGCATCAGCCGGTGCGAGTTGTGCAGCGTGCGCTCGCTGGTGGCGAAGCCCGGCATCGTGTAGGCGAGCACGTTCTCGCGCGGAAGCCCGATCCGATCCATGGCGCGAGCGGCGACGATCAGCGCGTGGGTGGAGTCCAGACCTCCCGAGACGCCGATCACGATCTTCTGGATTCCGGTGGCTTGCAGGCGCGTCTCCAACCCCCGCACCTGAATGTTGTAGACCTCCTCGCAGCGCTCGTTGCGGCTGACCGGGTCGGCGGGCACGTACGGGAAGCGCTCTACTCGCCGTCGTAGGGGCACCGGCGTCGCGGCGGACACGCCTAGCTCGAGGTCGATCCTTCGCATGCTGGCCAGCCGCTCGCGGTGGTCGTGGATCGAGTCGCCGTAGCTCGACGTGCTGACGCGATCCGACACGATCCGGTCCAGGTCGATGTCGGCGCAAATCAGCTGCTCGCCGATGGCGAAGCGCTCGGCCTCGGCCAGCAGGTCCCCGTTTTCGTAGATCAGGGCCTGGCCGTCCCAGGCCATATCAGTCGTCGACTCGCCCATGCCGGCGGCCGTGTAGAGATACGCCGAGATCGTGCGGCCGGACTGCGACTCACACAGGGTCCGCCGGAAAACCGCCTTGCCGATTGTGATGTTGCTCGCCGACAGGTTGGCCAGCACGGTGGCGCCAGCCAGGGCTCCGAATGTGCTCGGCGGGATCGGGCTCCACAGGTCCTCGCATACCTCCACGTGCAGCACGAACCCGGGCAGATCGCGGGAGCAGAAGAGCAGATCGGCGCCGAATGGGACCAGGTCGTCGAGCAGGCGCATGCGGTCGCCCACCGCGTCGCGCGCAGCGCGGAAGTGGCGCTTCTCGTAGTACTCGTGGTACTCGGGCAGGTAGCTCTTGGGAACCACCCCCAGCACCCGGCCCCGGTGGATGACCACGGCACAGTTGAACACGCCGTGCTCGCAGCGGAGCGGTGCGCCGACCACCAGCAGCGGCTGCAGATGAGCGCTTTCGGCGGCGATCCCACCGATCGCGTCCACCACCCCGTCGAGCACGGCGCTCTGGTGCAAGAGGTCATCGATCGAGTAGCCCGACAGTCCCAGCTCCGGGAAGATGATCAGCGCCGCGTGATCGTCCGACGCCTGGCCGGCGAGGGCCAGGGTTCGTTCGGCATTGAAGGCCGGCTCGGCGATCCGCATGTGCGGGACGCCGGCTGCCACCCGCGCGAAGCCGTGGCTGTACAAGGAGGCGAACGGTGGCTCAGAGCTCATCGTGTGGCGATAGTGTCCCGGCCGGGTAACTAGGAAACATGGCTAGCGAGCGTGAGATCTCGGTCGTCCCAGAAGCGGTTCAGGAGCTGGTCGAGCAGCTCGTGGCCCGCAGCGAGGTGCGCGGAGAGGGATGCGTTGAGCTGTCGGAGCTGAGCGAGCTTATCCAGGAGTCGGATCTGGGGGACGACGAGGCTCAGATGCTGCACGACCTGCTGCAGGACCGCGGCCTCGACGTGCGCGATGATTGCGGCCGGCACGGTGTCGAGCAGACCAGCTATGTCAACGGTGATCTGGCCGAGCGGACGACCGACGCAATGTCGCTGTTCCTTCAGGAGGTTCGCCGCCATCCGCTGCTGACCCGCGCCCAGGAGGTGGAGTTGGCAAAGCGCATCGAACGCGGAGACCTCGAGGCCAAGAGCCGCCTGGTGAACTCCAACCTGCGGCTAGTGATCTCCAATGCCCGCAAGTACCAGGGCCATGAGCTGCCCCTGCTGGACCTGATCCAGGAAGGGATCCTCGGGTTGATCCGGGCGACCGAGAAGTTCGACTGGCGCAAGGGGTACAAGTTCTCGACCTACGCCACGTTCTGGATCCGCCAGGCGATCCAGCGAGCGCTGGACAATCGCGCCCGGACGATCCGGATCCCGGTGCATCTGGGTCAGCGAGAGCGCAAGATCGCTCGGGCCCATCGCGAGCTGGCCGCGCAGCTGGGCCGTGAGCCGAATGACGAGGAGCTGGCCCGGGCGGCCGAGCTCACTCCGCAGGAACTCGAGGAGGCACGCGCTGCATCGAGGGTGGTCACAAGCCTCGACCGTCCGGTGGGCGAGGACGAGGAGACCGCGTTCGGCGCTCTGCTGGCCAGCGAGGAGCGCGGGCCCGAGGAGGAGGTCGACATCCTTCTCCGGGAGGACGCACTGCGGCGCGCGCTCGAGCAGCTTCCCGAAAGGGAGCGCGAGGTCGTGAAGCTCCGCTACGGCATAAACGGCGACGACCCCACGCCGCTCTCAGAAACGGGACGTCGCCTCGGAATTTCGCAGGACACGGTGCGCCGGCTCGAGCGCAAGGCGCTGGCCGAGCTCGCGGAGAGCCGCGAGCTCGACGCGCTGCGGCCGGCGGCCTAGGGCCGTCCGCCCAGCGGGGCGCGGGCCCCGCTGGGCACGCTACCTCGCCGCGAGATCGTCGGCCACACGCGCCTGGACCGGCTCCAGACTCGCCGGCGCGGCCATCGCGATCAGCTCGTCGACCAGCGCCAGCGCCGCGGCGTGCGTCTCGTCGGTGATCTTGCCGATCGCGTGCACGGCGTACGTGCCGGCGGGCTCCGGGTCGCTCGAGCGCTCCTTGAGCGCGCGGCGCAGCCGCAACCGCTCGAGCAACGAGCTCGATGACCGGCGCTGCCAGTGCTCGTCACCCCAGGCCAGCAGCCGCTCGATGCGCGCGTCCTCAACGGACGGCGTGCTCGCGGTACCGACCGTCTGAGCCGCGTAGCGGTACAGATCCGCGCGGCGGCGATCGTCGAGCAGGTCGTTGTAGCCGCGCAGAAACGAGGCAATCGGGCGCGAAACGGACCGGGGATGGTCGGTGAATCCCTCGCCCGCGAGCATCGAAGCCAGCTCCATAACGCAGGCTCCGTGCTCGGGCGAGGAGTGCCTACCTCGGCTGAGCTTGATGGTCTGGTGGCTGATCGGTGGCATCGCGGACCTCCTCCTGGCGTGTGGCTGACTCGGCGCACCCCGAGTGGTGAGCGCATCATCGCGGTCCGGGCCGCCCCAGGTCAACCGTCTCGGCCTTCGGCGGCCTCCTCGCGGCTATCCCGGCGCGAGCTCACGTTGGCGATAGCGGGCCGGCGGCCCCGCCTCACGCTCGCGAAAGCGCTCGGCGGTCTGGCGAGCGGTCTCGTTCGCCCAGGCGCTGGTGGTCAGAATTCCGACCACGAGGGAGACCACGCCGAGCCCGACGCACACCCACCAGCCCGCATGGGTGGCCGCCGCGAAGCTCGGGCCGAGCGCACCCGAGATGGTGCCGCCAGAGATCGCGCCGATCACGGCCACGCCGAGCGTCATCCCGACCTGGCGGCTGGTGGAGGCGATGGCCGAGGCGACGCCGGCCTGTGAGGCGGGCATTCCCGACACCGCCGTATTGGTGATCGGCGGGTTGATCAGCCCCGCACCCAGACCGAACAGGAAGTACGCGGCCAACAGGTACCCGGTCGAAGTGTCGGGCGCCAGACGGGTCAGCATCAACGAGGCCGCAGTCAGGGCCGCGCCAGCGACGACCAACGAGAGCCGAGCGCCTCGGCGGCTGACCAGCCACCCCGAAATCGGCGCGAACACCAGCACCATGCCGGCCATCGGCAGGAGGTACAGGCCGGCGTGGAAGGGGGAGAGATGGCGCTCGCCTTGGAGGTACAGCGTGTTCAGGAATAGAAAGCCGCCGGTCGCCGCGAACGCGCAGAGGGCGATCGTGCTCGCGCCCGAGAAAGGGGCGCTGCGGAAGAACCGCATCTCGATCAGCGGCTCCCGCCGACGCAGCTCGTAGGCCACGAGCACGATGAAGCAGGCGACCGAGAACGCGAACAGCCCGAGGGTCCCGGCCGACGTCCAGCCGGCGCGCGGAGCGTCGATGATGGCGTAGGTCAGCGAGGCCAGCGCGAGGATCACCAGCACTTGGCCGACCGGGTCCAATCGGCGGCCAAGTGCCGCGCGGGAACGGGGCACATACAGCGTCGTCAGCACGAACGCGATCACCCCGATCGGAACGTTGACGAAGAACACCGATCGCCATCCCACCGAGTCGACCAGCGCGCCGCCCACAACGGGCCCGAGCGCCATGCTCAGGCCGAACACCGCGCCCCACGCGCCGATCGCCTGAGCGCGCTCGCGCGGGTCGTCGAACACGTTGCGGATGATCGACATCGCCACCGGGTTGAGCATCGAGCCCCCCAC
>JAFASQ010000158.1 GCA_019244395.1 Solirubrobacterales bacterium | reverse complement strand
AGGGTTCTCCAGGCGGGGCTGTCGGCGGACGCGAGGTTGCCCTCGAGGACGCGGCTCGAGGCGGTGAGCGGCAGTCCCGCCACCGCGTAGAGGTCCTTGAGGCCGATCGGGATGCCGCACAGCAGCGGCGCGTCCTCGCCCTGGCGGGCGCGGTGCTCGTCGGCTCGCCGCGCGTGGTCCCGGGCCAGGTCGGGGTAGAGCCGGACCCAGGCGTTGATCCGGTCCGGGGCGCCGTCGAAGCTCGGCTCGCCACCGTTGCGCTCCTCGATCCGACGCAGACAGGCCTCGGTCAGCTCGACCGAAGACAGACGGCCGGCGCGAAGTTCCTGGGCGGCTTCGAGCACGCCGAGGTCGGCGGGGTCGGAAGCGGTTGGAGGCTTCGGTGGCGCGGGGGTGGCGGCGATCTCGGACATGCCGCGAACGCTACTGACTGGACGCGAGGCTCCGGTAGGGTGCGCGGTGAAGGCATGGCGCGCGGGAGGAAACAGCTTTTGGGGGGGCTTTTAGCGCCGGCGTTGGCGACGCTGTCCGTGGTCGCGCCGGCCTCGGCGGGCGCGGCCACTCTGAGCGCGCACGGGAGCGTCGAGCAGGTGTGGGTGGTGGGCGCGCGGGCCGGCGAGCGGCTGGCGTTGGTCAACCGGCGCGGCCGGGTGGTAGCCGTGCGCGCTGCGGGGCCACTCGGCGGGGTGATCTTCCGCGGGGTGGCCTCGGGGGGCGGCTATCGGGTGCGAGCCGTCGGCGGTGTGGCTGGCGGTGGGCCCGGCGGTGGGGCCGGGGCGGGCGGGCCGGCAACACCGACGATGACCGTTTTACCGGACCGTCCGGCGCCACCGAGCACGCGGATCTATCGACAGCGGCTTCCGCGGTCGGGATACGGCTACCTGACCACCCGGGACGGCACCAAGCTGGCGATCGACGTGCGCCTGCCGGCGGGGCCAGGTCCCTATCCGACCCTGATCGAGTACGCGGGCTACGGATACGCCGATCCGGCCGGCGCGCAGAACGGGATCAGCCAGATCGCGACGCTGCTCGGCTTCGCCGTGGTCGATGTGAACATGCGCGGGACCGGCTGCTCGGGCGGCGCGTTCAGCTTCTTCGAGCGGCTGCAGAGCCTCGACGGCTACGACGTGATCGAGACCGTGGCGCACCAGTCATGGGTGCTGCACCATAAGGTCGGGATGCTCGGCATCTCCTACGGCGGGATCAGTCAGCTGTTCGTGGCCGCGACCGATCCTCCCAGCCTGGCCGCGATCGCACCACTGTCGGTGATCGACAACACCGCGACGACGCTGTACCCGGGCGGGATCCTGAACACCGGGTTCGCGCTGCCCTACGCCCGCGCGCGTGACCATGACGCTGAGGCGGCCGGGCCGGGCCGCGGTCAGGCGTGGGCCTGGCAGCGCATCCGGGGCGGCGACCGGGTTTGTGCGGCGAACCAGGCGCTGCATCCAGAGGCGGTCAACGACGTGAGGCAGCTGTTCGCGAATCGCTACTCCGTGCCGTCGGTCGCGAACCCGCTGAACCCGGTGACGTTCGTGCACAAGGTCCGCGCGCCGGTGTACCTGGCCTGTCAGTGGACGGACGAGCAGACAGGAGGTCACTGCCCGGATCTCGCGGAGCACTTCACAGGGACGAGGTGGAAGTGGTTCACCTTCACGAATGGCGCCCACATCGATTCGCTCGATCCGTTGACCGCGGTGCGCTGGTACGACTTCCTGTCGCTGTTCGTTGCGGGGCGGTTGCCGGCGCTGGCGCAGGCGACGCGAGCACTCGCGCCGCTGGTGTATCAGACGGCGATGGGCATCAGCGGGGTCTCGTTCCCCGCGGATGATCCGATCGAGGACCAGCCCAATTACGCGTCCGCCTTGGCGGCGTTCGAGCGGCTGCCCGCGCTCCGCATCCTGTTCGACAACGGTGCCGGTGGCGGGCTGGGCCCCGGGGCGCCGCTGCCGGCGTTCGGGCAGTCCTTCCCGCGTTTTCCTGTGCCCGGCACGCGCGCAGTGTCGTGGTATCTGGGCGCCGGCGGTACGTTGCAGCCGGCGCCCGGGAGTGGGCGGGGCATCGACGCCTTCACCTGGAATCCCCGCGCGCGACCGGTCACCGACTTCAGCGGCAACACCGGGCCCGGCGGGTTGTGGGGCGCCACGCCGGGCTATCGCTGGACCCAGAATCCGCGCGGCACGTCTCGGTCCTACGCGACCGCGCCGCTGGCCGAGAACGTGACCGTCGTGGGTGCCGGCGCGGTTCAGGCCTGGATCGAATCCTCGACGCGCGACGTCGACCTCCAAGTGACGGTGTCCGAGGTGCGGCCGGATGGGATCGAGACGTACGTCCAGAGCGGGTGGCTGCGGGCCAGCGTGCGCAAACTCGATCGAGCGGCCAGCACGCCGCTCGAGCCGGTGCTCAGCCTGCGCCGGGGCGACGCGGCGCCGCTGCCGTCAGGCCGGTTCACACAAGTGACAGTGCCGCTCTACTACGAGGGACACGTGTACCGCGCCGGCTCGCGAATCCGGATCACGATCTCGGCCCCGGGGGGCGATCAGCCGGAGTGGGCCTTCGCGGATTTGACGCCCGCTCGGCTGGCACGGATCCGGGTGGAGCATTCGGGTGCCATGCCCTCCCGCCTTCTGCTGCCGGTCGTGCCCGGCGTGGCGGTGCCGAGCGGGCTGCCCCCCTGTCCCGGCTTGCGGGGCGAGCCTTGTCGGCCGTATCGCCCTTCGCCAGCTTGACGGGTGAACCGCGCCGCACGTCCGCTTCGCGATCAGGGATAGCCGCCGATCGACGGGATCCCGTAAAACGAGCCTCGGTCGCGCGCCCGCACAGCCGTGGGTCACCGGATGCGCCGGAGAAAGCGCGCGAGTCCGGCGGCGAAGACGTTCTGCGGGTAAGCACCGGCAGGGTCGTTGTGGGCGTACGACGCCGCCCGGTTGATCAGGAGCAGGTTGGCCGCCGGGATGTGCGACTGTGCGGCCAGGGCTTGGGCGTCGAGGAGGACTCCGGCGTCGCCGAGCCGGGCGCCGAACGCGTAGATCTTCAGGCGACGCGGGAGGTCGCGGCCCATGGTGGCGTGGAGGCCCAGCACCGACTGGGCCGAGGTGGCGATGCCGTTGCCAACCGCGCCGGCGTCGACTGTCAGCCGCCGCGGGAAGTACCACTCCGATCCGTCGGCGTCGGCCACTCCGAGCCCGGAGAGCATCGTCGCGTAGCGCGTGATCGGGGTGAGCGCTCCGGTGTCGTCCCAGCCATGGACGGGTCCGGTGGATGAGATTCCCCGGCCGAGGTGCGCCTGAGCAGCGATCAGCGCCGCCGGCGAAGTCCCGACGTTCAGCGCATAGCCGAACTGCGCCAGGTTGGTGACCGGGACGGCCGGCGTGAGGTGGAATGCGCTGAGGAGCCCGGAGGACTGGCCGAGCGACTGCGAGCCCGGGTCGATCAGCGCGGCGGTTGAGCCGGTGGCGCTGAACAGCCCCGCGAACGGGGCCGGGATGCTGCCGAAGGCCAGCCAGGGTGAGGTCTCCGAGGAGTCGAGAATCTGCAGCTGCGAGCGCGCCGCGGCCGCGCTGACCGCCGGCAGGCTGCCGCCGTCGACGTAGACGAGCCCGCCCAGCTCGTCGGCACCGGCGCGGCCGTTGAAGTTCCAGGTGGCGTAGGCGGTGGCGATTGCCCCACCCAGCGAATGGCCGCCCAGCACGACCTTTCCACCACGCTTGCGGGCGGCCTCGATCACGCGGTGCAGGTCCTCCACGGCGACCTGCATCCCCCAGCGCTTGGTGAAGCGGACCTTGTTGTCGGCGAGCAGGCGGATGTGCGGCCCACTCGGGGAGCCCGGCACCAACCAGCCCAGGTAGTAGTCGAACAACTGGGTCGCGGTGGCCCGGCCATGCTTGGCCCGCTCGAGTACCGACTGGTCCTCGAGCAGGTTCTCCCGGCGCTCGACCGACCACACCTGCCAGCCGCGGGCGCGCGCCGCGATCCACTGGGCGAGCGGGACGAAGTACGCCGCGCCGGCGGAGGTGCCGGGCTCGAGCACGAGCACGTTGCGGGCGGATCGCGGTCCGACCTCGATCACGCCGACCTTGTCGTATCGGGCCGGCGTGCCGGGGGCGGCGAAGCCAGGCATCCAGTGGACGCGGAGGAGGCCGGCGCGGGCGCTGGTCGGGACGAGCGCCAGCAGGGCGGTGGCGAGCAGGAGCGGGCGCGTCAAGCGAAGCACGCCGAGAACATATGCCATGGCACCGTCGGGCGATCGGCTCTGAGCCGACCTCGTCGGCCGGAGAGGTAGCCTGTCCGCGCGGTGCGCGCCCTCGTCTCAAAGCAATCGGCCCCGTACGCCGAGCTCGCCGAAGTGCCCGACCCGGCACCTCGGCCGGATGAGGCACGCCTTCACCTCGACCCGCGATCCAGCTGGCCAAGCTGGCCGGCGCGCACGTGACCGCGATGGCGCGGCGAACCGAAGGGTTGAAGGAACTCGGCGCGGACGAGCTAAGGCCCGAGATCGATCCGGACGGTCCGGTCTATGAGGCGATCATTGACGCGGTGGGTGGTCCGGTTCTGGGGACGGCTATAACCCGGGTGTCCCCCGGCGGCACCGTGGTCAGCTTCGCCTCCACGGTTCCCGAGCCGGTCTCGTATCCGGCCCGCGAGCCCGGTCTCGTATCCGGCCCGCGAGCTGTTCGCGCGCGCGCCCGGCGCCCGGCTGTACGGCTTCTTCCTCTTCTCCGAGCTGGAGCACACCCGCAGCGCGGGCACCGACCTGCGGCGGCTGGCGGACCTGGTTGCGGAGCACAGGCTCGATCCGCAAATCGACCTGACCCTGCCCTGGAACGAGGCGCAAAAGGCGATTGAGGCGTTGCTCGATCGCCGCGTGAACGGCAAGGCCGTCCTCACACTGGCCTAGCGGCGGGAACCGCGTGGACGGCGGCGAAGAGGGGTGCGATCACCCCTGCCCAGGAGCCCGGCGCCGGGAAATCTGTCCGGCCAGCCGAGACGTCAACCCGGCCGTTGGGAGGGGCCTGGCGTGTTTTGGATTGATTAGGGACCGGGCTCCAATCCCACAGCGTCCCTCCGTTGAATTAGATTTCTCGCTGAAAACCTCTAGGAGGAGGACGCATGAGGAAGTACAAGACGCCGCTCGGGACGGCCGTCGTCGTTGCCATGGTGCTTGCCGTGGCCGCGTGCGGAAGCTCGAGCTCGAAATCGTCGGCATCGTCGGCATCGTCGACGTCGTCATCGACCGCGGGCGGAAGCTCGTCGTCGGGGAAGTCCGGCGGCACGGCCACGGTCGTCGAGGGGACATTCCCGCAGTCACTCGACCCGTCGATCGACTTCACCACCCAGGGTGGTGAGGTGCACTGGCTCACCCATCTGGGCCCGTACTCGTTCGCGCACGCCACGGGAACGGCGGGGACGCAGATCATCCCGTCGATGGCGCAAGCGCTGCCGACCGTCGCGGACGGCGGCAAGACGTACACGTTCACGCTCCGGCCCGGCCTGAAGTACTCCGACGGAACACCAGTGAAGGCTTCGGACTTGACCTTCGCGATCGAGCGGGACCTGAAGCTCGGCTGGAGCGCGGCGAGCTTCCTGACCTCGACGATCGCCGGCGCGTCTGACTACGCCAAGGGCAAGGCCAAGACGATCTCTGGGATCACCACCAACGACGCCAGCGGCAAGACCACGATCCATCTCGTGATGCCCTATGGCGCGTTCCTCGACGTGCTGGCAGTTCCGGGCGTGAGCTACCTGCCGGCGTCGACGCCGATGAAGCCGGAGCCGAACAGCCCGCCGGTGGGCTTCGGGCCGTACGTGATCAAGAACGTCCAGTCGAACGTTGGCTTCGATCTCGCCATCAACCCGAACTACGCCTCGCAGGCGATCCCGGGGATTCCCGCCGGGAAGATGAACGTCAACGTGAAGGTCGAGTCGAACACCACGACCGAGGCCTCGGACGTTCTCAACAACTCGGCGGACGTGTTCGACTGGGGCGACACGATCCCGCCGGCGCTGATCCAGCAGGTCAGCCAGCAGAAGGACCGCTACAAGGCATACGAGACCAACAAGACGTTCTACTGGTTCCTGAACACGACCCAGAAGCCGTTCACCAGCACGCTCGCCCGTCAGGCGGTGGCGTATGCCGTCGACCGACCGGCTCTGGCTCGAATCGGCAGCGGCGCGCTGGTGCCGGGCTGCTTCCTGCTCCCGCCGCAGATGGCGGGGCACCCGACGGGGAGCTGCCCGTACGGCAATGTGAACGCGACGCCGGACGTGGCCAAGGCCAAGCAGATGGTCCAGCAGTCCGGGATGGCCGGCACGCCGGTGACGGTCTGGGCGGAGAACCGCCAGCCGCGCCTTCAGTGGGCGGAGAACTACGCCGCCACGCTGAACGCGATCGGGTTCAAGGCTACGCTCAAGACGATCGCCGACGCGGATTACTTCTCGACGATCGAGACGCTGAAGAACCATCCGCAGACCGGCTTCGCGGACTGGCAGCAGGACTTCCCGAACCCCACCGACTTCTACCAGAACCTGGTCGACGCGAACGCGATCGCCCCGGTGGGGAACTCCAACTACGAGGAAGTCAAAGACCCGCACATCCAGTCCGAGTTGGCGGCGCTCTACCCGGTGCAGGGCAACCAGATCAACACCGCGGCGTCGCGGTGGCAGGCTCTGGATAGCTACGTGACCTCGAAGGCCTACGTGGTCCCCTACGGCTACGAGTCCTCGCCTGAGTTCCTGTCCAACCGGATCGACTTCGGCAAGGTGGTGTTCAGCCCGCTGGAAGGCAACGACTTCAGCTCGCTGCAGTTGAAGTAGACGGCGGCCAGACGGCCCGGGACCCGACCGGTCCCGGGCCGTCGTCCCCGCGTTAGGCTTTGCTCGCGCTATGAGCACCGTCACCGGCACCGAGGTCCCGATTGAGTCGTCGGCGTGGGACGCCGGCGGTGAGCTACCGCCCGGCCTCGGGCCGTACCAGCTTGCCTGGCGCCGCCTGCGGCGCAACAAGGTGGCGCTGGCCTTCGGCGGCCTGTTCCTGGCTGTCGTGATCGTCTGCCTGCTGGCGCCCGTGTATGCGAACCACATCGCGCACAGCGGGCCCAACGACCAGCACGTCGACACCGCGCTGAATCAGTTCGGGCTGCCGATCGGGCCGACCTGGCACGCCAAGTTCTTCCTCGGCGCCGACAACACCGGGCGTGACGTAGCGGTCCGCCTGCTCTACGGTGGGCGTAACTCGCTTCAGATCGGAGCCGAGGCCACGATCATCACGATCGTCCTGGCCACCCTGCTCGGCATCTTCGCTGGATACTTCCGCGGCCCGGCCGACGGGCTCATCTCGCGGGCCTTCGAGCTGATCTGGGCCTACCCGGTGTATCTGCTAGGGATCGCACTCGGTGTGGTCCTGGCCATCAGCGGCCTCGACCTCGGCTTCGTTCACATCAGCGGCAACTCACTGCAGATCCCGGCGATCATCATCGGGATCATTTACATCCCGTACGTGGGCAAGGCCATCCGCGGACAGGTGCTCGGGCTGCGCGAGCGCGAGTTCATCGACGCCGCGCGCCAGCAGGGGCTGGGGCACTTCCGGATCATGTTCGGCGAGATCCTCCCCAACGTGGCCTCGACGATCGTCGTTTTCATCCCGTTGATCATGGCCAACGCGATCCTGACCGAAGCGGGGCTGTCGTTCCTGGGCGCCGGTGTACGCCCGCCCAACCCCTCGTGGGGCACGATGATCGGCGAGGGGATCGGGCTGCTCCCAGCCGCCGTGCACACCATGCTCGTGCCGGGGATCATGCTGGTCCTCTGCGTGCTGGGGATCAACGTGTTCGGCGACGGCCTGCGCGACGCCCTCGATCCACGAGCCAAGATCCGCATCGAGCACTAATCAGCGATGGGCCGCTTCGTATTCCGCCGGACGTTGTCTTTGATCGGGGTGCTGTTCGCGATCTCGGTCCTCACCTTCCTGATCTTCACCGCGATCCCGCATCCGGAGCTTCAGCTGGCAGGGCGGTTCCCGACCGAGGCAACGCTGGCCCACATCCGCCATCAGTGGGGCTTCGACCGGCCCGTGTACATCCGCTACCTGCTGATCATGAAGCTGATCTTCACCGGTCAGATCATTTCGTACACCCAGCAGGTGAACGTGGTTCACCAGATCTGGGTGTACCTGCCCGTCACCTTGTCGCTGGCCATCGGCGCCGGCATCATCTGGCTGTCGGTGGGCATCCTGTTCGGCCTGCTGAGCGCCTGGCGCGCCGGTCGCTGGCTGGACCGAGGGCTGACCGTGCTGTCGATGATCGGCGTGTCGATGCCGGTGTTCTTCCTCGGGGCCGTGCTGTCGTACTACGTCGGCTTCAAGCTGGGCTGGCTGCCTGCGAGCGACTACGTGAAGTTCACCACCTCGCCGTGGGAGTGGCTTAAGCACATGATCATGCCCTGGTTCGCCTTATCCGTGCTGTTCATCGGCGTGTATTCGCGCGTCCTGCGCTCCACGATCCTCGACACGGTCAACGACGACTACGTGAGGACGGCCAAGGCCAAGGGTCTCAGCGAGCGCCAGGTGATGACCCGCCACGTGCTCCGCAACAGCATGATCCCGATCATCACACTGTTCGGGCTCGACTTCGCCGCTGTCATCGGCGGCGGCGCGATCCTGACCGAGACCGTATTCAACCTGCATGGCGTCGGGCAATACGCGGCCCAGTCGGTCCAGGCGCTCGATATTCCGCCGGTCCTGGTGATCACGATGTTCGGCGCGTTCATGGTCGTCCTGATCGGTGCGGTGATCGACGTCGTCTACGCGATGCTCGACCCGCGGATCCGCCTGTGAGCCACGTCATCCACGTCGACACGCGCCCGACAACGAGCGCGCACCTCCTCGAGGTGGAGGATCTGCGGGTGTCCTTCCGCACCGAGGACGGGGTCGTCCAGGCGGTCGACGGCGTTTCGTTCGGACTCGACCGGGGCGAGGTGGTGGCGATCGTCGGCGAGTCCGGCTCGGGCAAGTCGGTCACCGCGATGACTCTGATGGGTCTCACGCGCGGACCGAACACCCGGTTCGAGGGCCGAGCGCTGTTCGAGGGCCGTGACCTCGTCGCGGCCTCCGAGGAAGAGCTGCGGAAGGTACGAGGCGCCCAGGTCGCGATGGTCTTCCAGGACCCGATGGCCTCGCTGAACCCGGTCTACCGGGTTGGCAACCAGATCGCCGAGCAGATCCGCCAGCACGAACCGGACACGAACAAGGTCCAGGCGCTTGATCGGGCCGTCGAGCTGATGGAGCGGGTCGGGATCCCGCATGCGCGCGAGCGCGCCCGCTCCTACCCGCACCAGTTCTCGGGCGGGATGCGACAGCGCGTGATGATCGCGATGGCGCTGGCCAACTCCCCAAAGCTGCTGATCGCCGACGAGCCCACCACGGCGCTCGATGTCACCATCCAGGCGCAGATCCTCGACCAGCTGCGTCAGCTCCGGGCGGCGACAGGCTCCGCGATCATCCTGGTCACCCACGACCTGGGCGTGGTGGCCGACATCGCCGACCGCATCGTCGTGATGTATGCCGGCCGGGTGGTCGAGCAAGGAACGCTGGATGAGATCTTCTACGACCCCCAGCACCCCTACACCTGGGGTCTGCTCGGCTCGATCACCCGCATCGATCGTGACCGATCTCAACGCCTCCCGGCCATTCCCGGCCTGCCGCCTTCGCTTCTGCGTCCGCCCAAGGGGTGCCATTTCCGACCCCGCTGCCCGCACGCGTTCGAACGCTGTGTCGAGGTGCCTGATCTGGCGGCACGGCTGCCCGAGGCGCCGGCGCATCTCGAGCGCTGCTGGCTCGAGCCCGAGCGCAAGCGCAAGCTTCGCCAGGTGGGCGACCAGATTGGTCTGGCGCCCGAGGAGGCGGTGACCTCGTGAGCGTCGAGGCCGAGTCGCAGGCCGATACGCCGCGGGCGCCGGACGGTGCGCCACTGCTCGAAGTCGAGCACCTGCGGGTGCTCTTCCCAGTCAAGTCGGGGGCCGTCGTCGCTCGCACCGTCGGTCACGTCCACGCGGTCGACGACGTCTCGTTTGAGCTCCGGGAGGGCGAGACGCTCGGGATCGTGGGCGAGTCGGGCTGCGGCAAGACCACCCTGATCCGCAGCCTGGTGCGGCTGATCGACGCCACCAGCGGCGCCATCCGCTACCGGGGGGGCGACATCAGCAAATCCGGCCGCAAGGAACTCGAGCCGATCCGGCGCCAGATGCAGATGGTCTTCCAGGATCCGCAGTCGTCGCTGAACCCGCGCAAGCGCGTGACGCAGATCCTGGCCACGCCTCTGAAGATCCGGGGCGTGCCGAAGGACCAAATCGAGGCCGAGACGCGCGGGCTGCTCGACAAGGTGGGGCTCCACGCCGAGCACCTGAACCGCTTCCCGCACGAGTTCTCCGGCGGTCAGCGGCAGCGCATCGGGATCGCCCGGGCGCTGGCGCTCGATCCCAAGCTGCTCATGCTCGACGAGCCGGTGTCGGCCCTCGACGTCTCGATTCAGGCACAGGTGATCAACCTGCTCGACGAGCTCCAGGACGAGCTGCGGCTCTCGTTCGTGTTCGTGGCCCACGACCTGAGCGTGGTGCGCCACGTCTCGGACCGGATCGTCGTGATGTATCTCGGCAAGCTGGTCGAGGTCTCGCCGGCCGAGGAGCTCTATGACAAGCCGATTCACCCCTACACCTCGGCGCTGCTCGGCGCGATCCCGATCCCCGACCCGAACGAGAACCGCGCGCGCGAGCGTCCGATCGTGGGCGGTGAGCCGCCCAACCCGATCAAACCGCCCTCCGGGTGTCGCTTCCACACCCGTTGCCCGCGCGCCACCGAGGTCTGCCAGGCGGTCGAGCCGCAACTCACCGAGTATCCGGGTGGCCACCTGGCCGCCTGCCATCATCCGCAGCAGGTGAGCGCGGCGGAGATCGCGAGCGCGGTGCGATCGCCGGCCAGCCCGCTGAGCTCGGGCGAGGAAGCCCCGCAGCCCTAGCGCCACGGATAAGGGGTCAGCTACGCGAAGTAAGGGGTGCGCGGCCCAAACCGGCTGCGTTCTCCCGATGTCGGCGGGGGCCTCTCAGTTCATCCTGATCGCAGTGGCAGAACAGGACTCGAGCGAGAGGAACGAGCAATGCATCCCAGCATCTCCCAGGCAGTTGCACTTGAGCACATCGAAGACGCGCGGCGAGTCGCCAGCGACCGCCGCCGGGCGAGCGAGCTCGGCTCCGACCCCGCGCCGGCAGGACGACACGGGTTCTCGCGATACTTCCGGCATGCGAGCGAGGGTCACCTCAAGTCGCTTCGTCGGTCGCGTCGGGGAACTGGCGGCGCTGGAGCGCGCCTCACGTGAGGCTGCCGAGCAGCGCCCGATCGTCGTGCTGCTCGGCGGCGAGTCCGGCGTCGGCAAGACCCGGCTGGTGCGAGAGTTTGAGCGCCGGATGGGAGAGGGGGCCGAGGAGGACGTGCTCGTGCTCCGCGGCGAGGCCGTCGAAGAGGCGGAGGGCGAGCTCCCGTACGCGCCGCTGATCGGAGCGCTTCGCCCGCTGGTGCGCGCCCGTCATCCGGCCATCGACGCGCTAGGCCGCGGGACGCGCGCTCAGCTCGCGGCGCTGCTCCCCGGAATCGACGAGGAGGCCGCGCTCGCAAATCGCAGCGATGCCTCGGCTCAGCTGCGGTTGTTCGAGGGGCTGCTCGAGCTGTTCGACGTCCTGAGCGAAGATCATGTCCTGGTCATCACGCTGGAGGACCTGCATTGGGCCGATCGCTCGACGCGAACGTTCATCGACTTTTTGGCCCGAAGCCTACGTCGCGAGCGGGTCATGCTGCTCCTCAGCTACCGGACCGACGAGCTCCATCGCCGCCACCCGCTGCGCTCGCTGCTCGTGGAGCTCGAGCGGCTGGACCGCGTGCAGCGCGTCGAGCTCGAGCCGTTCGACCGGTTCGAGCTCGCCGAGGCGCTCACCGACATCCTCGGTGAGGCGCCCAGCCTCAGGCTCGTCGAGCGGCTGTACGCGCGCAGCGAGGGCAACCCGCTCTACACCGAGGAGCTTCTCGCCGCCGGCCTGGACGGCCGCGGCGCCGCGCCGCAATCGCTCCGGGATGCCTTCATGCTCCGGATCGAACGGCTTTCGCCTGACGCCCAGTCAGCCGCCCGGGCGATCGCCGCCGGCCGCGCGCTGGATGAGGTGACGATCTCGGAGGTGACCGGGATCGAACCCGACGCGCTGCATCAGGCGCTGCGTGAGGCCGTGGCCGAACAGGTCCTGGTGGCCGGCGAGGACGGACGCCTCGGCTTCCGCCACGCGCTCCTGCGCGAGGCCATGTACGACGACCTGCTTCCGGGCGAGCGCAGCGAGCTGCACCTCGCGCTGGCCCGCGCGCTGGAGGAGCGGGGCGAGTACGAGGACGACCGCGGGCTCGAGCTCACCTCGACCGTCGCACACCACTACGCGGTCGCGGGGGACCAGCCGGCTGCGCTGCGAGCCACGGTGCAGGCGGCGCTGGCGGCCCGCGAGGTGCACGCCTATGGGGACGCCGCCGAGCTGGCCGAGCGCGCGCTCGACCTGTGGCCGCGCGTCGCCGATGCCGCTGCGATGATCCCGCTCGACCACGTCGAATTGCTGTGCCTGGCCGCTGCGGCGCACCGGGTGGCCGGCGACCAGGCGCGGGCCGAGACCCTGCTCCAGCGCGCGCTGGACGAGTTAGGACCCGAGGCCGACCCCCGGCGCTATTCGGGGCTCCTCGACGACCTCTCGCGCACCCAGTGGACGCTCAACCGCGGGGCCGAGGCGATGGAGACCGCTCAGCGGGCGTTCGCGCTGCTCCCGGCGGAGGAGGTCACTCCTGAGCGGGCGTCGCTCCTGGCCTGGCTGGCGCGGATCCGGCATCTGCGCGGGCGCTACCGCGAATCGCTCAAGGAAGGCCGGGTAGCCCTGCAGGCCGCGTTGGCCGCGGGCGACCGGCGCTCGGAAAGCGAGATCCTAAACACGCTCGGGATGTCGCAGATCATGCTCGGCGACGTCGACGAGGGCGTCTCGTGCCTGCGCGGGGCGATTGAGATCGCGCGCGAAGACGACGACTTCAAGCGCATGGAGGGGGCATACTCGAACCTCGCCGAGGCGCTCGGCCTCGCCGGGCGCACGCCGGACGGGCTCGCCACCATCGAGGAGGCGATCGCCGCCATCCGCAGACGCGGCGCCCGGGTGTCCGACTGGATGCTGCTGACCGCCTCCGATCTGTGCTTCGAGGACGGCGACTGGAAGACCGCGCGGCACTACCTGGACCAGGCGGGCACGCATCCGGTCGGAACGCATCTCATCTTCCGGCTGCTGCGCGAGATCGAGCTGGCGCTCGGCGTCGGCGACGACGAGATCGCCGCCGGCCGCCTCGAGGAGCTCGAGCCGCTCATCGCTCGCTCGGCCGAGCCGCAGTGGATAGGGGCGTTCGGCACGCTGAAGGCCGAGTGTCTGCGCCGCCGCCGCGATCTGGCCGGCGCCCGCGCCGCCGTGGCCGGCGCGCTCGACCGGATTGAGATCTGCACCGACGACGTCAGCCGGATCGCGCGCGTGACGGCAGCCGGGATGCGCGTCGAGGCCGACATCGCCCAGCGCGCGCGGGACCTGCGCGAGCGGGCGGACGAACGCGATGCGCTCGCCAGGGCGCGCATCCACATGCAGCGTTTACGCGCGGCGGCAACCGAAGGCGGCCCCGTGGAGAGCGCCTGGAAGGCGCTGGGAGCGGCCGAGCTCGCCCGAGCCCGGGGCCGGAGCGACGCAAAGCTGTGGGTTGCCGCGGCACGCGAGTGGGACGCGATCAGCCGTCCCTTCCAGCGTGCGCTGGCGCTGTGGCGGGCCACCGAGGCAAACGTCGACGCCGGCGACCGGGCGGCCGCGGCGGAGACCGGACAGACCGCGCTCGAGGTGGCGCGGCGGGTCGGCGCCCGCTGGCTGGCCGAGGAGCTGACCACGCTGGCGCAGCGTGCCCGGCTTGATCTCGGGCCGGCCGGCGAGGTGAGCGGCGACGGTGCCACGGCCGCGCAGACCGGCGAAGCTGTTGGCGCCGGCGCGAACGGCGGCGGCGAGGATCCGTTCGGGCTCACCGACCGGGAGCGCCAGGTGCTCGCGCTGGTGGCCGAGGGCGCCACCAACCGCCAGATCGGCGCCGCGCTGTTCATGGCCGAGAAGACGGCCAGCGTGCACGTTTCGCGGATACTGAGCAAGCTCGGGGTGCGCAGTCGTACGCAGGCCGCGGCGGTGGCGCACCGCCTGCATCTCTAACGCCGGGTGCGGGCGCGGGCCGGCGGGCGGCGCACCGCCTGCATCTCTAGCGCCGGGTGCGGGCGCGGGCCGGCGGGCGGGCGCAAGTCTAAGTTCGGGCGACTTTCTTGCCTGGATTGAGCAGGCCCTTCGGGTCGAAGACGCGTTTGATCGCCTCGTGCATGGCGATAGCCGCTGGGTGCCACTGGCGCGCGAGCTGACCGTTCTTGACTAGCCCGACGCCGTGCTCGCCGGAGACCGAACCGCGTAGCTTCGCGGCAAGCGCGAAGAGATCGTCTGCCGCTTCCTCGGCGCGCTCGAGCTCGGCCGGATCGTCGAGATCGATCATGAACGTGGAGTGGAGATTGCCGTCGCCAGCGTGGCCCCAGCTGCAGGCGGGCAGATCGTGCCGGCGCCCGATCTCGACAGTTTCCTCGATGGCCTCCGCCAGGCGGTCAATCGGGACAACGATGTCCTCGCTCACCTTGCCGCCGCGCTGGGCGGTGACGGCGTGCGAGGCGCCGTCGCGCCAGCGCCACAGGGCATCGATCTCCCGGCGGCCGGTGGGGGCGTGGACGAGGAGCGCGTTCTCACTCAGCGTCTCGGACAGCTCCGAATGGATCCGCGCGGCCTCCTCCCGCGCGCCGTCGGCGTCGACGATCACCATGAAGCGGGCTTGATCGGGCACATCGATGGGGAACGCGCCGCGGGTGGCCTGGACGGCGCCGGCGTCGAGGTATTCGAGGGCGGCCGGGACCGCCCCGCTGGCGTAGACCGCCTCGACCGCGGCACAGCCCGTTCCGCTGTCCGCGTAGAAGGCCGCCAGCGGCAGCGCCGCCTCGGGCGCGGGGATCAGCATGACCCATGCCGCGGTGACGATCCCCAACGTCCCCTCCGATCCGATGAGCAGCGACTTCAGGTCGTAGCCGGCGACGTCCTTGCGGATCGGCCCGCCCAGCGTAACCACATCGCCCGAGGCGAGCACCACCTCGAGTCCGGTTATCCAGGCGCCGGTCACGCCGTACTTGAACGCGTGCGGGCCGCCCGCGTTGGTGGCGATGTTGCCTCCGAGCTGGGATTGCTCGGCCGAGCCCGGGTCGGGCGGGAAGCACAGCCCGTTCTCACGGACTCGCCGGCGCAGGTCGGCGGTGATCACGCCAGCCTCGACCTCAGCACGCCAGAAGCCCGGATCGAGACTTCTGATCTTTTTCACACGCTCGAGGCTCAGGACCAGGCCTCCGTCGAGGGGGACCGCTCCGCCGGTGAAGCCCGTCCCGCCGCCGCGGGGGATGATGGGGACGTCGTGCTCGTAGCACCAGCCTGTGAGGGTCGCCACCTGCTGTGCATCGCCGGGTAGGGCGACCGCGTCGGCCCGGCCGCGCAGGTTTCGGCTCTCGGTGGCGTCGCTCAGGTACGCGCGCGTGGTCCCGGGGAGGATGGCCTCGGGCCCCAGAAGAGCCTTGAGGTCGCGCTCGAGTCCGCGCGATGCGGTTGCCGTCACGCTGCGATCCTAGCCCTGACCGTTACCGTTCAGGGCATGGGAAAGGTGTTCGACGGCATCGACGAGCGGCTTGAGCGCTGGATCGCGGCCCAGCCCGTGTTCTTCGTCGGGACGGCGCCGCTTGATGCAGACGGCCACGTGAACGTCTCGCCCAAGGGGCCAGTCGGTGCGCTTCAGGTGCTCGGCCCGCGCACCGTCGCCTACCTGGACCTGCTCGGGAGCGGCGCGGAGACCATCGCCCACGTGCGCGAGAACGCCCGGATCGTGATCATGCTGTGCGCGTTCGAGGGACCGCCTCGCGTCGTGCGGCTGCACGGGCGAGGTGAAGTTGTGGTGGCTTCGGATCCCGGCTTCGAAGGGCTGCTGCGGGCATATGACTTCCCTCAGCCCACCGTGCCCGAGACGCGCCGCGCGATCGTCACGGTGGAGCTCGATCGGATTGCCGACTCGTGCGGCTACGGAGTACCGCTGATGAGCTACCAAGGCGGCCGCGAGCACCTGGACCTGTGGGCGGCCAAGAAGGTGCGGGTCGGAGGGCCGGAGGCGCTGCTCGAATACGAGCAAAAGTACAACTCGGTCAGCATCGACGGGTTGCCGGCGGTCGATCTTCCGGTGACCGTCTCCGATTAGTCGCCGTGCCGGCCGTGTTTGACGGGCACAACGATGCCCTCACGCGCCACGATCACGCGCTGATGGTCTCGGGCCGCTCCGGCGGCCACCTCGATCTTCCGCGGATGCGGGCAGGCGGAGTGCGGGGCGGCATCTTCGCCGTATTCACGCCCTCGCCGGGTGGCGATGACTGGGAGCTCGTACCGCGCGAGGACGGGGTGCTCGAGGTCGCGCCGGCGCTTTCCGTGGAGCATGGCGTGGCAGCCGCGTACGCCACCACAGTGGCGGGGCGGCTCCTGGCCCTCGAGCGTGCTGGAGCCGTGCGGGTGGCGCGGGAGGTGGGTGACCTGGACCAGGCTCCGGCGGATGAAGGGCCGCCGGTGGCGGTGCTTCATCTGGAGGGGGCGGAAGCGATCGACCCCGAGCTCGAGGCACTGGACCTCTGGTACGAGGCCGGGTTGCGGTCGCTCGGGCCGGTGTGGAGCCGGCCCAACGCGTTCGGTCACGGAGTGCCGTTCATCTCGCCCTCATCGCCCGACACCGGCCCGGGCTTGACCGGGGCCGGCCGGGGGCTCGTGCGCCGGTGCGCCGAGCTCGGGATCATGGTCGACCTAAGCCACCTCAACGAGGCGGGCTTCTGGGATGTGGCGCGTCTCGATCTCGGGCCGCTCGTGGCCAGCCACTCCGCGGCGCACGCGCTATGCCCGGCGTCTCGCAACCTGACCGACGCTCAGATCGATGCAGTCGGAGCGTCCGGGGGCCTGATCGGGATCGTATTTGCGGTGGCGTTTCTGAGGTCGGATTTCGCCGACGATCCCGACACGCCGCTCTCGTTGGTCGCGCAGCACGCGCGGTACGTGGCGGACCGCATCGGAGTCGCTCACGTGGCACTCGGATCCGACTACGACGGGACGACGATCCCCGCCGAGCTGGGCGACGTCGCAGGCACGCCGCGGCTGCTCGAAGCGCTCCGCGGCGCTGGCTTCGATGATGAGGATCTTGGGCGGATCGCTTGGGGAAACTGGCGGCGGGTGCTGGGCGCCTGGTGGCGCTGAGGACCCGCGGCGGTCCTAATCCTGGTCGGTGCCGCCGCTGCCGATCGGCAACGCGTAAAAGATGGCGATCACGCCGCAGATGATCAGCGTGGCGTAGGACGACACGGCCGCGAGGGCGGTCGCGACGATGTAGGGCACGACCCCGGTGACGCTGCGGCTCAGGATCTGTCGGCGTCGCTCGAGCGGCAGGGGTCGCGCCAGCTTGGGGTGCTTGACGAGCAGGATGTGCGCGTTGAGGATCGTGAACAGCACCGCCATGATGAGGAACGCTCCGCTGTAGATCGCCGCCGCCAGATGCTGACCACTGCTCTCCCTCAAGTACGCCGCCATAAGGCTCGTGGCGAACGGCAGGATGGCAATGCTCATCAGGAGGAGCAGGTTCAGGAACAGGATCATGCGGTCGGCCTCGCGTAGGCGGCCGATCATCACGTGGTGGTTGACCCAGATGATCCCGATGGTCAGGAACGAGGTCGCGTAGGCGGCGTACACCGGCCAGTGGCGGGCGAGCTCGTGTCCGAGGGTGGTGCCCGGCCGGAGCGGGGGCGTCGGGAAGTGGATGTCGAGCACGAGCAGCGTGATCGCCACCGCGATCACGCCGTCGGAGAATGCCTCGAGCCGGCCAGTGCTCACGCCGGGGGATTTCGGCGGCTGGCTTGCGGCTCCTGTCGGGGCCGGCCCGAGGGGATACCGCCGCTCGTCGGCACCGCCAGCCCTTAAGCGCCTCTTCGTAACTCCATAAGAGGCTCTTCACGAGTTGCGAAGCGACTCTTCGTTTGGCGCTCAAGAGTGAGTGCCATGAGCTATCGACATCTTTGTGCCATTCTCGCCGCCACCGCCGCGGCCGCCGGGGTCTCGGCGGGGTCCGCCTCTGCGGATGCCACCTCGCAGGCGCAGGTGAGCCAGAACTGGGCCGGCTACGTCGCCGGGGACGCCTCCTCGTCCACGCAGTTTTCCAGCGTCTCGGGCAGCTGGGTTCAGCCCACGGCCACCTGCCGCTCCGGTCAGACCTACTCCGCCTTCTGGGTGGGCCTCGGGGGCTCCGGAAATTCGTCCGGCTCGCTCGAGCAGACCGGCACGCAGGCGGATTGCACCGCCGACGGCGGCACCGACTACTACGCGTGGTACGAACTCGTCCCGGCGGCCCCCGTGCGCCTCGACCTGCCGGTCCATCCCGGCGACAAGATCGCCGCCAAGGTCGACGTGAGCGGAACGAACGTGACCCTGTCGCTGTCGAATCAGAGCACCGGCCAGTCGTCCACCAAGACGCTCCAGATGGACGCGCCCGACACCGCGAGCGCGGAATGGATCGCGGAGGCGCCCTCGTCGTGCGACGGGTCTGGCTCCTGCCAGCCGCTTCCGTTGACCGACTTCGGCACCGTCCAATTCACGAGCGCCACCGCGACTGCGAACGGTCACACCGGCACGATCAACGACCCGAACTGGACGGCCAACCCGGTTGCCCTGGGTAGTGGCGGGAGCACCGACATCAGTCTCGGCGCGGGCTCATCGAGCGCCGGCGCAAGCCCGTCCGGGCTCTCGTCTGACGCCTCGGCGTTCTCGGTCTCGGTCCAGCCGTCAGGGGCGAGTGGATCATCGTCCGGTGGCTCGGGCGACTACGGCTCCGGCGGCGGCTCCGGCTCCGGTTACGGCGGTTCTGGGTCCGGCGGCTATGGCTACGGTGGCTACGGCTACGGTGGCGGTGGCTCCGGCTACGGCGGCTCGGGCTACGGCGGCGGGTACGGCTATGGCGGCTATCCGGGAGCCGACGGCGGGTCCGGCGATGGTGGCTATCCGGGCGGTGGCGCCTACGGCTACGGCGCAGATGGCTACGGCGCCTTCTGATCGCAATGCGACGTCGCGCTCGAGCTGCTGATTGCCGCCGGCGGCGAGCGCGATGCGATAGGCGGTGGCGAGCCGGTCGAGCGCAGCCTCCGAGCTACGCTCCCGCCCCGCCGCCAGCGCGCCGCGACCACTGTGCTCGGATAGACGATCAGTGTTGGTCGCTGAGAGCTCGGCGTTTGCGAGGGCATTGAGATCAGGGGGCGCCGACGCGTGTCAGGGCGCGGGCGCCGGCCTCGGCGCCAAGGGCCGCGGCTTCGTCGATCGAGTCACCACGGCCCAGGCCGAGGGTGAAGGCTGCGGCGAACGAGTCGCCGCAGCCGTAGGAGTCGCGCGGCGGACCCGGTAGCGGGACCGCCGCCCAGCGTCCCTGAGACTCGCCCCACCATCGTCCGCCGCGCTCGCCTTCGGTGGCGACGACCAGCCGCGCGTGCGCCGCGGCCCGCTCGGCCCACGCGCTCTCGTCGCGGTCTGACTCGCTGAACACAAGCGCATCGACGGTGTTCGTGCCCAGCACGGTGCGTGCGCGCGGGGACGCCACGACGATCCGGGCCCGGCGCGCGTGGACGAGCGCCTCGGCATCGCCGGCGGTGAAGTAGACAGACTCGGCCTCGCAAAGGCGCTCCCATTCGAGCTGGTCGGATCCGTGGGGCTCGAGCCGCTCCCCGAGCGTGACGATCGTGCGCTCGCCGCCGGGCTCGAGCAGCGTGACCGCCCGCCGAGTGGGCCGATCGCGCCAGGCGACATGCACGCGGACGCCGCGCTCCTCGAGCTGGGCCAGGGCAGCGCGACCGGCCACGTCGTCGCCCAGCGCACAGAAGAAGTCGACCTCGGCGCCGAGCTCAGCCAGGACCACCGCCGCCACCCCGCCGCCCCCGCCGGCGCGCAGGAACCCGCCCTGCGCGTGGATCACCTCGCCCCGGCGCGGAAAGCGTGGCACCGGGAGGAAGTCGACCCACTCGACGTGGCCGACCACGCCCACGCGGGTCATGGGGCGCTAGTGTCCGCGGTCATGGATGAGGGGTTGCCGATCGCCTACGAGGTGCTCGAGCCGGGCGTTCCTGTGTACGCGTCCGGTGGTGAGCAGGTTGGCACGGTCGCGCACGTGGTCGCCGCTCCAGAGGAGGACATCTTCCACGGGATTGTGCTCAACACTACGGCGGGCGCGCGCTTCCTGCCCGCCGACGAGGTGGCCTCGTTGCACGAGCGCGGCGTCGATCTCCGAATCGATCGCGCGACGGCGGCGGCGCTGCCCGAGCCGGAGGGCGGAGCGCCGGCCTGGCGGGTCGATGAGCCGGGGGTGAAACCGAGCCCCTGGAAGCGGTTCGTGGACCTCGTCGCCGGCAAGGACCCGCGCGCCCGGAACTGGGACGAGGAGGACTAAAACAGGCGCGCGCGCAGTCCGCCCTCACCAGTTGGTCATCGACGCGGTGATTATGTGGCGGACGTCCTGCTCGGTTACCGGTTTGGGGGCCACCGCCAGCAGACGCTCCTGCTTGAGCGCGCCGGCGACCAGGGCGGGGATGTCGTCCTCGCCGTAGCCGAACTCGGCCACGCCGCGCGGCGCATGCACGTCCTGCATGAGCTCGCGCAACAGGTTCGGGAGCGCGTCAGGCCCTGGATCGCGGATCGGACCACCGGCGAGCAGTTCGGCCACCTTGTGGTGACGCTCGGGCATCGCGTCATAGGTGAAGCGGAAGGCGGCCGGCGAGGTGACGATCACCGAGTGTCCGTGCGGCACGAACGGATGGTCGTCCGGGTAGCCGGGGGGCTGGTAGGCGTGCTTGACCGACGCGATCGGATAGGCGCATGAGTGGGGTATGTGCACGCCGGCGGAGCCGAAGCCGACGCCGGCCATCGTGGCGGCGAGCATCATGAACCCGCGCGCCTCCAGGTCCTCGTCGTCGGCCACCGCGCGCCGCAGGTACCGGCCGCCGAACTCGAGCGCCTTGGCCGACCAGACGTCCGCAACCGGGTTCGACCCCTGGTACGGCGGTCGATCGTCGGGCGAACCCGGCGGCTCTCTCGTGTCGAACGGCCTGGACAGGAACGACTCGGCGGCGTGGCAGACGACGTCAAGCCCCGTGGAGGAGGTCACCTCGGGTGGGAGCGAGCGGGTCAGGTCCGGGTCGACGATCGCCTGGGTCGGGCGCAGGTACCGGTGGGAGATCCCCGTCTTGAGGTGCAGATCGGGGATGTCGAGCACCGCCACCGTGGTCGCCTCCGAGCCCGTTCCGGAGGTGGTGGGGATGGCCAGGTGCGGCTTGAGCGGCGCCGGCGGCTTACGTCCCTCACCGACCGGCGGGTTGACGTAGTCGATGACCGGCGCGGGATGGGTCGAGACGAGGTTTGCCACCTTGGCGGTGTCGATGCTCGAGCCGCCACCCACCGAGACGAACCCATCGACCTCGTGCTCGAGCGCATGGTCCACCGCGTCCTGGAAGGAGTCGATCGTCGGCTCAACCCGGGCGCGGTCGTACAGCACGACCTCGATCCCTTCGGCCTCGATCGCCGACTTGATCCTCTCCGGATAGCCGATTGCCGCGACGCCGCGGTCGGTGACGAGCATGGCACGCCGCACGCTTAGTCGCCCAAGCTCCCATCCCGCCTCCGCGGAGGCGCCGCGGCCGAACTTCACCGGAGTCGCCTCCATCGTGAAGATCGTCTCGTGCGGCTGCGAGCCCATCCGAGGCTACGTTACTGGCGTCCGGGGAGATCCGGCGCGGAACAGCCACAGAGTTGACGCAACTGCGTCTTGTTCCGTGGCAGGAGGCCGCCGGATCCTGTGGGGCATGCGGTCACCAGTCCAGGCCTTTCCAGTCCGGGCCTTTCCCGCCCCATAACGCTTGCATTATGCTGACCGCAGTTGCAGGCGACCCGCCCGAAGGCGATCCCGCCCACTGGAAGGTGGAGCTCACTGCCGAGGCCGAGAGGTGGTACATGGCACTAGACGACCACGACGCGCATCGGATGGCCGCCGCGTTCGACGAGCTCCAGCGCCGGGGTCCAGCGCTCGGCCGCCCGTTCGTCGACTCGATCAAGGGGTCGCGCCACCACCACATGAAAGAGCTACGCTCGGTCGGGGGCCATCTGCGCGCGCTGTTCGCGTTCGACCCGCGCCGGCGCGCGGTGGTGCTGCTGGGAGGCGATAAGAGCGGCGACTGGAGAGGGTGGTACGCGCGCAACATTCCGCTCGCGGACAAGCTGTACGACCGGCACCTGCGTTCACTGGGAAAGGAGGGACCGTGGCGAGGAACTGGCGGACCGTCCGTGGGCAAAGACCTCTGAACGAGCGCCGCGTCACTGCGTACCGGCGGCTGATGGACGCCGAGCTGCGGCTCGCCGAGGCGCGCCGCCGGCGCGGCGTCAGCCAGGCGACGATCGCCGAGGCGCTCGAGGTGAGCCAGCCGAACGTCTCACGCATCGAGCAGGAACAGGACGTTTACCTGTCAACGCTGGCCCGCTACGTCGCCGCCCTTGGCGGGCACCTCGAGGTGCTGGCGGTATTCGACGACGAGACGGTGACACTTCTGCGGGAGCCTGACGACGGGCCGAAGACGAGAGAGTGACTCGCTCCTACCGTCGCTCGGCGGCCCACGTCCATCTCGGCCACGGGGATAACTCGAAACTCGACATCCGTCGTGGCTCGAGTGCGCGGATGACCACGCCAGGTGTGGCCGGACATGCATTCGGCGACTGGAGAGCGACGAGTGTCGAGCTAGGCCGGAGCTAGGCCCCTGGCTGACTAATCCGCTATCTCGGCTCGCCGCGGTGGCCGCGAGTGGAGCCCGTGACGGCCGGCCGAGGCGCTGCTAGCCGGCGCGCCCGTCGAGAAGGCCGACTTCCTCGAGTTGCCGGCGCAGGCTCGCCGGCGACTCGAACTCGATTGCCTGGATCCCGGCCGCGCGCGCCGCCCGCACGTTGGTTTTAGAGTCGTCGATCAGTAGCGTGGTTTCCGCCAGGAGCCCGAAGCGGTCAAGCAGCAGCGCGAAGATCCGGGGATCCGGCTTGGCCACGCCCTCGAAGCCGGAGACGACAGTCCCGTCGAACCAGCGCAGGAACGGGTAGCGCTCGCGGCGGCCGGGATACGTCCAGCTCTCCATGTTGGTGAGCGCGTAGATCGGCACGTCGGCGGCCTTCAGCCGGCGCAGGATCTCGACGCTGTCCTCGATCGGGCCGGCGAGCATCTCTTCGCTGCGCTCGGTCCAGGCCCGGATCATCTCCGCATGCTCGGGGTGGGCGGCGATCAGCGGCGGGGAGGTCTCCTCGGGCGGCACGCCGAGGTCGTGGGCGCGGTGCCACTCAAGCGTGCACACCTCGGAGAGAAACAACTCCATCTCCGCTTCGTCATCGAACAGCCTGCGGTACAGGTGGCGAGGGTTCCAGTCGAGCAGCACCCCGCCGAGGTCGAACACGACCGCGCGAGGTCTCCCGTCGGGCCCGGAAGCCGGCATGCGGCCAGTCAAGCAGCGCTCAGCTGCCGGCGGCGACGACCGAGGGGCCGCCTTGCCGCGGCCCGATGCGCCCGTCGACGCGCCGGAGTGGTCGCGGTGCCCCGGCCTCGGGGTCGTGGGCGCCGGCGTCGCGGGCCGCAGGCGCGCCGGCGCCTTGCCCTCCCACGCGTCGCCCAGGAGGTCGGCCAACAATTCCCGGTCGGCCGCGGCCAGCGTGACCCGGACGGCGGCCAGCCGCTTGCCCCACATCACCTCGGTGCACACGCCGGGGTGAGCTTGAACCGCTGTGCGGATGCCCGGCTCGTCGAGCATCACGTTCATTTGATCCTCGCCCCAGAGCGTGGCGAAGATGCGGCCGGCGACACGAAAGGACGGGCGACCGTGGTGGTCCTGCTCGACGCTCTCGGGGAGGGAGAGCGCGAGCCGGCGGGCTTGGTCGGTGCTCACCATGGCCCGGCCGCCTCAGGCCGGGCGCAGGCGAAGCGCCGACCAGGTTTCGTCCACAGCCACCTGGCGGACCGGCCGAACGGTGCGCACCTTCACCAGCTCGGCCAGCACGCCACGGTTCCGTTCCGTGCCCAGCTCGCCGGCCTTGGGATAGGCGACCCAGGTCAGGGCGTCGGGGGCGGCCTGAGGCACGAACTGATCCCTCAGCCGCTCGAGCTCCTGGCGATCGCGGCAGAAGACGATGACCGCGTCGGCTCGCTCGAGTGCGCCCGCCGCCGGGTGTTCGTTGCCCAGGTCGAACTCAAGGCCGTCGGGCCGGTTGACGAACGCCGTCGACCGGCCGGGCTTGAGCTGCAACTTGCCGGCGAGACTCATGTCAGCGGCGCGCCCCACCGGGTTATGCTCGCGCCATGCATCTCGCCGAGCTTACCCCGCCGGAACAGCGCGTGTTGGGGTGCCTGATCGAGAAGCGCTGGACCACCCCGGAGCAGTATCCGCTGTCGCTGAACGCCCTGCGACTGGCGTGTAACCAATCGACCAACCGCGACCCGGTCACCCACTACGAGGAGACGACGGTCAGGGAGGCGGCGCAGCGGCTGTCGCTGTACGGGCTGACTCGGCTGGCCAGTGGCCACGGCAGCCGCGCCATCAAATACCGCCACCTGGCGGAGGAGGCGCTCGGACTGGGGCGCGAAGAGCTCGCGGTGCTCGCGGTGCTCCTGCTGCGTGGTCCGCAGACGCCGGGGGAGTTGAAGGCACGCACGGAGCGGATGGCGCCGCTCGCGTCGTTGGCCGACGTGGAGCGGGTGCTCGGCGCGCTGAGCGAGCGGGGTTACGCGCGACGGCTGGGACGTCGCCCCGGGCAAAAGGAGGACCGCTTCGAGCATCTGCTCGGTGGCGCCGGGGAAGACGAGGGCGCATGGCCGGCCCAGGCACCGGCGGGCGCGTCGCAGGCGCCGGCGGGCGCGTCGCCGCCCGCGGCGGGCGCGTCGCAGATTTCGGCGGGCGCGTCGCAGATTTCGGCGGGCGCGTCGCAGATTCCGGCGGGCGCGTCGCAGATTCCGGCGGGCGCGTCGCAGATCCCCGTGGCAGCGCCGCCGCCGCAACCAGGCGCGTGGCAACCTGGAGCCGGGCCGGTCTCCGCCGAGAACGGGAGCCTCGCCGAGCGGGTCGCTGCCCTCGAGAACGAGGTGGCCTCGCTGCGCGCCGCGCTCAACGAGCTGCGGCAGGCCTACGGGTAGTCCGGCGGCTTACGGGATGCCGATTTCCGAGTTGTCGCCGACCATGAAGCGGTAGGCGCGCGGCGGGCGCCGGTCGCGGCCGACCTTGACATTGCGCCCGAGCAGGGAGGACTCCATCCGTCCGAGGTCGCGCACGACGGATCCGGCGAGCAGAATCGAGTGCTCGACCTCGGCGCCCGAGATCTCGCACCCCTCGCCCACCGCCGTGTACGGTCCCACATAGCAGTCGGTGAGGCGTGCGCCGGCGCCGATGATGGCTGGCCCGCGCACCGCCGAGCGCTCGAGCCGAGCGCCGGGCTCGATCACCACCCGTCCGTCGACCTGAGAGTCGATCAACTCGCCGTCGAGCCGGGTCTGGATCGTGTCGAGCACGAGCCGGTTGGCGGCGAGCATGTCGTCCAGGCGTCCGGTGTCCTTCCACCAGCCCTTGACGATATGGGGCTCGACACGCCTGCCGTCGTCGACCAGGCGCTGGATCGCGTCGGTGATCTCGAGCTCGCCGCGCGCCGAGGGCTCGATCGCGCGCGCAGCGTCATGGACGCACGCGGTGAACATGTACACGCCGACCAGCGCCAGATCCGTCCGCGGCTCGTTGGGCTTCTCGACGAGACGCACCACCGCGCCATCGGTCAGCTCAGCCACGCCATAGTTCTCCGGGTCGGGGACCGGGGTGAGCAGGATCAGGGCGTCCGGCTCATGCTCGGTGAACGCACCCACGAGATCTGCGATGCCACCCTGGAGCAGGTTGTCGCCCAGGTACATGACAAATGGCGAGTCACCCAGGAACGGCTCGGCGGTCAGTGCGGCGTGGGCTAGCCCGGCTGGCTCGTCCTGCAGGATGTAGGTGAGGCGTACCCCGAACCGGGAACCGTCGCCGGCGGCGTGCCGAACCTCGTCGCCCGTTTCAGGCGCGATGATGACCCCCACCTCATCGATGCCGACCTGCGCCATCGACTCGATCGCATAGAACAGGACGGGCTTGTTCGCAACCGGGACCAGCTGCTTGGCGCTGGTGTGAGTGATTGGGCGCAGGCGCGTCCCCTTGCCGCCGGACAGGATCAGGCCCTTGAGGGGCTGCATCGGCGCGCAGCGTAGCGGGCCGAGCGTTCAGGCCGCGGTGACCGGCGCGATGTCGGTTCTGATCGCCTCGGCCGCTTCGCGGACCGCGGCGCGCGCGTCGTCGGGCTCGAGCACCACCGCGTCGCCCGCCTCCTTGAGCACATCGCGCACGAGATAGCGCAGGCTGGCGAAGCCGCGCTCGACCACGACGGCGCCATCCGCGAGCTCCTCGGTCACCGTCCGCTCCTCGCGGGCCCAGCGGGCTCGCTCGGGCGAGATCCATACACGCGCGCGGCGCGAGGCGGGCACCTCACCGGTGCGCGGCCAGCCGTCGACGTCCGCGGCGGGATCGACATCGGGCCGGGGCTCGAAAGACTCAGCGGTCACGGCGGCGGACTTGAAGCGATCGAGGCGGAAGTGGCGGACGTCGCCGCGCGAGGGATCGAAGGTGGCCACGTACCAGCCCTCCCGCCCGTTGATCAGGGCGTACGGCTCGACCGTCCGGGTCGAGAACTCGTCCTCGTTCTCCTTGTAGTACTCGAACGACAGCATGTGGCGCTGCGCGATCGCACTCGACACCACGGCCGCGATCTCGGCGTCGTCGCCACCCGGAGCGGCGATCTGGAGCCCTTCGTGCACGGGATCCTCGCCCAGCGCGGCGACGACCTTCTCGCGCACCGAGGTGAGCGATCCCTCCGGGATGTGCTCGCCGATCAGGTCGATCGCGGCCACCAGCGCCTTGGCCTCGACCGGCAGCAGGCGGGCCGGCCGGGCAAACGAGTCGCCATAGGGCTCAGGCTCGACCTCGATCATCCCGTCGTCGCCGAGTTCGGCGTACAGCACGTAGGTGCCGGCGCCGAAGTTGACCAGGTTGAGCACCGAGATGTCCTCGCGGAGCTCCTGCTCGGACACTTTGAGGCTGTGGCGGAGCTCGCGCGCGTCGATGCGGCGGCCGGCGCGGCCGGCGTCGATCAGGATGCTGGCCAGCGTCACCAGCCGGGCGAAGCGCTCGGGCCGGATCGCACCGTCGGGGTGATGACCGTTGCCCTCGGCAGCCGGCCCGGCACCATCGGCGCCGGCGCGCTCCGCACCGGTAACCGCAGCGATCTGCGGCTCACCTGTGTGGCGCCGGGCCAGCAGTTCGACCCGTTCGCGCATCTCGTCGGCCAGCTCGGGCGGGCCGACGATGCGAGCGTGCTCGCCCAGGCCGAGCACCCAGGCGATGAGCTGCCGGGCGTTGGCGTACGGGGTGACGAACACGCGGTCGCCGTCGTCCTCGCCGCCGGCTCGCATCTCGCCGTAGCGGCCGAAGTGGCGCTCGATCTGCCAGGCGATTCGGCGACCGATCCACACTTCGGCCGTGCCCACGGGATCGCCGAACTGCCAGTCGATCCGGCCCGCATAGGCGCGCGGGTCGAAGTCGGCGGGGCGCTGGAAGTCGTGCTCGGCCTTGGTCGCGTAACCGACCTTGCCGCGGATCCGCGAGAGGCGGAAGACCCGGATCGCCCTTCGCTCGTGCGAGTAGCCGACCAGGTAGAACTGCCCGCCCTGGAAAAGGAGCTGGTAGGCGTCGACGCGCCGCGTCCCGAGTTCGCCGCGCTCCATCGTGTAGTAGTCGAAGACAATCGTCTTGCGGCGGAAGATCGCGGTCTCGATCTTGGCCAGACGCTGGGAAAGCTCATGGCCGCCGGCCGAGCCGGTGATGCCAAGCGCGACCGTGTGCTGCTCGGGCGAGCTGAGCGGGCTCGGGCGGCCCCAGGAAATCTGCTGCAGAGCCAGCCGGAGCGGCTCGGCGTAGGCGAACTCGCCATCGAGCAGCTGGAGCGCGGTGTGCAACGCGGCCAGCTCCTGGTCGGTGAACTCGATCGGGGGAAGGTGGAAGTTCTCGGGCGCCAGCGAATAGGTCTCCTGCTCGACCAGTCCGTCAACCGGCTTCTCGATCGACAGATAGATCCGCAGCGCCTCGAGCTCGGAGCGGTCCGCGTAGAAGCGGCGGGCGAACGCGTCCTCGTTCATGGCGCTGTAGCCCTCGACGTCGCGCCGGATCTCCTGGGCCGTGACCGGACGCCTTTCCGCCATCAAATAGGAGATCAGGGACAGCTGGCGGATCAGCTTCTCGGTGTCCTTGGCCATGCCGTCCCAACTGTAGTTGGGCGGCTCGGGCGACGACCCCGGCTCCCGGCGGTCGACCGCATTTTGCGACGAAGTTGTGGCACGGCGTGACCACGGTGTAACCGAGCCGCTTACGGCGGCTTTCGTCGCACGTGGCGCGGCAGGCCCAGCAGCGAGGCACGGATGCCGAGCGGGCCTTCGCTGCGACCGCCGGACGGGCCCGTCCGGTCGGGGGTCGCGGGCCTCGGGCCTCGCTGCAGGGGTAGGGTGCTCCTCGCTGCAGGGTCGGGTGGCTCCTCGCCGCAGGGTCGGGTGGCTCCTCGCGGCTCGGGGTCGCGCGGGCGCTGCGGTCCGCCCGCATATTGCACCGGTATTCGGTGGCGGAGAACTGCACACTCGCCCATCTCCGACCGCCGAATGCGTATTTCACCGGGCTCTGGCACGCGTTTCGCCTCATTCGTCGCCCGGCGCGCGGCGAGTGATGAGTTAACCGTGGCCTAAGTCGACACTCGACACCATGTCCCGGCCGAGTGTGCGGATTGCGGCCCCATGGCGTCCGTAAGTGCGCTCTGGGCGAGCGGGCGGTGCCGAGTGAGTGGTTAAGCCGGGCGATTCGCCACCACCAACCCCGGCAGGGACCGGGGCCGACCAATCGGCCACCACCCGCCCCGGCGGCGACCGGCGCCGACCAACCCGCCACGGCGCACCCTCGGCGACGACTGGAATCAGCCAACCCGCCACCGCGCACCCTCGGCGACGACCGGGCCGGCCTGAGTCTGAGTTAACCGTGTAGCGGCGCGCGGCGGGCGGTCGGTCGCGCCGGGGCCCGACCGATGACGCCGGCGGCGCGATCGGCCGGCCATCGAGGACGCCGGCGGCGCGACTGGGTGGGCCGGCCCGGGCCCCGCCCAGGCAGGGGATGTCCGGCGGAACCGGCGTCGCGGCGCCGAGCCGCTCGGGCATCCCTGCCTCGCCTACTGGGCCCGCCGCGACATCATCCGGACGATGCCGAGCGAAGTGAGCCAGTAATTACGCGGCTTCGCGTTCCACGTCCGGCCGCGGCGCGAAGTACGCCCCGCCACCGAGAGCCTTGTCGTAGGCCGACCACTGCTCCCCGGCCGGCAGCTCCTTCTCGAGTCGGTCGAAGCTCCCGAGCTTGCCCCCGAGGTTGTCGATCATGTGGACCAGCGTGGCTTCGCGCGTACACGGGACGACGGGACTGCCGTGCGCCAGGGTCCCGTGATGGCTGAGGATTATGTGCAGCACTGCTTCGGCGAGGTGGGCCGGGAAGCCGTCGAGCCGCTCGATCGTCCGGCGCACCCGGTAATAGCCGAGCGCGATCTCCCCGTGCAGGCGCCCCTCATCGGACATCGAGATCGGGCCGGCGCCCCATTCGTACGCGTCGAGCTTGCCGATGTCGTGCAGCAGCGCACCCGTCACCGCCACATCGCGGTCGATGCCCGGGAAGGTGGCGGAGATCGCGCCGACTGCCTGGGCCACGCTCAGCGAGTGCTCGAGCAGGCCGTGGCGATAGGCCTGGTGGTAGCGCTTGGCGGCCGGCGCGTCGCGGTAGCCGGGCCAGGTGTCGGCGAACACCGCGCTCAGAAGCCGGCGCAGATGTGGGTTCTGGATGGTGGTGAGCAGCTTGCGCAGATCGCTCTCCATGTGGCCGAGCTCGCGCGCCGGCCCGTCGTAGAGATCCTCGGGCGCATATTCGGCCTCGCGAGCCGCGCGGAGAGCGTGCACGACCAGTCGGCCGTCCGACAGCGTTGCGGCGACGAATACGACCGTGCCGGCGCGGCATGCCCCGCCGGCGCCGCGTCCGGCGATCGCCGGCACGCTTCCGGTCCTATCGGCCAGGATCAGCTCGAGGTGCTCGTCGCGCAGCTCGACCCCTCGCACCAGCAGGGCCTGGGCGATCTCGCATCCTTCTGAAAATTGCCGCACTTGCATTGGCGCAACGAAGATAAAGTGGCCCGCGGACAGGACGATGGAACGCAGCGCGATCCTCACCGGAGGAACGGGCGGACTGGGATCTGCGGTCGCCGCCCGCCTACTTGACCACGGCTGGCGCGTGGTGGTGCCGTGGATCGTGGAGCGCGAGCTCGAGCGGATGCCCGAGCGCGAGGGACTCGAGCTGGTGCAGGCCGACCTGTTCGATGCAGAGCAGGCGGCTGCGGTGGTGACGCGCGCCGCCGGCGCGCGCGAGGCGCCGCTGCGTGGGCTGGTCAACCTGGTGGGCGGGTTCGCCGCCGGCGGGCGCGTTCACGAGACCCCGATCGAACAGTTCGAACAGCAGTTCCGGCTCAATCTCCGGCCGACGTACCTGATCACGGCGGCGACGCTGCCGCATCTGCTCGAGGGCGGCGGCGGTTCGATCGTGTGCGTCGGCACGCGCGCCGCCGTGCAGCCGTTCAGCGGCGCCGCCGGCTACGTCTCCTCCAAGGCGGCGGTGATCGCGTTCGCCCAGGCGGTGGCGGTCGAGTACAAGAACGACGGCATCCGCTGTAACGCGATCCTGCCCAGCGTGATCGACACGCCGGCCAATCGCGCCGCCATGCCTGACGCCGACCACGAGCGGTGGGTCAAGCCGGCCGAGATCGCCGGCCCGATCGCCCACCTGCTCTCAGACGACTCGCGCCCGACGAGTGGCGCGGCCGTGCCGGTCTACGGCCGCGCCTAGAGCACGGCTGCGCAAAACGCCCGAAACTGCCGCAGCGTGACGTTCCCTCGGGCGACATAAGCGCCTCACAGGCGCTTATGTCCCGGAGCCGGCGGGGGAGGTTCCGGTTTCGCGCGTTGTGCACCGAATGGTGGTCGGCAGCGGCGCGTTCAGTCCTCGAACTGTCCGGCGTAGAACGCGAACACGGCGCCCTGGGGGTCCTGGACCACGCTGATCTTGCCTACGCCGATGTCCGTCGGTTCGACAAGCTGGGTCCCGCCGAGGTCGGCCGCGTGCTTCGTGTCGGCCTCGATGTCGTTGGCGCCGAAGTAAACGAGCCAGTAGCTCGGCTCGTTCTCCTGGGCGGATCGGATGCCGCCGTTGCCGTGGCCCTGGTTCTGAATCACCAGGTAGGGCATCGCGCCGCCCTCCATCGGCTCGATCTGCCAGCCGAAGAGCTCACGGTAGAAGCTGGCCGAGGCGTCCATGTCGCGGGTGGCAAGCTCGTTCCAGGAGAGCGCGCCGCGCGCGTTGACCAGCGACGCGCCGATGTGCTGCTTGGGCTCCCAGGCCATGAAGAAGGCGCCCTGGGGATCCTGGATCACCGCCATGCGGCCGACGTCCATGACATCGAAGGGCGGCGCGTGCACGGTGGCGCCGAGTTTCTGCGCGCGGTTCGCCGCGTCGTCGGCGCTCTCCACGGTGACGTAGGAGTTCCACAGCGGCGGCGCGCCGGCGTCGCGCTGTTGCTGGGGCTGGGGCGAGATCGCGGCCACGTCCTTGCCGTCGATCTGCATCATCGAGTAGGTCGTGTTCTCGTCGATTGGAAAGTCGACGGCCTGCCAGCCGAACAGCTGGCCGTAGAACCGCTTGGCGGCGTCCTGGTCGGTAGTGGCCAGGTCCGTCCAGGAGAAGGTCCCCGGTGTGTACTTCGTTCGTTCACCCATGACCGGCGACGCTATCCGGTGCGGCCGGCGCTTGTGTGAGGAAACTGCTAACCCGCGGACAGGTTTGGTCCGCGTCCAGACTTTGGCGATCCGCGTCCGGACCTTGGCGATCCGCGTCCGGACCTTGGCGATCCGCGTCCGGACCTCGGCGATCCGCGCCCCGGACCTTGGCGATCCGCGTCCGGACCTCGGCGATCCGCGTCCGGACCTCGGCGATCCGCGTCCGGACCTTGGCGATTCACTCCCGTATAGGTCACGTGCAGCGCCAAGGCCCGCCCCCAGGTGCGAAGTCGTCGGTCTAACGCGCGTCGAAGAGCGCGAACGCGTCCGCCATGCCGCCTCGGTCCAGGCCAGCGCCGAGGGCGCACAGCAGCGCGATGCGCGCCGCGGCGGGGGAGAGGAACGGAACGCAGATCGCCCCGCTCGCGCGCAGGTCGCGCTCGGCGCCCTCGAACCCGTAGGTGGAGAAAAGCATCGAGGAGCGCTCGGGCCGGCAGGTGACGAGGACCGGCACGCGTTCGGCGGCGCTGCGCAGCTCGCGCAACACGACCGGCGCCAGGTGGCCGGCGCCGAGCGCGACGAGCACGACTCCGTCGCCGCTCTGCGCCGCGTGGCGCAGCAGGGCACCGTCGTCACCCAGCCCGGTGGCGACGGTGCTGACGCGGTGCTCGAGCCGCTTGACATCCAGGGGCGCAGGACGGCGCGGGCTGGCGTGGAGCCACACGCGACCATCCACGATCCGCCCCAGGGGACCACCGATGGGCGAGCCGAACGCGACCGGGCCGGTGCTGTCGATCTTGCGAACGGTGGCGGCGGCGTGGACCTCGCCCCCGAAGGCAACGACCACGCCCAGGTCGGCGGCGGCCGGTGCGCGGGCCAACATGATCGCGTCAAGCAGGTTGGCGGGGCCGTCGGCCCCGGGTGCGCTCCCGGGCCGATTGGCGCCGGTGATCACGACCGGGGCCTCGCCGCCATAGGTCAGCGCGCACACCATCGCCACCTCCTCCATCGTGTCGGTGCCGGTGGTCAGCACGACCCCCTCGCCTCGCCCGGCGGCGTCGCCGGCACGACGGGCCAGATCGAGCGCGTCGGAAAGCGTCAGGTGGGCGCCGGGCAGCGACAGCACGCTCTCCGCCTCCAGGCGCAAGCCGGCCAGCTGGGGGAGCTGCTTGACCAGTTCGGAGGCATCGAGGGCGGGCACGGCGCGTTCCCCGCGCATGGCGATGGTGCCGCCCGCGGCCAGCAGGCGGACCGGGCGCGCCGGCGCGAACGAGGCCGAGGTCACGGCGGCATCATCGCGCATCGCTCTACCCTTGCGGGCGATGCGATTCGCGATCACCGGCGCGGCCGGGATGCTCGGGCAGGATCTGGTCGCCGCCGTGCAGGCCGCCGGCCACGACGCCGTAGCGCTCTCGCGCCAGGCCCTGGACATCACCGACGCCGGCGCAGTGGCCGACGCTTTGGGCGGCGAGGCGCGGGTCGACGTGGTGGTCAACTGCGCCGCGTGGACGGATGTCGACGGCGCCGAGCGCTCGCCGGATGAGGCGCAGGCGGTGAACGGGGTCGGCGCCGGCAACGTCGCGCGGTCCGCCGCGACGTCTAGCGCGTGGACGATCCACATCTCGAGCGACTATGTGTTCGACGGAGCCAAGCGCTCGCCCTACGTGGAATCCGACGAGGTCGGGCCCCTGTCGTCCTACGGCCGATCAAAGCTCGCCGGCGAGCGCGCGGTGGCCGCGGCGGCGCCCACCCGCCACACGATCGTGCGCTCGTCGTGGCTGTTCGGCGCGGGCGGTCCCTGCTTCCCCGCGACGATCCTCCGGCTGGCGGCCGAGCGCCCTGAGCTGAAGGTGGTGGACGACCAGGTCGGTTGCCCGACGTTTACCGGGCATCTGGCGACAGCGTTGGTGGATGTGGGTGCAAGGACGGCGCGCCCGGTCGGCCTGTTGCACCTGGCGGGTGCAGGGCGCTGCTCGTGGTACGAGTTCGCACAGGAAGTGGTGGCCGGCGCCGAGGTCACCTGTGAAGTGCAACCGTGCAGTACAGACGAGATGCCGCGGCCGGCGGCGCGCCCGGCCTACAGCGTGCTCGGCAGCGAGCGCGGCGACGACGCGCCCGTGCTGCCGCACTGGCGCCAGGGGCTGTCGGAGTACATGGCCGCCGCATGGACGGTGAGTGCCAAATGAGGGTTTTGGTCTGCGGCGGCGCCGGGTTCATCGGTTCGGCTTTCGTGCGCTTGCGGGTGCGCGAGCAGGGCGATCAGATCACCGTCTTGGACAAGTTGACCTATGCGGGCCGGCGGGAGAACTTACAGGAGGTCGAGTCGGAGATTCGGTTCGTGCAAGGGGCGATCGAGGATCCGCTGGCGGTCGCTGATGCGGTAGCGGGCTGCGACGCGATTGTGAATTTCGCGGCGGAGACACATGTGGATCGGTCGATCGCCGATCCGCAGGGATTCATCGTGACCAACATGCAGGGCACGCACGTGTTATTGGAGGCGGCGCGGGAGCGCGGGCTGCGTTATCTGCAGGTCTCGACGGACGAGGTGTACGGATCGATCGAGCAGGGGTCGTTCTCGGAGTCCTCGCCGCTCGAGCCGTCGAGCCCGTACAGCGCGACCAAGTCCGGGGCAGATCTGCTCGTGTCGAGCTACTTCCACACATACGGGCTGGAGGCATTGATCTGCCGTGGTTCGAACAACTACGGGCCGCATCAGTATCCGGAGAAGCTGATCCCGCTGATGATTCTCAACGCGTTGGCGGGAGACCGGCTGCCCGTTTATGGGGATGGCCGCAATGTGCGCAATTGGCTGTTCGTGGAGGATTTCGCGCGGGGAATCGGGCATGCGCTTTTGCATGGGGCGCCGGGAGAGGTCTACAACTGCGGTGGGCCGGATGAGTGCGACAACTTGACCGTCGTGGGGCGGATCATCGAGCTGACTGCTGCTGATCCGCGGTTGGTCGAGTTCGTGACAGATCGGCCGGGACATGACCGGCGTTACTCGCTGTCCAGTGAGAAGCTGCAGCGGCTGGGATGGCGGGCGCAGGAGGGCTTCGAAGAGGGGCTCGCGCGAACGGTGCAGTGGTATCGGGAAAACGAGTGGTGGTGGGGGCCGATCCGCAGTGGGGCGTACCGGGAGTACTACGAGCGGCACTACGGTCGCGCGTTGAAGGCTTGACCGTCACGGACCTGCGCGAGCTCGACGGTGAGGTGGTTTCATGCCGGCGCTGCCCGCGTCTGGTCGTATGGCGCGAGGAGGTCGCGCGGGTAAAGCGCGCGGCGTTCGCGTCCGAGCACTACTGGGGCCGACCGCTTCCGGGCTTCGGCGACCCCGAGGCGCGCGTGCTGCTGCTCGGGCTCGCGCCGGCCGCGCACGGAGGAAACCGGACCGGGCGGATCTTTACCGGCGACCGATCGGGTGACTGGCTGTTCGCCTCGCTTCATCGCGTCGGCTTTGCGAACCAGCCAACGTCGGTGGCGCGCGATGACGGATTGCGGTTGAGCGGCGCCTACATCACCGCGGCCGTGCGCTGCGCGCCGCCGGCCAACCGTCCGCTGCCGGTCGAGCGCGACAACTGCCTCCCCTATCTGGTGCGGGAGCTTGCGTTGCTCGGGTCGGTCACCGTGATCGTGACGCTCGGGTCGTTCGCCTGGGACGCGGCGTTACGGGCGCTGCGCACGCTCGGCGAGCCGGTCCCGCGCCCGCGGCCCAAGTTCGGCCATGGCGTCTCGGTCGAGGTCGGGAGGTTCACCCTGCTCGGCTGCTTTCACCCGAGCCAGCAGAACACGTTCACCGGGAAGCTGACCACGACGATGATGGACGAGGTGCTCGCGCGGGCGAAGGAGCTTACGGCCCGCGGTCAAGTCCAGTCCTAGATCGGGAAAGTCCGGCGCATTCGCTCGCTACGCTCGGCTGTGCGTGTCGCTCGAGTTCTTCAGTCCCCGCACTCGCGAGTGGTTCGCCGGCGCGTTCAGTGAGCCGACGCCGGCGCAGGCGCAGGCGTGGCCGGCGATTGCGTCGGGTGAGCATGTTTTGATCTCCGCCCCCACCGGATCGGGCAAGACGCTGGCTGCGTTCCTGTGGGCGATCGATCGGCTGGCCAGCCAGCCAGCCGGGGAAGAGGGGGACTCGGGGGCCGGCGGGGAGTCGGGTGGCGGTGGCGGCGGGCGTGCGGCTGGCGGGGAGACGCGCGGCGGCGGGCGTGCGGCCGGCGCGAGCGCGGCTGGCGGGCGCGATCACGTCGGCCTCGTGTACGTGTCGCCGCTCAAGGCGCTGTCCTACGACATCGACCGCAACCTCCGCGTGCCGCTGCGCGGCATCGGCGCGGACTTGACGGTCGCGGTGCGCACCGGCGACACACCACAGCGCGAGCGCCAGGCGATGCTGCGCGAGCCACCCGACATCCTCATCACGACACCCGAGTCGCTCTATCTGATGCTGACCGGCCGGGCCCAGGCGCTGTTTGCCGGCGCCGAGTCGTGCATCGTCGACGAGATCCACGCGGTGGCGTCGACGAAGCGCGGCGCGCACCTGGCGCTCAGCCTGGAACGCCTGACGGCGGCGGCCGGGCGCGAGGTTCAGCGGATCGGGCTGTCGGCCACGCAGAAGCCGCTCGAGGAGATCGGCCGCTTCCTGGTTGGTCCGAGCCGGACGTGCCGAATCGTTGACACCGGGATCCGCAAGGAGCTCGACCTGGAGATCCGCGTACCGGTCGACTCGATGGTCGAGCCCGACGCGACGCCGGCGCCCGACCTCGATCCACTGGCCGGTGGCACCGAGGCGACCCGTCGCTCGATCTGGCCGGCGATCTACCCCGAGCTGCTGGAGCTCATTCAGGCGCACCGCTCGACGATCGTGTTCGTGAACAACCGGCGCGCCGCCGAGCGGCTGGCGCTGCGGCTGAACGAGCTGGCCGAGCACGAGATCGCCCGCGCCCACCATGGCTCGCTGGCGCGCGAGGAGCGGCTCGTGGTCGAGGAGATGCTCAAGGCCGGCGAGCTGCCCTGCCTGGTGGCTACTTCATCGCTCGAGTTGGGGATCGACATGGGTGCGGTGGACCTGGTGATCCAGGTCGAGTCGCCCAAGTCGGTGGCCCGCGGGCTGCAGCGCATCGGGCGAGCCGGGCACTCGGTGGGCGACATCAGCGTCGGGCGGATCTTTCCCAAGTTCCGGGCGGACCTGCTTGAGTGCGCGGTGGTGGCGCGGCGGATGCGCGAGGGGGATATCGAGACGACGGTCGTGCCCCGCAACGCGCTCGACGTCCTGGCCCAACAGATCGTGGCCATCGCGGCGGCGGCGCCGGCCGAGGAGCCGGTGCCGGTGGACGGGCTGCATGCGCTGATCACCCGCACGCACTCGTATGCCGAGCTCAGCCAGACCCAGCTCGAGAACGTGCTCGACATGCTCGACGGCCGCTACCCGAGCACCGAGTTCGCCGAGCTCCGACCGCGGATCGTCTGGGACCGGGTCAAGGGCACGATCCGGGCCCGGCCGGGCGCACGGCAGCTCGCGGTTACCAACGCGGGCACGATCCCCGACCGCGGCCTGTTCTCGGTCACGCTGCCCGACGGCCGGCGCGTGGGCGAGCTCGACGAGGAAATGGTCTACGAGGCGCGGCCCGGGCAGACGTTTCTGCTCGGGGCGAGCACCTGGCGGATCGAGGAGATCGGGCGCGACCGAGTGATCGTGACACCGGCGCCCGGGCTGCCGGGCGCGGTCCCGTTCTGGAAGGGCGACGGCGTCGGTCGGCCCAAGGAGCTTGGTCAGGCTATCGGCGCGTTCTCGCGCTGGGCGGTCGAGCAGACCCCGAAGGCGCTTTCGGACGGCTACGACCTCGACGAGCGAGCGGCGGTCAACCTGGCCGAGTTCCTCGGCGAGCAGCAGGCGGCCACGCGCGTGGTGCCGTCCGACCGGGCCATCGTGGTCGAGCGCTTCCGCGACGAGATCGGCGACTGGCGCCTGTGCGTTCTGAGTCCGTTCGGGGGCCGGGTCCACGCCGCCTGGGGGCTGGCGCTGAGCGCGCGCATCCGCGAGACGCTCGGGCTGGAGTCCGACGCGATCTGGTCAGACGACGGGATCATCGTCCACCTGCCCGACGCAGAGGAGCCACCCGGGATTGACCTGGTCATGCTCGAGCCCGACGAGGTGGAGGATCAGGTGGTCGCGGAGCTTTCCGCGTCGGCCCTGTTCGGGGCGCGTTTCCGTGAGAACGCCGCTCGTGCCCTGCTCATCCCCCGCGCGCGGCCGGGGAAGCGCACGCCCCTCTGGCAGCAACGGCTGAAGGCGCAGTCGCTGCTCGAGGTGGCCAAGAAGTACGGCGAGTTCCCCATCGTGCTCGAGACCTATCGCGAATGCCTGCGCGACGTGCTGGACGTGCCGGGGCTGGTCGAGCTCCTGACGGCGCTGCACCGCCGCGAGATCTCGCTGATCGAAGTAGAGACGCCAACCGCCTCGCCATTCGCCTCCTCTCTGCTGTTCGACTACGTGGCCACGTACATGTACGAGGGCGACACGCCGAACGCCGAGCGGCGGGCCGCGGCGCTGTCCCTGGATCGGGAGCTCCTGCGCGAGCTCCTCGGCCAGGAAGAACTGCGTGACCTGATCGATCCAGGGGCGCTGACGCAGGTCGAGGACGACCTCCAGTTCCTGTCCGATCTACGGCGGGCGACAAGCCGGGACGCCCTGCACGACGTGCTGCGAAGCGTGGGGGATCTGACGGCGGCGGAGGCCGGCTTACGGGTCGTGCACGGCCTGGATGCCGAACGCATGCTCGAGGAGCTGCTTCGCGAGCGGCGAGCCATCAAGATTCGCCTGGCCGGTGAACAGCGCTGGATCGACGCTGCCGATGCCGGGCTTTACCGGGACGCGCTGGGCGCGGCGCCACCCGGAGGGTTGCCGGCGGCGTTCCTCGAGGACGTCCCCGATGCCCTGTCACGAATGGTGCGACGCTACGCCGCGACGCACGGTCCGTTCACCGCCGACGACCTGCGCGCGCGCTACGGCGTGGACGTGTCGGCTGTCCTGGCCGGGCTGGAGCGTGGCGGCGAGGTGGTGCGCGGTGAGCTTCGCCCCGGCGGCACCGAACGCGAATGGTGCGACCCCGAAGTCCTGCGACGATTGCGGCGCGCGTCGCTCGCCGTGCTGCGCCGCGAGGTCGAGCCCGTGGATCCGCGCGCGCTGGCTCGGTTCCTACCGGTCTGGCAGGGGATCGACCGCCACCCCCCGACCGGCGCCGGCGTCGACCGTCTCCGCGAGGTGCTCGTGCCGCTGCAAGGCCTCGCCCTCCCAGCCGAGGTCTGGGAGCGGGATGTCCTGCCGCGTCGAGGAGGCGCCTACTCGCCGGCGTGGATGGACCAGCTGTGCGCGGCGGGCGAGATCGTGTGGATCGGGGCGGGCGCGCTCGGGCGATCGTCCGGCCGCGTGGCGCTGTACTTCCGGGAGGATCTGCCGATGCTGGGGCCGCCTGCCGTACGTGGGGCGGTGGCCCTGGATTCGCCGGCGCACCAGGCGGTGCGGGCGCGGCTGGCCGCCGGCGCCTGCTTCTTCACCGATCTGCTGGTCGACGTCGACCTCGCCCCCGAAGAGCTGCAAGAGGCGCTGTGGGATCTGGCTTGGGCCGGCGAGGCGACCAACGACGCGTTCGCGCCGCTGCGGGCGCCGCGGCTGACCCTGGCCCGGGCGCAGCGCGATCAGCTCCGTCGGGCCGGTCGGCCCGGGCGGTTCGCCGCCCGCCGCCGGGGGACGGGGGCCTCGGCGCAGGTCCAGGGCCGCTGGTCTGAGACCGAGCCGCTGTTCCGCGGTTCGGTCGATCCGAGCGCCCGGCGCCGGGCGCTGGCCGAATTGCTGCTCGAGCGCTACGGGATATTGACGCGCGAGCAGGTGCGCGCGGAGGGGTTGCCGGGCGGGTTCTCGGGGATCTACCCAGAGCTCTCGCAGCTCGAAACGTTGGGCGTGGCCCGCCGCGGGTACTTCGTCGAAGGCCTAGGCGGCGCGCAATTCGCGCTTGGAGGGGCCGTCGAGCGGCTGCGCGCCGAGGGCCGTGATGACGAGGCTCCGATCGTACTCGCGGCGGTCGATCCAGCGCAGCCGTACGGTGCGGCGCTGCCCTGGCCCGCGCGCTCGGGCGATGGCGCGGACGAAGGGCGGCGGCCGGCACGCATGGCCGGCGCCTACGTGGTCCTGTCGGGCGGCGAGCCGGTTCTGTACGTGGAGCGAAGCGGCCGGGCACTCCAGACGCTCGTGCCCCGCGGTGATCCGCGGATCGAGGCCGCGCTCGGCGCGTTGGTCGATCAAGTTCGCGCCGGGCGCCTGCGGCGGTTGGCGCTCGAGAAGGTCGACGGCGAGTCCGCGCTCACCTCGCCGCTGGGTCCGGCGCTGGTCTCGCTCGGGTTCCAGCAGGGCCCGCGGCGGCTGACCTTGAGCGCCTGACGGCGAGGTCGTCGCGTGCCCGAAGGCGACACGATTGCCTATGCGGCGAACCGCATCCGGCCCGTGCTGGAGGGCCGAGTCCCGGATGAGATCGTGACCCCCCAACCGAGACACGCGCTCGACCGCTGGCCGGCGCGTCTGCAAGGCCGCGGGGTGCGGAGCGTCGATGCCTACGGCAAGCATCTGTTCCTGCGCTTCGAAGGAGATCTCGTCCTGCACTCGCACCTCGGCATGACCGGGGTGTGGGGCGTGTACGGGCCCGGCCGGCGCTGGGGACGCTCGCCACGTCGGGCGTGGATCGTGTTCCGGTCGGCGGGCCAGGAGGTGGTGGAGTTCGACGGACCGCTGCTCGAGTTGATTACCGAGGGCCGCACGAGGTTCGATCAGCGGCTGGCCGCGCTGGGGCCTGACGTGCTGGCGCCGTCGTTCGACCATGCGCGGTTCCTGGCCCGGCTGCGCTCGGATGATCAGACGCGGTTCACGGGGGATGCGCTGCTCGACCAGCGCAATGTGGCCGGGATCGGGAACCTCTGGAAGGCGGAGGGATGCTGGGAGGTGGGCGTCGATCCGTGGCGTCCGGTCCAGGAGTTGAGCGATCGCGAGGCCGCGGCGATCATCGACGCCGTACGACCGCGGATGATGCGCTCGGCGACCCTCGGCCATCGTGCCATCGGGGCTCGCGTCTACGGGCTCGCCGGGCGGCCGTGCCCGCGATGTGGCACCAGAATCGTCGCGCGTGGCCAGGGCGATGCCAACCGCACGACTTACTGGTGCCCGGGGTGTCAGAGGTGAGGCGGGTCGGCCACAAGGGCGCGGGTCTGATCGCACCCGGCAACACGTTCGCCAGCTTCGACGCCGCGGTGGCGGCGGACGTCGACATGATCGAGTTCGATGTGCTGAGGGAGGAACACGGGGACCGATTGATCCTCGCGCACGACTGGGCGGACGCGGCCGGCCGCGATTCGCCGCATACGCTGGAGGAGGCGCTCGCGTACTTCGCCTCCGAGCCGTTCGCCGGGGTTGAGCTGAACGTGGACCTCAAGCTCCCGGGGTACGAGCTGCGCGTGCTCGACGAGCTGCGGCGCGAGGCGCTGATCGACCGTGCCCTGATCTCGACGCAATACGAGGAGAGCCTCGCGGTGCTCCGCGCCGCGGAGCCGCGAGTCAGGCTCGGGTGGTCGGTGCCGAAGCTGCGACGCGATCCGTTTCGCTCACGGGCGACACGGCTGCCTGCGTTGGTCGCGCTGCACGCGTTCCGGCTGCTGCTGCCGGAGCGCGCGGCGAGAGCGCTGCGGGCCGGACGCTGCGACGCACTCATGGCACACTGGCGCCTGATCACACCACGGCTGGTGCGGCGGGTCCTGGACGCGGGCGGCGAGCTGTACGTGTGGACGGTGGACGAGGTTGGACGCCTGCGGGAACTGGAGGCGCTGGGGGTTACCGGCGTGATGACCAACGACCCGAGGTTGTTTGCAGAACTCGTGACGTGATGGATCATGCCCTCGTGCGTAGTGAGGGTGTGCCCGGAACTCTGACCGCGTCCTCGGTTTCTTCTGCGAGTACGTCCTGGGGGCGATTCGAGGAGCTGTATCGATCCAGCCGGGATGATGTCTACGCGTACGTGTTCACTCTGTTGCGCGACGGGGCCGCGGCCGAGGACGTCACCGCGCTTGCCTTCGAGCGCGCGTACCGGCGCCGGCGGACGTTCGATCGCCGGCGGGGGGAGGAGCGGGGGTGGCTGTTCGGAATCGCCCGTAACGCCGCGCTCGATGAGCTTCGCCGGCGGCGCCGGGTGACCGCCTTGGTCAGCGAGCCGTCCGAGCCCTCCGACGCGTCCGAGCCCGTTTCGGAGGACGACGAGGGTGAGGTCGCCCTCCGGCGCACCACGGTCCAGACGGCGCTGGCCAAGCTGCCTGCGCGCGAGCGCGAGATCCTCGCGCTGAAGTTCCACGGCGGCCTGTCCAACGCCGAACTCGCCCGCGTACTCGGGGTGAGCGAATCGAACGCCGGGACGCTGCTGTACCGCACGATGGAGAAGCTCAGGAAGGCCTGCAATGCGACTGCTTGACCACGACGCACCGATCGATCCGGAGATCGCCGCCGTTTTGGACGCCATTGACGCGACGCTGGCGGGCGACCCGGTGGATGGGCGCTACGCGGAGACGGCCGAGATCGCGCTGCTCTTGTCCTCCGAGCGGGCCGCCGTGCGGCCGGAGTTCGCTCGGACGATGGACGAGCGAGTTGCGCGGCGGTTCGCGCCGGCGCCGGTGGCGGTGAGCCGGCGCCGGCGCCGGGTGCCTAGGGAGTTCCTGGAGATGACCGGAGGGCTGGCGGCCGCGATCGGGCTGATCGTGGCGATCGTGGTAATCGCTGGCGGCGGGCACGGCAGCTCCTCGATGTCGTCGGCGTCGAGTGGGGCGGCGAGCGGCGCGGGTTCGAGTCGCGCCGTTTCGAGCCCCCCCACGGCGAGTGGTTCGAAAGCTCAGCCCGCGCTGGTTCCACCCAACGGCTCATCGTCGACGCCGACCCTCCAGCCACCCACCACGGGACGCAAGGTCGTGCAGTCGGCGGGGCTCGAGCTGGCCGCCGCGCCAAGCCGGATCGACGACGTCGCGCAGCAGGTCTACGACGTGATCGGTGCACTGGGCGGCATCGTCGAGAACTCGACCGTGACGCAGACGGGGGGACCCGAGGGATACGCCGACTTTCAGCTGAGCGTCCCCAGCGCCTCGCTCGGTCAAGCCATGGGCCGCCTCTCGTCACTCAACTACGCACAGGTGGTGTCGCGCACGGACTCGAGCCAGGACATCACCGACCAGTACGGCGCGGCGCAGCGGAGCCTGGCCGACGCGAGGGCGCTTAGGACGTCGCTGCTCAAGCAGCTGGCCGGCGCGACCACCACGGAGCAGGTCGACAGCTTGAACGCACAGATCCACGAC
>JAFASQ010000104.1 GCA_019244395.1 Solirubrobacterales bacterium | reverse complement strand
GCGCCCGTCTGAGCCCGAGCGCCCGTCTGAGTCTGCGCCGGCCGCACCCCCCGAGTCCGCGCCGGCGGCCCCTCCGGCGGCCAGGGACGGCGGCGGTCCGGTTTACGCCAGCCCTGCTGTGCGCCGCATCGCGCGTGAGCTCGGCATCGATCTGCACCAGGTGACGGGAAGCGGCCGGAAGGGGCGAATCACCAAGGAGGACGTGAAAGCTTTCGCCGAGCGCGGCCCGGCTGCCGCGCCGGCCCCCGGGGCCGCCCCGACAGGGCCCGGCTTGGGGCTGGATCTGCCGCCCTGGCCTTCGGTGGACTTCTCGAAATTCGGCGAGACCGAGCGGGTGCAGCGCTCGCGGATCCAGCGGATCTCCGGTCCCGTGCTGGCGCGCAACTGGGTGATGATCCCGCACGTCACGCACAACGACGAGGCGGACATTACCGAGCTGGAGGCGTGGCGCAAGCAACTCAACGACGAGCACGCCCGGGACGGGGTCAAGGTCACCATGGTCTCCTTCCTCGTCGTGGCCAGCGTGGCGGCATTGAAGGAATTTCCAACGTTCAACGCCTCGCTGGACGGCGAGGATCTGATCCTCAAGCGCTACTACAACATCGGCTTCGCCGCCGACACTCCGGGCGGGCTCGTGGTGCCGGTGATCAAGAACGCCGACCAGAAGGGATTGCTCGACATCGCGCGGGAGCTGAGCGAACTATCCGGGAAGGCCAGGGAGGCCAAGCTCGCGCCGGGGGACATGCAGGGCGCCTCGTTCACGATCTCCTCGCTGGGCGGGATCGGCGGCACCAGCTTCACCCCGATCATCAACGCGCCGGAGGTGGCCATCCTCGGCGTCACCCGCTCGGCCATGAGGCCCGTGTGGAACGGGAAGGAGTTCGTCCCGCGCCTGATGGTGCCGCTGTCTCTCTCCTATGACCACCGTGTCATCGACGGGGCCCTGGCGGCGCGGTTCACGGTCTACCTGGTCAAGGTGCTGAGCGATCTCCGGCGAGCGCTGTTGTGAGCGCGAGTAGCGAGATCAGGGTTCCGGACATCGGAGACTTCACCGATGTGCCGGTGATCGAGATCCACGTTTCCGCGGGCGACGAAGTGGCAATCGAGGACCCGCTCGTCACCCTGGAATCCGACAAGGCCACCATGGACGTCCCGGCGCCTCAGGCCGGAACGGTCAAGCAGCTGAGCGTGCAGATCGGCGACCGCGTGTCCGAGGGCAGCGTGCTGCTCACGCTTGAGAGCACCGACGGGGCGGCGCCTACCGAGAGCACCGAGAGCCCGGAGTCCGCCTCGCAGGCCTCGGTGGAGCGCGAGCCCGCGCCGCCCCCGCCGGCACCCTCGCCCGACGGCGCCGGCGGCCATGACGCCCAGGTGGTCGTGATCGGCTCCGGCCCCGGCGGTTACACGGCCGCGTTCCGCGCCGCCGACCTGGGCCTGAAGACCGTGCTGATCGAGCGCTACGAAAGGCTGGGCGGGGTATGCCTGAACGTCGGCTGCATCCCCTCCAAGGCGCTGTTGCACGCCGCCCGGGTGCTGGCCGACGCCGAGGAGATGGCCGAGCACGGGATCAAGCTCGGCAAGCCCAAAATCGATGTGGACGCGCTCCGCGATTGGAAGCAGTCGGTGGTGGGCCGGCTCACCGGCGGACTCGCCGGGCTGGCCAAGCAGCGCAAGGTCGAGGTCATCACCGGAGTGGCCGAGCTGACCGGGCCGAACACCGTGACCGTCGGCGAGCGGACCGTCACGTTCGACAACTGCATCATCGCCGCCGGATCCGAGGCGGCGACGCTCCCCGGGCTGCCCGAGGATGAGCGGATCATCGACTCCACCGGCGCGCTCGAGCTGCCCGCCCTCCCGAAGCGGCTGCTCGTCGTCGGCTGCGGGATCATCGGGCTCGAGATGGCCACCGTGTATGACGCGCTCGGGTCGAAGGTCACCATGGTCGAGCTGCTCGACCAGCTGATCCCCGGATGCGATCCCGACCTGGTCAAGCCGCTGCACAAGCGGATCTCCGGACGCTACGAGGCGATCCATCTCGGCACCAAGGTGGAGTCCGTGGAGGCCA
>JAFASQ010000090.1 GCA_019244395.1 Solirubrobacterales bacterium | reverse complement strand
GAGGGGGCGCTCGCGCTCACCGCCGACTCGCGCTCGCTCCGCGTGCTGGAGGGCACGGGTGGCATGAAGGCCCTCGACGACGATGACAAGGCGGACATCGTCAAGACGATTGACAAGGAAGTGCTGAAGGGCTGCTCGATCGAGTTTCGCTCAGGCCGGGTCGTGCGGCGGGCCGACGGGGTGGAGGTGGCCGGCGAGCTCGAGTTGGGCGGCCGGCGCGGTCCGGTGAGATTCGAGCTGGCGATCGGTGACGGGCGGCTGACCGGCGGGACAACCGTCAAGACGAGCGCCTTTGGGATCAAGCCGTATTCGGCGCTGTTCGGAACGCTCAAGGTGGCCGACGAGGTGCAGGTGGCGATCGAGGCTCAGGCCTCCTTGTAGACGGTCTGGGCGTCCAGCCCGCCCTCGACGCCGGGTGGCAGCACGCCGGTGCCGTGAGCGTAGAGCGCGATGTCGGCGATCGTCTTGGCCTGCGCGGAGTCGGTGCTCGAGACGAAGGCGCCGTTGTCCCAGGTGAGCGTCTCGGGCGCGGTGCCGAGCGCGGCGGCGGCCAGCAGTTGCGCCTTGGCGCGGATCTTGCCGGTGGCGCTCTGGATCGCGGCCGGAGTCTGCGCCGACGGTACGGTGTTGAAGCCGTGGCCGGTGCCGAACCGGTCGACGTCGCCCGGCACGACCTTGACGTCCAAGGCCGGCACGCCCAGCTCCGAGGCGACGAGCTGCGCGTAGCGCGCCTCCTCGCCGTCTGACTCGGTGGTCAGGCTGAGCACCATCTTGCCCGTGGGGTGCACCCGCAGGAACACCGCCCGGTATGCCTTGTCGGCCATCACTCATCCTCCTCGTTCGGTTCAGTTCGTTGCGGCTCGCGCTCGAGGCGCCGGCGCTCCAGATGGGCGCTCAGCGCGTTGTGCTCCTCGAGTTCGCAGAAGCTGGGCTGCGGCCCGCCCAGGGGATGCGGCGGCACGGCGGGGCGATCGCAGCCCGGATAGATGCAGATCTTCGTCGGGGCCTGCGTCATCCAATCGACCATCCGGGGGTGGTCCTGCCGCGGCTCGGGCCGTAGCCGCTGGGCATCGCCACCGAGCTGCCGGGGACCGGGGTGGCGCTCGGCCACGGGTCCTCCTCGGCCCCGGGTTCGCCCGCGGGAAGCCGGCCGGCGGCGAGATCGCCGAGGTCGCCGGTGCGTGCCGCACCGATCGCGCCGGCCACCTCGCCCAGCGCCTCCAGGCTGTGGCCGCTGACGAGCGCGTCGCAGTGCGGGAGGGCGGCCACGAGACCACCGGCGCGGGCCTCGAAGCCGCGAGCGCCCACGCGCGGGTTCACCCACACGATCCGGTAGGCCAGTCGGCGCAGGCGCTGCATCTCGCGCGCGACCAGCGCCGGATCGCTTCGCTCCCAGCCGTCGGACAGGATCACGACGACCGCTCCTCGGGCCATGCCCCGGCGGCCGTGGCGGTCGTTGAACGCCTTCAAGGCGTCGCCGATCCGGGTGCCGCTCGACCAGTCGGGCGCGGCCGCGGCGGCGCGCTGGATGGCGCGCTCGGGATTGCGCGAGGACAGGGCGCGGGTCAGCCGGGTGAGCCGCGTCGCGAACACGAACGCCTCCGATCGGGTCGCGCCACGGGCGCTGGCCGCGGCGGTCAGGAACTGGAGGTACGCGCGCGCGTAGGGCTCCATCGAGCCGGAGATGTCGCACAGCAGCACGAGCCGCCGGCGCACCACGCGGCGGCGCCGGCGGGCCAGCCGGATCGGGTCGCCTGCGGTGCGCAGGCTGCCCCGCAGGGTCCGGCGCAGATCGATCCGCTCGCCATGGCTGTCGCGTTTCGCGCGCCGCGTCTGACGTTCTGGTGTGGCCATTCGAAGGCGCGTCATCAGGCCGTACAGGCGCGCGAGCTCGTCCGCCTCGAGCGCGTCGAAGCGCTTGGTACGCAGCACCTCCTCGTCGCTGGCGAGAACCGGCGCGGGTGTTTCGCGCGTGGGCCCGCTGGCGCGAGCCCCCGAGGCGGTGGCGGGCGACGATGGAGCCTCGCCGGAGGCATTGACCGTGCGCCGGGGCCCGTCGGACGGTGCGCCCTCCCCCCGGGAGTCCGGCGGGATCGCCGCGTCCTCGTCGGCCGGCCCGGAGGTGAACACCGACCGGAACACGGCATCGAATGCCGTCAGGTGTGTCGGGTCGGAGACGAACGCGGCCCGCGCCGTCCAGTACAGCCGCCGGCGTGAGACCGGCTCGACCAGGACCAGCGCCCGCGCGAACCAGGCAGCCCGCTCCGCGGTGACCGGCACGCCGGCCTCGTGCAGGCGCCGGCTAAACGCCGCGGCCACGGCCGGGAGGTCGAGGCCGAGCGGACGGACGCGAAACGGTTCGACGGGGTTCATCGGGGCCCCACCAGCTGCTCGAGACCGGCGGCGCGGACGACCTCCTGGTCCTCGGAGTACTTGAGCACGGACCCGAGCGTGCGGTCGATGGCGGCGACGTCGAGCTCGTCGACACCCAGCACCGTTAGCGCCGCCACCCAGTCGATCGCCTCGGCCACGCCTGGCGGCTTCTGCACGTCGCTGTCACGCATGCGCGAGACCGCGTCCGCCACCTGGACCGTGAGCTGCGGCGAGGCGCCGGGGACGCGTCGGCGGACGATGTCGACTTCCCGCTGCGGACTCGGGTAGTCGATCCACTGATAGAGGCACCGCCGCTTGACCGCGTCGTGCAGATCGCGCGTCCGGTTCGAGGTCAGCACGATGATCGGCGGGTGCGTGGCGCGGACCGTGCCGATCTCCGGGATGGTCACCGCGGCCTCGGCCAGCAGCTCGAGCAGGAACGCCTCGAAGTCGTCGTCGGCGCGGTCGATCTCGTCGATCAGCAGGACCGCCGGCCGCGGCCCAGGGTGCTCGAGCGCGCGTAGCAGCGGCCGGCGGATCAGATACTCGCGCCCGAACAGGTCCTGCTCGCGCAACTGCGTGCCCTGCGCCTCGGCGAGCCGGATGCTGAGCAGCTGGCGCGGGTAGTTCCACTCGTATAGCGCCTCCGCCGCATCGATTCCGTCGTAGCACTGCAGGCGGATGAGCGGGGTGTCGAGCACGACAGCGAGCGATTTGCCGGCCTCGGTCTTGCCGACGCCCGCCTCCCCCTCGAGCAACAGCGGCTGAGGCAGGCGGAGGCTCAGGAACATCGAGGTGGCCAGCGCCTCGTCGACCAGGTAGTCGGCGGTCGCGAGCCGCCGGGCCAGCGTCTCGACGTCCGGCACGAGGTGCCGGAGCTCGTCCGCCGCCTCCCCGGTGACTCGGGTCATGCCGCGTGCTGGCGCTCGAACGCCTGCTTGCAGCCCTCGCCGCAGAAGTAGTGGGTCTCGCCGCTGCGCTCGACGAAGATTGCGTTGGGGTCTACGGGCACGGCCATGCCACAGATCGGGTCGATTGCCGTGGTGGGCGGGGCGGCGGCCCACGAGCGTGGAACGCTGCTCGAGCGCCGGCGTACCTCGACGATCGAGGCCAGGATCGAGAGGGCTATCTCCGCCGGCGAGCGGGCGCCGATGTCCAGTCCGGCGGGCGTGTCGATCCGGCCGAGGAGCTCCTCAGATACCCCGTCTTGCCGCAGTGCGTCGAGCACCGCGGCGCCCCGCTTGCGGCTGGCCACGAGGCCGACGTAGCGGACGCCGGCCTCGAGCGCCGCCCGCAGAATCGCGCGCTCGTCGCGCCCGTGGGCGGCTACGACCAGGGCGAGGTCTTCGCTGCTTGGCACGGGCGGGCCGCTGTCGGTGCCCCGGGAGTCGACGGACTCGAGTCCGAGCTCCGGCGCCAGCCGAAGCAGTGCCGCCGCGATCGGCGTGTCGCCGGCGACGATCATCCGGGGTGGGGGCAGGAACGGTTCGAGGAATACCTCGATGGCGCCGCCCGACAGGCACGGGTTCTGAACCGTCACGGAGCCTTCGTCCTGGGCGACCTCACGACTGGGTGGGTGGGGTCCGATATCGATGTTGGCGCCGCTCTTCGCCTCGGCGCGGCCCGGTCCGTCCGGGACGATCCGCAGCAGCAGCGGCTCCCCGCGCTCGATCGCCTTGAGCGAGTACAGGCGGACGCTGTTCTGAGCGCATACGCCGCCGACGAACCCTTCGATCTGCCCATCCTCGTGAACGAGGGCGACATTGCCAGGCTGCGCGCTCGTCGGGTGCTCGACCCGAACCACGGTGGCGGTGACGAATGCCGCGCCCTGCGCGGTCAATTCCGCGGCGCGGCTCGAAATGGGGCCCGGGATCATTGCGGCGGCTCGGGGCGCCCCTGCATCGCCGCCCACACGCGGGCCGGCGTGCAGGGCATGTCGATGTGATCCACACCATGGGTTGCGTGCAGGGCATCGATCACCGCGTTGACGATGGCGGGCGGCGAGCCCACGTTGGGCGACTCGCCCACGCCCTTGGCCCCGAGGGGATGGTGCGGGCAGGGGGTGACGGTCTCGCCCAGCTCGAAGTCGGGGCACTCGAGCGCGGTCGGGATCAGGTAATCCATGAACGAGCTGTTTAGGCAGTTGCCCTCCTCGTCGAAGGTGATCACCTCCATCAGGGCGATCCCGATGCCCTCGGCCAGGCCGCCGTGGATCTGGCCCTCGACGATCATCGGGTTGATGCGCACGCCACAGTCATCGACCGCGATGAACCGCCTCACCTTGACCCCGGCCGTGTCCGGGTCGACGTCAACCACCGCAATGTACGCGCCGCAGGGGTAGGTCAGGTTGGGCGGGTCATAGATCACCTGCGCATCGAGGCCGCCTTCCAACCCCTCTGGCATGGGCTCCCCGCTATAGGCGTAGTCGGCGATCTCCTCGATCATCGCGCCCTTCTCTGGATCGCCCTTGACGTACCAGCGGCCCTTCTCCCAGGCCAGGTCCTCGGCCCGCGTCTCGAGCATGGCGGCGGCGATCAGGCGGGCCTTGTCGCGCACCTTGCGCGAAACCACCGCCACGGCGGCACCCGATACCGGCGTTGACCGACTGCCGTACGTGCCCAGCCCGTACGGCGTGCGGTCGGTGTCGCCGTGGCGGACCTGGACATCCTCGGGTGGGATCCCGAGCTCCTCGGCCACAATCTGGGCGAAGGTGGTCTCGTGGCCCTGGCCTTGCGTCTGCGCCGAGATGCTGACCATCGCCTTGCCCGACGGATGGACGCGCAGGTCGGCGCCGTCGTTCATGGCCAGCCCGAGGATGTCCATGTGCTTGCGCGGACCTGCGCCGACGCCTTCGGTGAAAAACGAGGTGCCGATCCCCATCAGCTCGCCGCGGGCGCACTTCTCGGCCTGCTCTTTGCGAAGCTCGTCGTAGCCGGCGATCCGCATGGCCTCGCGCATGGTCGCGGCGTAGTTGCCCGAGTCATAGGTCCAACCGGTCGTGGTCTCGTAAGGAAACTGGTCGGGTCCGATGAAGCTCCGCATCCGGAGTTCGACGGGGTCGACCTTCATCTCGAGCGCGAGCGCGTCGACCATGCGCTCCACCAGGTACACAGCCTCGGT
>JAFASQ010000556.1 GCA_019244395.1 Solirubrobacterales bacterium | reverse complement strand
GACCCCACGTCGGTGTGCCCCGCTAGATCGGCGGCGTGACCCAAGTTGATGTAGGCCGGCCGGCCGAGCGCGGCGAGGCCGAGCCCGATCCGGGTGACCGTCAGACCGGTCTCGCCGAGGGTGGTGTCCATGGGTGCCCGTCGAGGAGTCGCGGGAGTTCGCGCATATCGCCGAACACTACGGTCCGCGGACCTTCGAGGACGTTGGCAGGTGTCAGCCCGCCGGCGTACGCGAGCACCGCCATGTCGGCGGCCCGCGCCGCCTGCACCCCATAGCGGCTGTCTTCGACGACGACGCAGTTGGCCGGCGCGGCAGCCATGCGTGAGGCGGCGTACAGGAACAGGTCGGGCGCCGGCTTGCCGTTGGCCACCTCGCTGGCGCTGAAGATGCGGCCCGCGAAGCGCTCGTACAGGCCGGTCAGCTCGAGCTTGAAGCGGAGGCTCTCCTGTCCGCTGCTCGACGCCACGCACACCGGGATGTCGATCCGCTCGAGCGCCTGCTTGACGCCGTCGACCGGCCGCAAATGCTCCGCGAACGCGCGCCGCAGTCGTTCCTCGCCGCGCTCCTTCCATCCGTCCGGCGGTGGGTGGCCCAATTGCTCCTCGGCGGCGTGACCCATAACCTCCGGCGAGCGGCCCACGAACCGCTCGATCACTTCCCGCTCGGACACGGTCAGCCCGAGTTCGGCGAACATGTCCACGTCGATGCGGATCGCGATCGGCTCGCTGTCCACGAGCACGCCGTCGCAGTCGAAGATGACCAGCCGGGTCACCCGACCAGTGACTCCACGAGCACCTCGGCGCCGCGATGCGGCACCAGGACGAGCATGCTGCGCCGCGCCCGCTCGGGATCGGGCCGCGCCGGCCGGAGCGTTAGCCCCGAGGCGACCCGGAGCACCTCGCGCATCTCCATCTCCGCGAAGGGCGCCCCCGCGCATCGCCGGACGCCCCCGCCGAACGGGATCCAGGACAGCGGGTTCGGCGGGGGATCCTGCCCGAGCCATCGCTCGGGCCAGAATCGGTCCGCCTGCGGCCAGAGGTCCTTCCGCCGGCAGGCGAGCCAGAGGCAGGCCGCGACCTGGACGCCGGCAGGGAGCGTCCGCCCGGCGATCTGCACCGGCTCGCGCAGCAGCCGCGGCGCGATGGTCAGCGCCGGGCGGATCCGCAACACCTCCTTAGCGACGGCGTCCAGATAGGCCGGATCCCCCTCGCGCAGCCGCGCCTGCACGGCCGGGTGGCGTGCCAGTAGCTCAAACCCCCACGCCAGCGAGGCTGCCGAGCTGTCGTGGCCGCCCACGAGCAGCGCCACCAGCTCGTCGCGCAGCTGCTGGTCACTCGGCGCCTTGCCGTCCTCGTCGCGCTGGGCCAAGAGCACACTGAGCATCGAGTCGTCTTCGCGTCCCCTCTCGGCGCGCCGGCGGGCGAGCAGCTCGAACAGCATGGCGTCAAAGCGCTCAACCGCCAGCCGGAAGCGGCCCCAGGGGCTGCGGGGACCGAGATCCTTGTGCACCACCGCCATGGCCAGCGCCCACGGCAGCGAGCGCACCGTGGCCAGCGTGTCCTCGATGCTCCGGCGCAGTCGCGCCGCTTCCTCGTCGCGCGCCCCGAACACGACGCGCAGGATGATCTCGAGCGTCAACTCGCGCATTCGCTCGAGCGCCATGACCGGTCCCCGCCAGGTGGCGAGCTCGGCGCGCGCGAGGTCCGCCACCATCGGCGCGAACGACCGCATCCTCTCGCCGTGAAACGGGCCCTGCATCAGTCGCCGCTCGCGCAGGTGCTCCTCGCCGTCGAGGAGCAGGATCGAATGGGGTCCGGCAAACGGGCGCAGGAATTCCCAGCTCTGGCCGGCCGGCGCGATCGCGGGATCCAGGCGGAACACGGCGCGCACGGCGTCCGGGCTCGAGAACAGCACCATCGGCTCCTCGGTCCAGTAAGTCCGGATGGTGGCCGGATCGCCGAAGCGAGCGTGCACGCCGCGCATGAACGCCCCCGGGCGAGCCATCCACGCGATCGTCTGCCAGATGGCGGGCGCTCGGGGTCCGGGCGGCAAGTCCATGCCGCCGATCGTACGGGTACTACGCCGGCCCAGCGGCCCGCGCGCGCTCGGCGGCCTCGCGCATGCTCCCCTTCCACGGCGGCCCGTGGCCGGTTAACGCGGTCGTGGCCTCGAGGCCGGCCAGCGCGTCGAGCGAGCGCAGCGCCTGGGCGCTGTCGGCCGTCGCCGCGCCGGCGACCACGCACGGCCCTCCGCGGCCGGTGTACGGATCGAGCATTACGAAGGCATCGCCCACGATCACCGCGCCGCGGTCGGCGAACAGCAGCGAACAGTGACCATGGGTGTGTCCGGGCGTGAACACGACTTGCGGCTGGCCCGGGACGTCGAGCCGATCGGTTGATCCGTACGCTCGCGCCGAGTCGCTTCCCTTCACGAAGGGCGCGCCCATCGCGGTCATCTCGCTGAAGATCTTCAGGAACTCCGGGTGACGGAGGTAGGGCACCCGGCTGCGCTCATGGTCGTAGCGCCACGGGTGCGATACCGCGCTCAGTTCGTCCGTGTGCGCCCACAGGGGGACGTCGAGATCGAGTTGCGCGCGGCGAGCGAAACCCATGTGGTCGAAGTGCGCGTGCGTGAGCACCACCGCCTCGACGTCGCGCGGGGAGCGCCCGAGCGCGCGGAGCGCTGAGCGAAGCGACTCCCAGGACCGGGGCAGGCCGGCGTCCACGATCGTCAGCCCCCGCCCGGGGCCGTCCTCGACGAGGTACCAGTTCGTGTGCGCGTCCTCGACGCGATGGATCCGCTCGGCGGCGTTTTGCTCGAGCACGGGTCGGTCCCGACTACCCGAGCGTCCGGTCGAGAAACACGCACCGGGGTAAGAGCACGTCATGCGCAGACGGATCGCGGTGATCGGCGCCGGACACCATGGCCTGGTGGCGGCGGTGCGGCTTGCCGCACGGGGACACGACGTGCTGGTCCTAGAGGCGGCGAGCGCGCCGGGCGGGGCGGTCCGGTCCGCCGCGTCGACGCTGCCCGGCTTCACCCACGACATCTGCTCCGGGTTCTTTCCGCTCACCGCAGCCTCGCCCGCGTTCGGCGATCTCGACCTCGCGCTCGACTGGGTCAACCCGCCGGTGGCGATGGTCCATGTGTTGGACGGCGAAGGGGAGGAGGTCGCACTACACCGCGACCTGGCCGCCACGATCGATTCGCTCGAGGCGTGTGCGCCCGGCGCGGGCGTGGCGTGGGGGGAGCTGATGCGGACGCTGTGGCCGCATCGCCACGCCCTGATCAGTGCCGGGTTGTCTCGGCTTCCGCCGCTGCGGGACGGCGCGACGCTGCTGGCCCGGCTGCGAAGCCGGGCGCTCGAACTCGCTCCCATGGCGCTCGCCTCGTCCGCCAGCCTGGGACGTGGGCTGTTCGGCAGCGATCGCGCCGCCGCCTGGCTGGCCGGCTCGGGTGCCCACGCCGATCTCTCGCCGCAGGCCGCCGGCAGCGGAGCGTTCTCGCTCGGCTTGAATTTCCTGGGGCACGTCGTGGGATGGCCCTTCCCGCGCGGCGGAGCCGGGCGGCTCACCGAAGCACTCGTGACGCAGCTGCGCGAGCGCGGCGCGGAGGTTCGCTGCGCCAATGCGGTGGCGCACATCGAGGCCCGCCGTGGCCGCGTCGCGGCGGTGCGCCTCGCCGGCGGGGAGCGCCTCGCGGTCGACGCCGCCGTCTGCACGGTCAGCCCCGGCCCGCTCCTGTCCCTGCTGCCCGATGGCGCTTTCCCTGCCCGCGTGAAGGAGCGACTGCGGCGGTGGCGCTACGGCCTGGGCACGGTGAAGCTCGACTATGCGCTCTCCGCTCCGGTGCCGTGGCCGGGGCCCCGCGCGCGCGAGGCCGGCGTCGTCCACGTGGGCGGCGCCCTCGGCGAGCTCGTCACGTCGCTCGAACAGGCCGGCGACGGGCGGTTTCCCGACCGGCCGGCACTCGTCGTCGGCCAGCACTCCCTGCACGACGGCACCCGCGCGCCCGATGGGCAGCACACGCTGTACGTGTACGCGCGGGTCCCGCAGCAGCCCGAGTTGTCCGACGACGAGGTAGCGGAGCGCATCGAGGAGCGGATAGAGCAGTTTGCGCCCGGCTTTCGGAAGCTGGTCCTGGCGCGCGCGATCCGTTCGCCGGCGGCGATCGAGGCCGAGAACCCCAGCCTACGGGGCGGGGATCTGGCCGCCGGAAGCTGCGAGCTCGATCAGCAACTCTTGTTCCGGCCCGCCCCCGAGCTGTGCCGCTGCCGCACGCCGCTGCGCGGTCTGTATGTGGCGGGCGCCTGGGTACACCCGGGACCCGGTGTGCACGGCGTGTCCGGCCGCGCCGCGGCGGATGCGCTGCTCGCCGACCAGCGCTGGAGGGTGAGGAACGCCGTACGGTAAACACCCACCAATCACCACGAGAGGACCTGCCATGCCGTTCTGCACGCTGCTGGAGTGGGACAACGGCTTTGACCCGGAGGGTTATGACGAGCTCAACGAGCGCGCGGGGACGCACGACAAGCTGCCGGACGGCTGCCTGGCGCGGATCGTCGGCCTCGTCCAGTCCGGCGCGCGGGTCATCGAGGTGTGGGAATCCGAGGAGCACGCCCAGCGCTTCAGCGAGCAGAACACGGCGCTGATCCGCGAGGTGAATATCCCGCCGCCCACCGGGGTGGCGGCGTTTGAGACGGCGATCTTCGAAACCCGCTAAGGCGCAGTCGACGGTACCGGGGCCGAGGCTTCGAAGCGAGGAAAGCGCACTCCGCCCTCGAGGCGGACGCGGACGTCGTCGCCGGGGCCGGGCGCGGGAAGCGGCGCGACCGTGTAGAGGCGTCCGTGCTCGAGCTCGAGCTCCAGGCGCACCCCGTCCTCGAGCGGGATGGCGCGCGTCACCCGTCCGTGAACCGGCCCGGCGGGATCCAACGCGACGTGTGCCGGCCGGGTCAGGACCACCTCAAGGCCGTCATCCAGCCTGCCGTCGAAGCCGAGGAAATGCGCAACCTCCAGGCTCGGGGGTTGCTCGAGCAGCTCCCGCGGCGGACCTGTCGCCACGAGCCGGCCGTCGATCAGAATGAGCAGGCGGTCCGCCAACGCCCACGCCTCTGCTCGATCGTGGACGACCACGAGCGTGGCGCGTGTCGCGGAACGCAGCGCCGACAACGCATCCTCGAGCAGGCTCGCCCGCACCTCGGCGTCGAGGCCGGCGAATGGCTCGTCGAGCAGCAGGATGTCTGGGCGTACGGCGATGGCCCGCGCCAGATGAACCCGGCGCCGCTCGCCCCCGGAGAGCGTCGCGGCCGGACGCGCCGCCAGGTGCTCGGCGCCGATCGCGCGCAGCGCCTCGCGCGCGCGGGGCGCGCGGTTACCGCGCGGGACGCCCCACCAGGCGAGCGCAAGGACGACGTTCGCCAGCACGGTACGCCGGGCCAGGTCGGGAGACTGCAGCGCGACCGCCACCCGGCCCCGCCGCTCGATCCGGCCCTGCGCCGCGGGCAGCGCACCGGCGAGCGCATCGAGGAGCGTGCTCTTGCCGGCGCCGTTGGGTCCCAGCAGCGCGATGATCTCTCCAGCGCGAAGCTCGGCGCTCACGTCATGGACCACCTCGCGCCGGCCACGCCGCACGCTCAGGCGCTCGCAACGCAGCATCACGCGCGGATCGCCCGCTGCGTCGCTCATGCTGCTGACCGGAAGCGCATCCGGATGCCGTTGCCCTGCTGTTGCAGCACTCCAAGACCGCACATGAGGATCAGGATCAAAACGATCAGCACGATCCCGATGGCGACCGCGTCGGCGTAGTAGCCGCCGCCGACCTCGTACAGGGTGGCGCTGGCCAGCGTCTGGTCATACCCGTAGATGTTGCCGCCGAGCAGCGCAACCGCGGCAACCTCGGCCAGGGAGGTTCCGAGCGCCGCGATCAGCGCCGCGATCACACCGATGCGCGCTTCGCGAAGGGCGAGCATCGACACCTGCAGGCGACCCGCGCCGAGCAGCCGCGCCTGGGCCAGGAGCCCTGGCGCAAGCGCCTGGATCGCCGCCGCGCTGAGGGCCACCACGAACGGGAGGGCGAGGATCGTCTGGGCGATGAACACCACCCGCCTGGTCCAGATCAGGTGGAGAAAGCCGAGCGGCGCCGCCGGACTGAAGAGAATGAACAGGAATACGCCGACCAGCACGGGCGGCAGGGCGAGGCTGGCGTTGGCCAATGCACGCAGCAGGTTCCGGCCGCGGAAGCGGCCGAGCGCGAGGGCGAGGCCGATCGGCAGCCCGATCAGGGTGGCGGCCGCCGTCGCCACCACCGCCACCTGGACGGTGAACCAGATGACATCGAGCAGCTGAGGATTGCCGTGGAAGATCATCGGCAGTGCCTTTCCCAGCTCATCCCAGATCAGCCGCATCTCACGCCGCCCGGAAACGCAACTGAATCCCCTGCGTGCGCTGCTGGAGCACGGTAAGCAGGCCGGCCAGGACCAGGATCAGCGCCAGCAGTACGAGCGCGATCGCGGTCGCATATGGCTCATGGGCCGTGTAGTTGAACTGCTCGAGCAGCGCGCTCGCCAGCGTCTCGTCGTGGCCCTGGAAGTTGCCGCCGACGATCACGACCGCTCCGACCTCCGAGATGGTGGCGCCGAGCGCGGCGATCACGGCGGCGATCATGCCGATCTTGGCCTCTCGCAGCGCCAGCCCCGATAGCTGGAGGCGGCCCGCCCCTAATGCGCGCGCCTGGACCAGCAGCCCGGGGGGAAGACCCTGGATCGCTGCCGGGGTGAGAGCCACGACGTAGGGGAGAGCGAGGATGGTCTGGGCGATGTACACGGCGTTCAGCGAGAATTCGATCTGGAGCGAGCCGAGCGCGCCGTGGGGGAGGAGCAGCAGCAGTACGGCGATGCCTACGACCACCGGCGGAAGCGCGAGGCTCGCGTTGGCCAGGATCTGCAGGGCGCGCCGGCCGCGGAAGCGGCCGAGCCCCAGCGCAAGCCCGAGCGGGAGACCGATCAGGAGCGCAGCCGCCGTGGACACGACGGCCACTCGGATGGTCACCCAGAGCAGGCCCACGATGTACGGATCCCCGTGCGCGATCAGCGGGATCGCCCCGCGCATCTGCTCCCAGAGGTAGTGCACGTCAGCGAGTTGGCTTCGGTGGCGCCTGCTGGACGTACACAAGCTGCCCGTTGGTGAGGCGATAGACGGTGCCCACCGCCGTCCCCTGGCCGATCGTGCGCGAGCCGGGCTTCGGCAACGGCGCGACGGTCTGGCCGGGCTGGATGGTGATAGCCCGCGGGGCGTTCGCGCGCAGCCCGTGGCTGGTGATCGTCCCCGACAGGTGAAGCGAGGACAGCGCCGCCAGCAGGAACGCGACGGACAGCACGATCCCCAGGTCGAACAGGTTCACGAGTCCGTCGAGCGGGTCGCCGGCGCGATCTTCTCGGCTGCGGGCGTGGGGGGTGACGGAGATGATGTTGTGCCTCCTGTGGATCGTGGATCGCTGATCACCGCGGCGAGATATTGAAGATCGGACAGATCCTGGCTGTACATGCGATCGCGGGAGAGCGACAGCCCGAACGCCACGGCTCCGATCATGAGCCCGACCACGGTGACGCTGAAGGCCACGCGAAGATCGTGACTGAGCTGCGCGGTGTTACCGGCGGCCAGGCCGGTGAGCGCCGGGGAGAGAGGGATCAGCGTGCCCATCAGCCCGAGCGCCGGGCCGGCGCGCACGAGCAATCGGGTCCGCGCCAGGCGGCGCTGGGCGTCGAAGTCAAAGTCCGCGAGCGCCTTGTTGACCTGATGCTCGCTGCCGTCCATCCGGACGTGGTCGATGATGAACGACAGGGTGGCCGCCATCGCCGGGCTGCGCGGAATGTCGCGCACGGCCGCGGCCGCGGCCGAACGGTCGTTCCGCAGAAGCGCTTCGCGGGCCTGCTCGGCTCCGGCCTGAAGGGCCGCGAAGCGCCGGCGGCGTCGGTTGTGCAGCTCGACCAGGTAGCTGCCGAGCTCGTAGATGACCAGCGCGAGCGCGAGCAGCGCCAGGATCAGCACCGGCACCTCCAGCGCGCTGGCGACGTGGAATATCGCCTGGTCGATGCCGTTGGTGCTGAGGGCGAACAACATGGGCACGTCGCTGATCCGACCAGGATCTCAGTTGCCGCCGCGCAGCGCCCGCCAGTCGGGGCGCCAGCCCAGCTCGCGGCCGGCGCCGAGCGCGAGCAGGAGAACGACCGCCAGCGCGCCGCCGATGAGCGGCAGCAACGAGGCGCGCAGCGCGCGCCGCGCGGGCGGCGCGCTCGCCACCGCGGCGGGCACCAGGTGCACGAGCGGGCTGGCGTCGGGCGAGAGGGGGAACACGTCGCTGATCAGCCGCCCGGCCACGACTGGCCCCTTCGCGGGCGGTGCCGGACCCGGTTTGGTGAGCGGAAGAGGGCGGGGGGCCAGACGGGGTGTGGTCGTGAGGGGAGCGGGGTGAGGTGACGCGGGCAGGTTCTGCGGCGTGGTCGCGGCGGGCGCGGGCGTGCTGGTGCTCGGCGTCGCCTGGGGGTGAGCCGGCGTCGTCCCTCCAGCGTGGGTGTTGCCGCTCGGTGACCCACCGCGCGTCGAGTTGCCAGCCGCACCGCCAGGATGGCTGCCCGAACTTTGCCGGGGCCCGGTCGGGAAGTGGGAGGTGAGCGCAGTGCCGGCGCCGCTGCGTTTATGCCCGCCGGTAGCGGTTGGGGCCTTGCCGCCCACCGTGATCGGGATCGAGGCTATGCCGCCCCCGCCGGCGGCGTCCGTGACTTGCACCGTGACCTCGTATTGACCGGCGTTCGCGAAGCGAATCTCCGGCGCTGGCGCACTCGAGCCGGGCGCCCCGCCGCCGAAGCTCCAGCTGTAGGAAAGCCCCGCTGCGGCCGGCCCGGTCACGGTGGCGTGAAAGGTCACGGCGCCACCGGCGGGAACCGACGTGCGTGATGCCGTCACCTTGACGGTGAGCATCGGACCTTCGAATACCTCGATCGAGATGGGTGCGGGCTGACCGGTGTTCTGTGACTGCTGCACCTCATCGAGGAAATCCTGATCGCCGTTCCCGCGCCACGGCCGGTCGTACTGGTTGGACGATCCCAGCGCCTCGACCACCGGGACAGCCGTGGAGTCGCTGAAGTCGCTGGGGGCGGCCAGGTCGGAGGGTCCCAGCTGTGAGCCGGATCCGGTTTGCGGGGTGCCGTCGAGATTCAGCACGGTGATGCCTTGCACCGCGTTCGTGGCGATCGGCGTCTGCATGCACGCGAGGGCGGTCGAGAGCGCCCATGTTCCCGTTTGCGCGCCGCTCGGCGGCAGGGATACGTCCACGAAGCCCTGCCGGCCGAACTCGTGCATGGTCCCGGGACCGTTGTAGGTCGGACAGCGTCCGGGGTCCGCCTGAAGCGCCGCCAGCGTGACCGAGTCCGATGTGTTTCCGTTGGGGGTGAAGACGGTGGCCGACACCAGCACATCCGAGCTGTTGTCGCCCCTCGCGCCTGCGCTCGTGACGCACAGTGCGACGAGCGCGAATACGAGCGCCAGCGCGAGCCTTGCCACCAGCGAGAACCTAGCGGGACACGGCCGTCCTCAGACCCGACAAGCTCGGCGACTGGCCCGGCCGGATGTACTCGAGCTGCAGCAGCCACCGGGTCTTGGGCTTCACCTTGGCGTGGAGCGTGACTGCCGTCTTGCCGGCCTTCAGGCGCTCGATCGCGAGGACCCTGAAGCGGGCGGGGGCTCCCGGCGTGGTGTTCAGCGCGAGCAACTCAACCTCCGCTCCCGACGTAGCGGGAGGACGTACGGAGCCGCCCGCGGTCAACGCGCCCTTCCCCGCCTTCACCGACCCGAGGCTGACCCCGGAAGCGGGCGGCGTGCCGATCGTGACCTCGACGGTGCGCGAGCTGGCCGCCACCACCTGAGGGGGATCCGAGAACCTCACCTTGATTTGCCACGTGCCGGCCGCGAGCGGCACCGACACGGCGAAGTTGCCCTGGGTCGCGGCGAGGCGAGCGCTGGCCACCTTCCGGAATCCGGCGTTCTTGCCGACCGCCTTGGCGAATACCGCCACCGTGCCCTTCACGTGCCCGGTGCCCGGCGCGATCGAGCCGATCACCAGCGCCTTGCCCCCCTGCGACTGCGCCCTGAGGTTGGACGCCGCGGCGTGCACGGTCACCTTCACCGGATTGGTCGCGGACGGTGACAGGATGTCGCCGTAGGGCGGGTTCAGGGTCGCGATCTCGATCTTGGAAATCTGTCCCGTCGAGACCTGGTACGAGCCCGTCGAGGGCGGCACGAACCTGATGCTGTAGTGGCCGTTCGAGTCGGTCTTACCGCCGGCGACGGGGATCACCAGCGCTCCCTTGACCTCGTCGACGGTGACCGTCTCGCCCGACAGGGCCGGGAACCCCGGCTCGGCGTTGGTCAGCGTCCCCGTCACCTTGGCCGGCTTGCCGGCGTGGTAGACGCGCGGTATTCCCGATGCGGTGAGGTGGGGCGACGCGTCGGCGACGAACGGCGCCCCGGCGGGATCGCTCGTCTTGTTCAGGTAGCCCGCCAGCTGCCCCTGAAACGTCGACGAGGTCAGGAAGTTCACGAAGTCCAGGGCGGCTGTCAGGTTCACGGTCTCGCCCGGCTTGGACTGGTTGATGATGTAGACGTGGAAGTAGTTCACCAGCGCGAACTGGCCGCCCGGGGCCGAGGCGCCCTGAGGACCGCGCGTGACGATCTTCAGGTTCGGGATCGTCCCGGCCGGATCCGTCCCGGAAGCCAGGTAGTCGAACGTGCCGCGATCGCTCAGCACGTAGCAGGTGTTGCTTGCGCTCGGCGCGTCGGCCGGCGGGCACGCGTTGGCGGCGATCACATTCGCGGCCTGGTTGGAGCCGGCGTTGATGAAGTACCACGACGGGTTATGCGGGCTCTGCACCGTCCCGCTGTCCGGGCAGGGCTGGCCGGAGCTCGATTGCACGCTCGGGCTGATCGGCGACATGCCTCCGCCGTCAGCCGCGCTCACGTCGCACAGGACCAAGCTCGCGGGCTGAAGGCCAGAGCTGTGCACGAGCGCCCAGATCTGATGCTCCTCGACAGTCGTGCCCGACGCGGTGGTCGTGCCTCCGCGAGTGAAGAAGGTGGCCTTCCCTGCGGCTCCCGCGGAGGCGACGTCGGCGAATGCCTGCGCGATGTTGTTTGCTCCGTTGGAGGACACGCCCGCGGGGTCGCCCGTCGGCCCCGCGAACACGAAGTCGTTGATGAAGATCGCGCTGCCAAACTGGTTCTTGTAGGAGAAGGCGTTCGCGACGAACTGGTTCTCGAGCGAGGGGGCGTGGACGATCAGTGCGCTCGGTCCCCCCGTCCCGTTCTCGGCGTTCTGGAGCGCCGCGCCGGTCGCCGACCCCACGTACTTGAACGTGAACTGCGGAAACGCCTTGTTGAACCCGGGCTGGATCACGTTGGCGATCAGGCCCGAGTCGCTCACGTCGCTCGTGCCGACTACGGTCAGCGTCGAAGACGTGTCGGCGAGGGCCGGCGCTGCCGACACAAGCAGCGCTACCACGGTGAGGAGGGCGATACGACGAGGAATGGAGAGGGTTTCGAGCATGCGGCGCAGCATATAGGCAATGCATAGGCAACGAGCGCCCGACTCCGGACGCACGACCATCGCCGGTACGCTTGCCTCGTGCGGGGTAGATGGCCACGAGCAGGCGCCTGCGGAGCGCTCTTGATCGCGCTGCTTGCCGGCGGCTGCGGCGGCAACACGTACACGAAGAGCGACTTCATCGCCCGCGCCAACGCGATCTGCACCGGCGCACTGCGCCAGACCCGATCGATCCCGCCCCCAAGCGCTGCCCAGGCAACCTCGGGACAAGACGCCGCCCTGGCCGCCTACCTCGACAGCGTGGTGCCAGTGCTCCAGAGCGAGCAGTCCCAGCTACGGGCACTGCGGCGTCCACCCGGCAATGCGCGAGAACGCGCGACTCTCGAGCACTATCTCACCGCGCTGACCCAGACGATCACGAACTACAAGCAGCTGGACGTGGCCGCCAAGCGCGGTGACGATCAGGCGGTGGCGGACGCGGAGGCCGCGCTGGGCGCGAGTCAGGTGTACTCGCTCGCCGCAAGCTACGGGCTGCGGGCGTGTGGGACGCCCGGGGCAACCGCCGTCTGAGCGCTCGCCCGCTCCTGCCGTCCACGTCGAGTAGCGTCTCGGTTGCAGATGGCCGATGAGCTCTCACTCGGCGAGGCGGCGGCGGCGCTCGGGGTCAGCGTCGACACCCTGCGGCGCTGGGACCGCAAGGGCCAGATCCGGACCTTCCGCGATCAGCGCAACCGCAGGGTCGTCCCCGCCTCGGAGGTTCAGCGGCTCAGCTCCCGTCCGATGCGCCACCGCACGGGAACCGAGCGTTCAGCCCGGAACCGCTTCGCCGGCGTAGTGCGCTCGGTCGAGTGTGACGGGGTCATGGCCCTTGTCGAGCTCGAGGCCGGGCCGTTCCTCGTCACCGCGGCGATCACCCGGGATTCGGTCGAAGAGCTCGGGCTGGCGGAAGGTGTCAGCGCGACCGCGGTGGTCAAGGCCACCTCGGTCATGATCGAGCGCGGGGCGTCGGCGTGAGCCGCGCCGGCACGGACCGAGCTTAGGCACCGGACCACCCGTTGGACCATTTTGCATAGGATGTAGCTATGCAGAACAGGTTGACAGACGAACCATGCGGGTGGACGTGACGCGCAGATGCTTGCTCACGCTCGTTCTTGCCGCCGGGGCGGCCGCGCTCGGCGCCGCGCCCTCCTCAGGCCTCGACGTCCACGGGCACGGGCGTGGCTCGAGCGAGCGCCACGCCCAGCCGACCGTGAGCATCGACGGCGCGGTCGCTGTGGCGTCGACCTACAGCGTACGGCAGCTCGAGGCACTCCCCCAATCGACCTTCACGGCCCCGGCGGGTTGGTGGCCGGGCTCTCGAACCCACACTGACGGCGGTGTTTCGCTTGAGGGTCTCGTGAACGCGGCGGGGCCGACGCTGCCGGTGGCGAAGAACGCGCTCTTGCGAGTCACGGTGACCGTGAGCGGCCGGTGGGACCGGCGCGTCACCCTGGCCCTCGGCGAGCTCGACAGCAATTTCGGCGATCATCCCGCATACCTGGCCCTCGAAGAGGATGGACGCCCGCTGCCGGCCCCCGAACTCGTGGTTCCGGGCGACCGGGATGGGGCCAGGACTGTGCCGGCGGTTGACCGGATCACCGTCGGGGTGCAGAACCCGACTCCGACCACGTCCCCATCACCCGGCGCGCTGACCATCGAGGAGGGCCCGTTCACGAGGGTCCTGACCGCGACACAACTCGCCGCCCTCCCCGCCGAGACGCTGCACGTCAGCTTCCTGGCCGGCACCGCCGGCCAGCAGCACACCGAGATCGGACCAACCCTCAGCGCCGTTCTGCGCGCGGCGCACCTTCGCGCCGGGTTGAATACGTGGGTTGCCGCGGTGGGCTCAGACGGCTATGTCGCCACGGTCACGCCCGGTGAGGCGTGGGTCGGCGGCCGTCCGCTCCTGATCTCCTTGAGTGAGGACGGGCGAGCGCTCTCGCAACCGCGCCTCGTCGTCGACGGCGACGTCAACGGTGGCCGGTACGTGTCAGACGTCGTGGAGGAAGTCGTCGGGCAGGGGGTCGCGCCATGAGCACGACGCTCGGGCGGGAGGACGCGCTGGCCCTGACGGTCGGCGAGGTGATGATCCGGGCTCCGAAGACGCTCCCCGCCGGTGCCTCCCTCGGAGAGGTTCGGCGACTCTTCGATCGGCCGAACGTCCGCACGGTCCTGCTCACTGAGGGAGGGGCGTTCGCCGGCGCGATCGAGCGCGACCGGGTGCCGGTGGACGGTCCCGACAGCACGCCGGCGCGGGAGTGCGCCCAGCCGGAGCCGGCCACGGCCACGCCCAGAATGCCGATGTTCGAAGCGCTCAAGTTGCTCGAGGCGCGAGATGAGCCTCGGCTCGTCGTGCTCGACGAGGACGGCGTGACGCTGCGTGGTCTTCTTTGCGCGAACGCCGACGCGACGGGATTCTGCATCCGGCCCTAACCGCGCACCGTCGGTTGCCCCCGCCGCGCTGGTAGCGTCGGATCGTGCAGGAACGCGAGATCCGCGCGCGCTTCCGCCAGGGCGATCCGGACGCCGTCCGGTCCGTCTATCGCTCGCACGGACGGCTGGTCTACGCGGTGGCGTACAAGGTGCTGGGCGACCGCTCCTTGGCCGAGGAGGCCACCCAGCAGGCTTTCGTGAAGGCGTGGCGGGCGGCGCAGAGCTTCGACGAGAACCGCGAGCTCGGGCCATGGCTGGCCGCGATCGCGCGCCGCGTCGCCATCGATGTCTACCGCCGCGAGGCGGTCCGGGCCGCGGACCCGCTCGACTCAGTGCCCGCCGGCGAGCCGGGGCTCGTCTCGACACCGCAGTCGGCCGAGGCCGCGTACGACGTCTGGGAGGTCCGTCAGGCGGTGGCGCAGTTGCCGGCCGACGAGCAGGAGGTGGTCCGCCTGCAGCACCTGGAGGGCTTCACTCACGCACAGATCGCGGAGCGCCTGGGCGTGGCGGTGGGCACAGTGAAATCGCGCTCGTTCCGGGCGCACAAGCGTTTGACTACGCTGCTCGGACACCTGCGCGAATGAACCAAGCCGGCGTCATCTACCGTATGCCATTGAAAGAGGCGAAGCAATGAGCGCCAGCGACAACGACCGGATCTCGTACCTGTCGGGCGAGCCTGTGACGTCGCTCACTGCCCAGGAACGAGCCGAGCTCGACGAACTTCGCACGCTGCTCGAGACGCCGGCCGCATGGGTGCAGCCCGATCCCGGGCTCGAGGATCTGGTGGTCAGCGCGGTCGCCCGTGAGGCCGAGGCCGAGCGTGCCTCCGGGGTCGCTCGTGGGGCCGAGGCCGACCGTGCCACCGCGCCGCACGAAGCGGCACCACCCGTCCGCCGGCGGTTCTCGCTCGGCGCGCTGTGGCGCCGGCGCCCAGTGATCGCGCTCGGCGGTCTCGCAACGGCCGCCGCCGCGATCGTCGTGGCGCTGGTGATCGCGCTGAACGCCAACTCCTCGAAGCCGCTGCAGTTCGCGATGGTCGTGTCGGGCACGCCGCTTGCCCCGGCGGCGCGCGGCTCCGGCACGCTGACCAAGACCGAGTCGGGCTGGCGGGTCGAGCTGAAAGTGACCGGGTTGCCGCATCTCGCCAATGGCCGTTACTACCAAGCCTGGCTGAAGAACTCGGCCGGGATCCTGGTTCCCATCGGCACCTTCAACGACGCGCAAAATGTCACCCTGTGGTCGGGGGCGCCGGTGACGCAATTCCGCACGTTCACCGTGACCCGGCAGCTGGCCAACGGCAACCCGACCTCCTCGGGGCAGCGCGTGCTCGTGGGCATCGCCCACCCGGTGCACTGAATCCGAACACCGGGGCCATCGTGCCCCGCGGCACACCGGGCGAGCAGTGCACGCGCGGCTACGGCGTGATGGTCGGCTACCGGGATGATCCCGACGCCACCGCTCGCGCGATCGACGCCGAAGTGGGTTCAGCTGCGCGAGGACTCGACCGCCACCGGCCAGGATCTTGCCGCTGCCTGCCGTGGCCGGATCGCCACGTACAAGATCCCGCGCTACTGGAGGATCGTTGACTCCTTCCCGATGACGGTAACGGGCAAGATCCAGAAGTACCGGATGCGCGAGATCGCGCATCGATCTGACGTCTGGCGTGATAGTCGCCGATTCGGTCCGGTCGACGCCCGAGGTCGTGCACGCGTTGCGGCGGCGTCGGTACGAGCTGTTGCGCCAGGGCGGGCTGGTGCGCCACGCGCGCTTCGCACTCGCGCCTGCGATCCGCGAACCAAATGGCGCGGTCGGCCGTAACGCCCTTCGAGAAGCAGACCTCGAACCGAAGGAGAACTCGATGAGGAAGCAATGGGGGCGGTCGCCGTGGGCGCGCATCGCGCTCACCGTGGTCGTCGTGGTGCTGGCGGCCGCAGGCTCGGCAGCGGCATTTCAGGCCTTGCCGCCGGGCGTGCAGGTGAACAACGATCCCGCGGCCGGGATCGATCCAGGACAGAGTGTGAGCGGTGAGGATCCGACCAACGCCGATGTCGTGGGGGGCGCGCTGGTGGCCGGTAAGCCGGCGGTGCCGTGGGCGGTGTTTCGCCAGCAGGAGGCGGGCGGAGCGCATGATCAGGTGTTCTCGCGGTCGTTCGCGAACGGTGTATGGACGACGCGGGGCAATGGAACGGTGGGCGGTCGCTCGTCGGCGAGCCCGCAGTTCACCGGGTCGTTGAACTTCGACCAAGGCCAGGACGGCGAGGCTCCGTCGATCGACTTCGCCGGCGCGGGCCGGACCGTGCCGTGGGCCACGTGGTATGAGAACACCACGGGGACCGGTTTCGGCGCCAACAACATCTTCGCCAGCCGGTTTGACGCCGCGAGCAACAAGTGGGTGTTCGCCGGGCAGAGCCGCGGCAACGGCGGCAGCGGCCCGAACGTTCCGTCGCTCAACATCCACACGGATCAGAGCGCTGAGAACCCGTCGGTGGCGGGCGGCTCGGCGGTCGACCCGACCAAGCCTGGTCCGTGGGTCACGTGGCAGGAGACGGAGCAGACCGCCTCGCCCGGAGGCGGCCCGGATCAGATCTTCGTCTCTAAGCCGATCGGACCGGGGGCGGCAAACTGCAACGGCGTGACCCCGGCCGGCGTGCCTGACGCGAGCGGAAACGTCCCGGCGATCGGCGGGTTCTGCTTCCAGCAGGTTGGCCTTGGGCGGGTCGGCCCAGGCGGCGCGGATCCCAGCCTGAACGTGGACGTCACGCGGAATGGGATCGAGCCCGACATCGCCTTCACCGGCGCGAACGACAGCGTGCCGTGGGTGGTGTGGTATGAGAAGGACCCGAGCACGGCCGGGCTGGCGAACAACGAGCTGGTGTTCGCGGCCAAGGCCGAGGCCGACAGCGCGCCGGGTGCCGGCGGCTTTCACTGGCACGTGTTCGGCAACACCGGCAATGGGATCCTCAACGCGGCGAACAGCTGCGCCGGTTCGCTCGTGGCCGAGCACGCGTGCTCTCTGGGCAGCGATCCGACCAAGGACGCCGAGGACCCGCAGGTCGCGGCCGGGACGATGAATCCGGCCAATCCGACCGCTCCGTGGGTGACCTGGGATGAGACCGTGGGCGGCGTTCACCAGGTGTTCGTCTCCCGCTTCGTGACGACTCCGACGCCGCACTTCCAGATCGTCAACGGGGGCAACGCGATCTCGACGCCGGGCGTCGAGTCGACCCGCGCCGACATCACGTTCTCGGGCAACACGCCTTACGTGAGCTGGCGGGAGGAGACACCCTCGGGCACCAGGGCGTTCGTCGGGCATTTCGTGAACGCCGCGAATCCAACCTTTGTGCTGGATGAGTCGGACGTGCCACTCACGCCGACCGGCACCGGCCCCGGCCAGGCCGACGTGCGCGAGCCGATCTCCTCGGCGTGTATCGCCACCCCGTTCAACGCGGACGGGCAGGCCTGCCAGGGCGGGGCGCTCGGCACCCCGTTCTTCCTGTTCACGAACGGGACGAGCCCGCGGGCGCTGTTCGCCGACGCCTACCAGCCCGGCGTGCCGGTCACCGGGGCGGCGAGCGCAGTCACGACGAGCGGGGCGACGCTCAACGGGAGCGTCAACCCGCAGGGCGCGGCAGTGAAGGTGTCGTTCCAGTTCGGGACCACGACGGCCTACGGGCAGAGCACGCCGTCCCAGATCATCCCGGTGGGCAACTCGCCTGTCGCGTTTAGCGCGGCTCTGACCGGGCTGCCGGCCGGCACCACGATCCACTACCGGGCGGTCGCGCAGTCTGACTTCGGCACCTTCACCGGCGCCGACCAGACGCTCACCACGACCACCCCGCCACCCGTGATGGGTGTCGCCACCTTCGGCCATGCCAAGGTCAGCGGCACCACGGTCGCGGTCAGGATCACCTGTGACGGTGGCCCGTGCCCGCTCACCCTCACGCTGACCGCCGGCGCCAAGCACCACAGGCGGGTGAACGTCGGCAGCAAGTCGGTGACGCTGAACGCCGGCGAGACCCGGATCGTGCGGATCACGCTGAACGGCAGCGGCAAGCACCTGCTCGCGACCAGGCACATCCTCAACGTGCGGCTCCGCGTGACCGAGGGCCAGACCACCGTTTCAACGCAGACGGTGACGTTCCGGACGCACGCTCACAAGCGCCACTAGCGAAGCGAGCAACTCGGGGCCTCGTCCTCGTCCCAGAGGACGGGGCCCCGCGGCGTCACTACTCCTCCGAAGCCGGAATCGCGGGCAGCTTCGCGACGGCGTCGAGAAGGCGCGCACACGAATCTCCCACGCCGTGGGCTGCCGCCAACCGCCGCAGCGCCTGCTCGTCGGCGGGATAGGCGTCGCGGCGGCCGGCGGGCAGCGGAATGTCCAGATCGGCCACGGGCGGGACGACGCTCATCGCCCTCTCGAGGTAGGCCCGGTCGGCCTCGCCCAGCCGCCGCTCACGCAGGACGCCGGCGATGTCGCCGTGGCGGCGGATCATGCCTGCAGCGCTTACGCTCCCCACGCCCCTCAGGCCGGGCAGGCCGTCGGATGGGTCGCCACGCAGGATCGCGAAGTCCGCGTATCGCCGGCCGGGAATCTCGTAGCGTCGCGTCACCTCGGCCTCGTCGATCACGGTCGTCCCGGACTTCTCGGGATAGAGCACGCGCACCCGCGGGTCCTCGACCAAGGCGAAAAGGTCACGGTCGCCGCTGGCGATCTCGATCGTGCCGGAGGCCAGCTTGCACCAGGTGGCGATCACGTCCTCGGCCTCGTGCTCGGGCACACCGACCATGTCGATCCCGATCGCCTCGAGGAGGTCGCGGATGATGGGAAGCTGCGGCACGAGCCCAGCCGGAACGGGCTCCGCCACGCGGTGCGACTTGTAGGTGGGGATCAGCTCCACTCGCCAGTCGGGCCGCCATGCCTCATCGTCGGCCACGGCGAGCCGCCGGGGGCGCCGCTGCACGATCAACCGCGCGAGTCGCTCGAGGAAACTCCGCACCGCGTTCACGTCGCGTGCACCGGCCGCGGGCGGGCTGCCTCGCGTGCCGTAGAACGCACGGAAGATCAGGCTCGAGCCATCGATGAGCAGCCAGTCGCACCCCACGGTGCGCCATTGTGCCGCGCCCACCCGAGCCCCGCGTAATGTGGGCGCCGCCGGTGCGGCGCCCACACGCGAGCTATCCGGGGCGGCGCCTGGTCAGCGGTGCTCGCTGCCGGGCGCCGGGCACGGATTCCGGAAGATGTTCCGGAAGTCGTTGATCACCAGGTGCGACTGTCCGCCACCGCCGAGGATTAGGTACTGGTTGGCCAGCAGGCTCCCATACCCGGCGTTCTTGCCGAAGTCGGTGATGGTGCCCGGCGGCGTGTCTCCGAACTGCCACACGCACCCGCCTTCATCGCGCCGGGAGTCCGAGTGCCGATCGGAGGCATTGGCGATGCTGAAGTACGGGTAGAACGCCGCCGGTTGGCCCTCGTCGTCGGTCGGAATCAGCGTGCACCCCGCGCCCGTGGTCCGGTTACACGTGTTCGTCTCGATCCGCGGAAGGTCAGCTTCGAGGGCCGCTCGCTCGTATTGATCGCTGTAGCCCGGACCGGTCAGCGGGCTCGTGAACCGGATCGGCGTCGGGTGAAGCCGCGTGTTGCCATCTGGCCACACCGGTTGGTAGGAAACTCCGTCGAAACCGGTGTTCGTGTCGGTGCAGCCCTGGATCTGGACGAGCGACGAACTCGATCCCGGGAAGCAGAAGTTGTCATCTCCGTCCGTCGGCTCGCCGTCGGTCTCCGTGTTCCCGGCCGGGCAGTTGATCGAGTTGCCGCTGGCGTCGACGCCGAACGGAGTGGCCGGAACGTCCGCGCCGTTGCAGTGCTGCCAGTGGCCGATCTCGTCAGTGAACCCGATGTTCGTGGAGTGAGCCGCCCAGATGACACGGGTGGCCGGCGAGGACGTGCTGTACATCGGGTGGAACGCGTACGGGGTCGCGACGCAGCTGGTTCCCGTCGGGTCGTACTGGATCTGTGCAAACCCATTGGCTGGGCTGGCCGTCATTGAGCCCCGCTGACCGGTGCTCAGATCAACCAGGTCGGCACGCAGGCCTTGTGGGGTGTCGTGCATCGTCACTTGGATCCGGTCGCCCGAGTTCATGAACAGGTCCTGGCTTGGATCGGGCGTGTAGGTCGTGAGCGTCGCGTCGAGCGGGTTCGCCGGTGCCTGGGAGCGGCCGTTATGGGTGACGAAGGCGAAATTGAACGTCTCGAGCCCGACCTTGGCCTGGCACGTCGCGTTTTGGGTCGTACCCTTGACGGGGTCCTCGAGCAGGCTGAAGATGTTCAGCGCCGCGCACCACTGATGGGGATCACATGAGCTCGCGCCGACGGCCACGGCCCACGCCGGCCACTCGACCCAGCCGGGGGGATAGAACTGGAGCTCGGCGAACGCCGTGCCCGGGTGGTTGGGGGAGACGGCCGGATCGACGATGTTCGTGTCGCTGTCCGGGGTGCAGGTCGAGAGCTGCTCGGGATAGGACTGCGTGTCGCACAACGCCATGCCGAACCACGACGCCCCGGCGAGCTGGAAGTTGTAGGACTTGATCGTCGGATGGGACGGACTCGGATCCGACGGCAGCGTGAGCACGTAGCGGGTTCGATTTCCTGAGCCCGGGCGGTTCGAGTAGAACGTGGCGGTCGGCTCATCGTGCCCCACGTAGTAGTTGGCGCCGAACACGTCCGCGTAGTTGGCGACTTCGGCGCACAGCGAGCTCTCCGAACAATCGATGTGTACGTGCTGGGTGGCGGCGCTAGCCGACCCCGCGCCCACTGCGCCGGCGATCAACAGCGCGGCCACGGCGAGGGCTCCCACGCCGAACCGGAACCTGACTGCGACGAGCTTCAACGGTCTCCTCCTCCTCCTGTCCTCCGACGATGCCGCGGCAGCCTACACCGCGCCACGTCTCAACTGCAACCAGCGAGTAATCCCGCGCACGGGGCTCGTCAGACCCATCCCTTCCGCCGCGCCCCGAGAGCAGATCCCGGTATGAGTCGCTGAGGTCGCTGATGCGGATCAGGTGGTCGTAGACGTCGCGGAAGTAGTCGCGCTCATCGAGTTCGAAGCCGGGCAGCTCGGCGATCTGGTCGATCGAGCGGGCGAATAAATCGCGCTGCGGCGTCACGACTCTGCGCATGGCGATGAGCTGGCGCTTGAGTGAGAACAAGCGCTCGAGCTGCTCCTCGCTCGGATCCTCGAGCACCGCCGCCTCGAGGTCGTCGATCTCGTCGTCGGTCCCGGCCAGGATGGGGAAGAAGCTGTCGGTCAGCGCATCCAGGACCCGATAGAGGAGGAACTGCTCGCTGTGGAGCACCTGCCCATCGAGCTGTTCGCGCTGATCCTTGAGCGGCGGTAGCGGCTGGCGGTGGATCGTGATCAGATACTGGCCGGAGACGAACAGGTGCAGTTCGCGCAGTGGCTCCTCGTCCGTCTCCTCCTGGCGCCAGGCTGACCGTTAGAGGACCGCCGCCGGCGAAGCTCGGAGCATCGCGACCTGCCGACAAGTAGGTGGGCGCTGCCGCACGACTGCGGAGACTCCTCCCCGCCGTAGTTCAGGGGAGTCGTGACGACCAGCGCGTCGAACCCGCGGCCGCGAGCGCCAGCAGCGCAAGGGCGCCGATCGCGAACGCCACCGTAACCTCGCGCTTGCGCGTCACACTGCCCAGCCGGCGCCCGAGTTGACTGTAGATCGAGCTGAGCTCGTCGGCGCTCTGGGCATTGAACGAGCGCCCACCGGAGAGCTCCGCAATCTGCTGCATCAACTCCGGATCGGGCGGGACGGCCACCGGGGGGCCTAGCGGGTCGGGGTTGGGAAGGGTGCCGTCGGGCGTGCCCAGAGCGACGGTCTCGATCGGGATCTTGTCGCGCGCCGCTTCGCGCGCCACCGTCGTCACATCGATGCCCCGGTTCGCGGCGCCGTCCGAGAGCAGAACGATCGCGGCCGGCGGGTGCTTTCGGTCCGCCCCCCGCAGAAGCTGGAGCGCCAACTCGAGCGCGTCGCCGGTCGCCGTGGCTCCGTTTGCCGACTGCGCATTGATGATCGCGCGCGCGTCGGAATGGTTGGCGGTGGGTGCCTGGACGGCGTCGGCCGAGGTCGAGAAGGCGATCGCCCCCACGAGCACCTTGTCGGGCAGCTGATCGATAAACGTGTTGGCGGCGCGCTGGGCGGCGGCCAACCGCGTCGGCTGGACGTCCGTTGCCGCCATCGAGCCCGAATGGTCGGTCACGAGCATCATCGACGCCTGGTTGACCGTTGTGCTGTAGCTCACGTGCGGCCGGGCGAGCGCTATGGCGAGGGCCGCCACTGCCGCCAGCGCGAATAGGGCCGGCACCCGCCGCCGCCACGAGCTGCCGCCGCCCGCCGCGAGGGCCAGGGTCGACGCGGCTGGGAAGCGGATCGCGTAGCGACGGGCGCGTCGCCGCGCCGCGGCCGACGCCGCGATCGCGAGCGGGATGAGGGCCAGCGACGCCAGCAACAACGGCGCGGAGAAGCTCATCGCAGGTGACGCCCCAAGGTCAGCAGCCAGTTCTGATCGGTGGCGAGCGTGAGGTGCTCGACACGAAGGCGACGCACCTCGCGGACCAGCGTCTCACGCCGCCCGCGCTCGAGTTCGGCGAATCGCTCGCGCACGCGACGCTTCGAGGTGTCGACCTCGATGCGGGCGCCGGTCTCGGGATCGACCAGCGCCAGGTGTCCGACCGCCGGAACCTCGGCTTCGCGCGGATCGACGATCTCGGCCGCGAGCACCGAGTGCCGGATCCGCAGCCCTCCCATGGGGCGCTCCCAGCCGTGCTGATCGCGAAAGTCGCTGATCACGACGACCAGCCCCGGCTGACGCGCCATCCGCGACACTCTCCGGAGTGCGTCCGCCAGCGCGTCCGCGTGGTGTTCACCGTCGGGCGCGACCCCCTCGGCGAGCAACCGCCGGAGTGCCACAAGCCCCGGCTTGGCGCCGCGCGGCGGGAGCACGCGCGGGGCGGCGGCACCGAAGGCGACCAGCCCGACGCTGCCCGCTCGCCGCACCCCGAGCCGTCCGAACACGAGCGCCACACCCTCCGCGACGTCCGCCTTGAGCCGCTGCGCGGTGCCGAACGCCATCGATGGAGAGACGTCGAGCACGATCCAGGTGGTGAGCGAGCGCTCCGGCACGTGCACGCGCACATGGGCCTGTCCCGTCCGGGCGGTAGCCGCCGGGTCGAGCTGGCGCACGTCGTCGCCGATCACGTACGGGCGCAGCTGGGCAAGTTCGGTGCCGGCGCCCACGCCCGCGGCCCGGCGATCCCCGGGTAGCGACCGGGACACCAGCCGCCTGATCGCGAGATCGAGCGCCTCGATCAGCGGCTGCGCCACCGGGCCCGGGCCCTGCCGGGCCGCCGGCGGCTGCAGGACCGCCTGGCTCATCGCGCCCTCACGATCGCGGGCGACCCGCGCATGAGGTCCGTGGTGCCCGGCTCCTGCACCGCGGTGAGCACCCGCTCGAGTAGCTCGTCGGCCGTCACGCCCTCGCTGAGAGCGTCATAGGACAGGACGATCCGGTGCCGGAGCACGTCCGCCGCGAGATCGCGCACGTCGTCCGAGACGACGTGGCCACGGCCACGCAGCAGCGCGAGCACGCGCGCGGCCTGGACGAGGCCGATCGGACCGCGCGGGCTGGCGCCGAACTCGATCATCGGGGTGAGCTCCCCCAGCCCGTAGGCCGCGGGACGACGCGTCGCGTCGGCGAGGGCGACCGCGTAACCGATCGTCTCGCGATCAACCAGCACCGTCTCGGCTGCTCCCGCGTAACGGCGCAGATCGCCCAGCGTGAGCCGCTCCTGTACGACCGCCGGCTCGTGCAGGCTGCGCCCGACGACCGCCGCCTCCTCGCCCGCGCTCGGGTAGTCGACGACGATCTTCATCAGGAAACGATCCACCTGGGCCTCGGGCAGGGGATAGGTGCCCTCCGATTCGATCGGGTTCTGCGTAGCCATTACGATGAACGGCAACGGAACCTCGTAGGTGGTGCCACCGATCGTCACCTGTTGCTCCTGCATCACCTCGAGCAGCGCCGACTGCACCTTGGCCGGAGCGCGGTTGATCTCATCGGCGAGCAGGAAGTTGCAGAACACCGGGCCGAGCTCCGTGTCGAAGGCGCCCGTGTCGGGTCGGTAGACGCGGGTGCCGACCAGATCGGCGGGGACCAGATCGGGAGTGAACTGGATGCGGCTGTACGACCCGCCCAGGACCGCCGCCAGGGTCTTCACGGTCAGCGTCTTGGCCAGACCGGGAACGCCTTCGAGCAGTACATGCCCGCTGGCCAGCAGGCTCACCAGCAGCCGCTCGAGCATGGCGTCTTGCCCGACGATCACGCGCTTGATCTCGTGCAGCGCCTCCGCCAAGGCCGCCCGCGCCTCACTGCGCAGCTCCTGCGCATTGTCGATGTCAGTCATCTGTTCTCCTTGTTTGCCACGTTGCTAGACCAGTCGTCCGAACCACGCGAGCGATGCCACGCTGCCGACCAGCAGCAGAAGCAACCCGCCCCCGGCGAAACTGGCGGTGACCTCGTGCTTGACCTTCTTGTGTGACAGCTGGGCACCGAGATGTTGGTACACGGTGTTCAGGTGACTCGCATCGGCTGCGGTGAAGGCTTGACCGTGACTCACCCGCGCGATCTCGCGGAGCTGCTGTGGGTCGGGCGGGACCGGAACCGTCACGGTACGAGTGCCACGCCTCTCCGTGACCGTCCCGTTCTGCGTCCCGAGTACGACCGTATAGATCGGAATATGATCGACGGCGGCCTGTCGGGCGGCGGCGATCGGATCTGAGCCGACGTCCGAGGCGCCGTCGGAAATGAGCACAATCGCAGCGGGGGGCTGCT
>JAFASQ010000276.1 GCA_019244395.1 Solirubrobacterales bacterium | reverse complement strand
GCGGCGGATCGAAACCCGGCCCTGGCGGCGACGCCCTACATGGGATGGAACACGTATTACGGGGTGGGGGGAATCTTTGATGAGCGGACCATCATGTCCGTGGCGGACTCGCTGATCGCCCGGGGCTTGGCCCAGGCGGGCTATCGGATCGTGTGGCTCGACTTTGGTTGGGCCAGCGGGAGGAGGGACAGCAGCGGCCAGATCGTCGTCGACCCCCGACAGTGGCCGCACGGTTTGGCTTGGTTGACGGCTTGGCTTCACCACCATGGCCTGCTCGCCGGGATCTACACCGACGCCGGGTCCACGGGTTGCGATGCGCAGGGGGTGGGGTCACACGGTCACTACCGGCAAGACGCCGACGCATTCGCCGCCTGGGGCTTTGACGCGGTCAAACTCGACTTCTGCGGTGGCGCCCAGGAAGGCTTCAGCCCTCAGGTGCTCGACGCGCAGTTTGCCAGCGCGCTAGGGAACAACTCCAGCCACCGACCGATGCTGCTGAACGTGGACAACTTCTGGGCGCCCGGACACGTCGGCGGGGGGCTGCCGTCGTATCCGAACTCAGCGTATGCCAATTATCGGTGGGCGCCGCAGCTCGCGCAGAGCTGGCGCACGGACACCGACGTCGGCTTCACCAGCAGCATCTCGTTCGCGGACGTCCTGAGGAACCTCGATCATGACGCCGCTCATCCGGCGGCGGCCGGGCCAGGTCACTGGAACGACCCGGATTACCTCGGCCCCGAGCTCGGGATGAGCGGCAACGAGGCGCAGGCGCAGCTGTCTATGTGGGCGATGGAGGCGGCGCCGCTGATCCTCGGCAGCGACCCACGAGCGCTGTCTCAGCAAACCATCACGATGCTCGAGAATCCGCAGGTCCTCGCGATCGATCAGGACGCAGGTGGCGTCCAAGGCGTACCGATCCAACAAAAAGGCTCGGGACAGGTCTGGGTCAAGCCGCTGGCGGACGGCGCCCGCGCCGTGGCGCTGCTCAACCGGGGCGCGAGTGCCCTGACCATCAGCACGAGTGCCACGGCGGCCGGGCTCGTGCCTGCCAGTTCCTACCGCCTCGAGAATCTGTGGGACGGCGCCACGACGACGACGGGCGGTCCAATCACCGCCGTCGTGCCTGCGGACAGCGCTGTTCTCTACCGTCTCACGGTGGCTACCCAGCTGTACATCGCCGCCGCTCACACCGCGCATGTCACACCGACCGCCAGCCCGAGGCGAGCGATGGTTCGGCGTGGAGATACGCACCCCCGACGACAAGCACCTTCCCGTCCCCGGCCCTTCGCTCACCGACGAGCGGCCACACGATCCCAGGTCGACGCCCAACGACGGGCGCAGGTATCCCGCGCTCTGTCCGCCATCGGAGCAGCGAAGTATCGAGCGCTGCGAGACGCGGGCAGCCCTGAAATCGGCATGCTCAGAGAGCCGGCCCGTTCCGCGCTGCCGGGGCCGGCAACCGCGGTCGGGGGCGTGCGCTCACTCTGGGTGGCTCTTGGCTTGACGATTGCCTTGGGACTGCTTTGCCTAACTGGGATGTTCACGCCGGTCCGGAACCGGATCGCGATCGGAGGCATGCCTACCCGCGTCGGACGCGTGTTCGGGGCACGTGGCCGCCGGTGATGCTGACCTTCAGCCGGGGCGGAGTGTCCGGCGCGAGGGCACGGGCTCATAGGTGTCGATGGGCGCGACAGATGGTGCAAAACGCAGAAAACCGGCCGCTCCGCCACCGCATCTGCGACATAAGCGCCGTGGAGGCGCTTATGTCGCAGATGTCGTCTCGTCGGACGAGCTTTTGCGCTTTGTGCACTGCACTGGGATGGGCGGGACGGCGGTACCGCGGCGGCGCATGGACTCTACGTGGCCGGCGTGGGGTCCGGTGGCGAGCGGGTGTTGGCACGGGATCGTGGGGGGGCACGGGATCGTGGGGGTTGGCACGGGATCGTGGGTCGGCACGGATCGTGGGTCCGCGTGAGGCGCCGTAGGGGCGGATGACGCGCCGGATCGCGCCGTAGGGGTCCATGACGCGCAGGATCGCGCTGTAGGGGCCCATGACGCGCGCGATTGCGCCGGCGTGTGACGCCCGCCTGGAGACTTCGTCGCGAGGCTGCAACAACGACGCGATCCGTCGGCCCGGCGCTCGATGCCTAGCGGGAACGGGGGCTCCGGCCCGACGTTGGCTTCGACGGTGGCGCGGTGCCGGACATGTGACTCCACAGGTTGTGCAGCATTCTCGCGACGTCCGGGTTGTCGGCTGCTCCGCCGAAATTGATGGTCCCGGCGTCGAAGACCTCGGCGCCGGCGGCCGTCGTGTAGTAGGTCATGTCCGCGGTGTCGCCCGGGAAGATGTTCGGGATCCTTGCTACGACGGTCGTGCCAGGCGGGGAGGCGGACGTTGTTCCATCGATCTCGATCCCGTAGTAACCGGGGATCAGGCTGCCGTCCTTGAGGCCGGTGCCGGCGAACAGCCACGGGACTCGTCGAGCGCCGACAACGCGGTAGGGCTGGTTGGGATAGCGGCGGCGATACCAGTCGATGTACTGCGCTCCCATCAGCGCTGCCTCAGGCCGTCCGAGATCCCGCCAGGCGCCGATCAGGGTCATTGAGGTGCCGCTGATCACCACGTCGCGGAAGAAGCCGTTCGCCGACAGGAAGGCAAGATGGCCGCCGAGGTTTCGGTACTGCTCGGTGATGTCGTACATGTGGTTGGTGACGTACTCGCCGTGGCTCTCGAACACCACCATCCGGTAGCGCTGACGGAGTTCGGCGCCGGTAGCGATGCGGTTGAAATCTTGGTCGGCAAGGACGTCCACGCGCACCTTGCTGCGCGCAAGCCATCGGAAGAAGTTTCGCTCGTACTGGCCGAAGTTGTAGGGGACGCCGCCGTCGAGGTACGGCCGGGCGAGCGAGACGGTGTGGACGCAGCGGCATGCATACCAGGTGTCGCCTGCGCGGCGGTTATATGCCTGCCAGGTATAGGTCGGGACGACGACCGCGACCGACGCCTGCCCAAGGTGCGTGGGGCGGACCACCACGGGAGCCACGACCTGGCGCCGCGCGCTCCTGACCCGGACGAAGTAGACCCCGCTGGTCCATTGACCGATTCGCACGGTGAGCGTGCCGGCGCCGGGGTGCCAGGCGACGGTACCTGCCGGACCGATTGGCGGGTCGCTGGCGATTGGCGCGTAGGGGTTGCGAGACCTCGAGAACGCGGCGATCGGCTGGACGGTCAGTCGCGTGGCATCGGCCACGATGCGCAGGCGAGCAACCTGCCCGGGCGCATAGCTAGGCTGGGCGAAGAGCGCGGTCATGTCCGGTGCCGGCGCGCTGGCTCCCATGCGCGCGCTGGCGCGGGCCCCGGACGGGCCGGTCACGCCCGCGGCCCAGAGGAAGAACGCGACGGCGAGCAACCTGACAACGCGCCGAGGCCGGCAGCGACGCGGGACAAGCAGAGGTTGAGGAGTAGCGCTACTCAAACAGTGCGTCGACCGAGACCTCGATTCGCCGCGCCGGCGTCGCGGCGCCCATACGGTACTCGGGCTCCAGAGGCCGGACGATGTCGCAGCACCGCTGCACCTCGTCGGTCAAGAAGCGCGACGCCTTGCCGTAGCCATGCGCGTCGTCGATGCCGTTCGGCCGGTGGTAGTAGCGGACCGGAACGTAGAGATGCAGCTGCCGGCGGGCACGGGTCATGGCCACATAGAGCAGCCGTCGCTCCTCGTCGATCGTCTCGGTCGAGCCGGCTGACATGCAGGCCGGGATGTTTCCGTCATAGAGGGCGAGGACGTGCACGGCTTGCCACTCGAGCCCCTTCGCGGAGTGGATGGTCGAGAGGACCAGGTAGTCCTCATCGAGATGGGGCGGCCCGGCGAGGTCAGAGCTCGACGCCGGCGGGTCGATGATCAGCTCCGAGACGAAGTGGCCCAGTGCGGAGGCCTCGCGCGCGGCGGCGACCAGCTGCTCGAGGTCGTGCAGCCGCAGCGCGCCGTCGGGGTAGTGGGCGGCGATCAGCGGCGCCAGCGACCGGCTGAGGCGCTCGGCTCGGACGCCCGGCGTCGCCGTCTTGAGGCGGGCGTCGCGCAGCGCCTCGATCAACCCATCGGCGAGCGCCCGGGCGTCGACCGGCAGCCGCTCGCGCGCGTCGGGCCAGGCGTCCAGCGGTTCCCCGTCCGCGGTCACGAGCACATCCAGGGCTCGCCTGGCCGTCGCCGGCCCGACCCCCTCGAGCAGCTGGAGCACGCGAAACCATGAGATCTCGTCCGCCAGGTTGTCGGCGAGGCGGAAGAGGGCGATCAGGTCCTTCACGTGGGCGGCCTCGAGGTATCGCAGCCCTCCGTACTTCACGAACGGGATCTGGCGGCGGGCGAGCTCGATCTCGAGCAGAGCGCTGTCGTGCGAGGTGCGCATCAGGACCGCCTGCGCGCGCAGGTCCATCCCTCGCTCGCGCGCCTCGAGCACGCGCTCGCACACCTCGCCGGCCTGGGCTGACTCGTCGCGAAGGAAGATGAGCTCGGGGCGCGCGCCACCGTCGCGCTCGGCGTGCAGCTGCTTGCGAAACGCCCGCTGTGCCTGTGCCGAGACGGCGTTCGCGGCGTCGAGTATCGGCTGGGCCGAACGGTAATTACGCTCCAGGGCGACCACCGTCGTGTCGGGAAAATGGTCCGGGAACTCGAGAATGTGGCGAGAAGAGGCTGCCCTCCAGCCGTAGATCGCCTGGAAGTCGTCGCCGACCGCCGTCACCTCGCGGCACTCGCGCCGCAGGCAGCGCACGATGTCGGCCTGCAGGCCGTTGACATCCTGGTACTCGTCGATCAGGACGTGGTCGAATTTGCTCTCGAGCTGGGGTCCGACCACCTCGTCGGCGGCGAGCGCCCGCCAGAACAGGAGCAGATCGTCGAGGTCCACCACGCCGAGCGCACGCTTGCGCGCCGTGTAGGCCTTGAACAGCGCGGCCATGTCCTCGCAGTGCTCCTCGCACCAGGGAAACGCCTCGGCCACGACCTCCGAGAGCGGCCGCTGTGCGTTGACCGTCCGCGAGTAGGCATCGAGCAGCGTGCTCTTCTTGGGAAAGCGGCGCTCGCGCTGGGCGTGGCCGTGCTCCTCGCGCAGCAGGTCGAGCAGATCCGCGGCGTCGCCCGCGTCGAGCACGCCAAAGCCGTCTGGCAGCCCGAGCGCGCCGGCGTGTCGGCGGACGAAGTGGTGCGCGACCGAGTGAAAGGTCCCGCCGAGGACGCCGCGCCGGCCGGCGGGCATGGCCACCATCGCGCGCGTGCGCTGCAGCATCTCCCGCGCCGCCCGGCGCGTGAACGTGAGCAGCAGGATCCGCTCGGGCGCCACGCCGCGTCCGACGAGCCAGGCGACGCGCGCCGACAGGGTGGTCGTCTTCCCGGTCCCCGCGCCGGCCAGGATGAGCAGGGGACCGCCCGGATGCCTTACGGCCTCGCGCTGCTCAGGGTTGAGCTCAGCGAACCAGGTTGCTTCCACGGGGGGTGACGTCGGGGCGGCAGGCGAGGCGGCCCTGGAGCGGGAGTCGAACACGTGTTCCGGACTGTAGGGCGGGCCCCGGACGGAGCCCTCCGGTTTATCCTTGCCGCATGGACGCCGGTCGGGCACGTGAGCTTCTCGCCCAAGAGCGCACGCGGATCGAGCAGGCGTTGGCCGTGCGCGGCGAGGGTCCGCTCGAGGGTGACGAGCGGTTGGAGCCGGGCGACGAGGGGTCCGAGGACCTCTATCAGGACGAGCTCGACGCCGGGCGCCGCGAGGAGCTGCAGGAGGAACTGGCCGCGCTCGAGCGGGCCGAGGCGCGGCTGGCCGCCGGCACGTACGGGCTCTCGGTCGAGAGCGGCGAGCCGATCCCGGACGGCCGACTGGAAGCGCGGCCGACGGCCGAGCGCACGGTCGAGGAGGAGGACCGCTACCGTCGGCGATGACGGGCCGCCCGCCCGGCATCGGCGAGACGCTGCTCGCACGCGCTTCGGGCGAGCCCGTTGCCTGTGAGGCGCAGGAGCGCCTTCAGCGGCCGATCGCCTGCGGGAAGTTGAAGTAGTGGTGGGGATCGACCGCCCGCCTGATCTGGAGCAGGCGGGGGTAGTTCGAGCCGTAGTAGGCGGTCTGCCAGCCGTTCAGGCCGGGGTCGGTGTAGTTGAAGTAGGCGCCACCGGTCACGTACGGCCGCATGCGATTGTGGATCGATTCAAGCCAAGTGCCGCCGCCGTTGTAGGTGAGGTACTGGATGCAGAACAGCACCTTGCGATGCACGAACGCGGTCGCCGCAGGCGCGATCTGGTTGATCGCGCCGCCATATGAATCAAAGAGGATCGCGCCCGAGCCGGGCGCCTGTCCGCGGGCTGCGGCGGCCTGCACGAGCGCCTGCCGTGCGCCGGCCGGCAGGGCCTTGGCCACGTAGTCGGACTTGGCCTGGAAGCTCTCGCGGGGCAGGGTGCCTCCGGGGCGAGTGCCGGTGGTGTGACAGGCAGCGAACGAGATGGTCGAGCAGCCGGCCCACAACAGCTGCGCCTGCAGGTAACCGAGGTCGCCCGTGTTCACGCTGGCCTGACCCACCGCCGTGAGCGGGGCGAGCAGGCCGCCGAGGTCGTGGGCGGGGCCGAAGTACTGGCCGGTGACCTGCACGGGAAGCGACCCCGCGCTGTTCAGGTGAAAGATCGAGGTCAGCTGGGGGCGGGCGTGAGGAGCCCACGCCTGCCAGGCGGCGAGGGCATCTGACCCGCGTGATGCCGGCCAGCGGACGATGAACCAGGCGACGGTTCGCGGCACGGCGTGCACGCGGAAGGTGAAGCTCGTGACCACTCCGAAGTTGCCGCCGCCGCCGCCGCGCAGCGCCCAGTAGAGGTCGGGGTTCTGGTGGGCGCTGACCGTGAGCAGGCGGCCGTCGGCGGTGACGATCCGGGCGCTCAACAGGTTGTCCGCGGTGAGGCCGAACTGGCGGCCGGCCAGGCCCATGCCACCGCCCAAGGCATGTCCGGCGATGCCCACCGATGGGCAGGAGCCGGCGGGAATCGTCACGCCGCGAGCGGCCAGCGCGGCGTACACGTCGATCAACTGTGCGCCGGCGCCGATCGTCGCCGTGCGGGCGTTCAGGTCGACGGTAACGCCGCGCAGGTTGCGCAGATCGAGCACCATGCCGCCCGACAGCGTGGAGTAGCCGGCGTAGCTATGACCGCCCGAGCGAGCGCGCAGCGGAACCGCGTGGGCCACGCCCCAGCTCACCGCCGCGCGCACGTCGGCGGCGTCGAGCGGGCGGGCCACCAAGGAAGGGAGCACGTTGTCGAAGCGGGTGTTGTAGACGTGCGCGGCCTGGGCGAAGCCGGATGCGCCGCGCTTGATCACCGGGCCGCGGATGGGCGGCCCGGCGGTGCTCCCTCGCGCCACCGCGCGAGCCACGGCGCCGGCCCCGGCGGGCAACGCGAGCGACGAGCCAACCCCGGCCGCGCGAGCGAGAAAGCCGCGTCGGTCGATGGGCTCGGCCATCAGGGGATGGGGAGGTCGTGCTGCCGGCGGGCGGAGCGGCGCTCGCGGGCGCTGAGGCCGGACTCGTTCACCGGCGTGACCAGCGACCAGTGATGACCAACCGGGCATCGCTGAAATCTCCACCAGCCGAGCCGGAGGGCCTTGGCCGAGATCGCCGGGAGCCACAGGGTCGTGAACAGGTGCCCCTCGCGGCAGCGCACGACGATATTGCCGCCCGGGCGACCAGTGCGCAGCCATAGGCCGGTCGACTCGACGAGCGTGAGCCCGGCGGCAATGGCGCCGGCCCGCTTCCGTTTAGAAGGCTTGTCCATGGTTTGTTCTCGCAGTCGATAACGTTACAAGGAATGATAACGCACTAGTGTGTGGCTATGTCAAGCGCCGATCTGCTTCTGCACCCCGTACGGCTGCGGATCATCCGGACGTTCCTGGGCGACCGCGCGCTGACGACCGCCGATCTGCGCCGGGAGCTGCCCGATGTGCCACCGGCCAGTCTCTACCGGCACGTCGCGCGGCTGGTGGATGCCGGAGTGCTCAGCGTGGTCAGTGAGCGCCGGGTCCGCGGCGCGCTCGAGCGCACCTATGTCCTGCGCGTGGCCGCGGCCAGCATCAACCTGGACGAGCTAGAGCGCATGACCCGGCAGGATCACCGCCAGGCGTTCATGGCGTTCGTCGCGGGACTGCTCGGCGATTTCGACCGCTACCTGAACCGGGATGACATCGATCTTGCGCGCGACGGCGTGAGCTACCGGATGGCCGGGCTGTGGCTCGATGACGCCGAAATGGCTGACCTCGCGCGCGAGCTGGCTCGGGTGATCCAACCCCGGGCGGCCAATCCGCCTCGGCGGGGCCGACGGCGGCGGATCCTGGGGTTCGTGTTGCTCCCCGGCGACGACGCGCCCGAGTGATCTGAGATCAGGCCGCGCCCCGTCTAGTCACTTGAAGGCCGCGCTCAACCGTAGGTGGGTGTGGACGGGATCTCGGCGCCCGCTCGCACGGCGTCGACCACGGCCTGCGCGTCGGCCGCCCGATACTCCTCGCCGTACACGGCGCCG
>JAFASQ010000203.1 GCA_019244395.1 Solirubrobacterales bacterium | reverse complement strand
GCCTGCTGGTTGACGATCGCGACAGCGCCGCTGGCCGCCGTGACATGCGCGAACGAGACCGAGAACGCGCGGCCCAGCGCGCCGGCAGTGGCGCTGAGCGGGATCGAGAGACCGTTGGCACTCGGCTGTCCCGGGCTCAGGCCGTGGGCTTTGAGCGAGGACTCAACCGCCTGAACCGTTCCGCTCGCCGCGCCGAAGCGCTGCGCGAACTGCGCCGGAGTGATGTAGTCGTGATAGAGCGGGGAGCCCGGCGTGGACACCGCGTCCGCGAACGCCTGGAGCGCTCCGGGGTCGCGCGGCTGAAGCGTCAGCGTGACGTGCAACGGCGTGTCGCCGGCGACTGCGCTGACGAAGCGCGACCCTGCCGGCCAGGCGGGCGCGGAGCCCAGGCGAGTGGCACTCGCAGCGGCCGGCGCGAGGAGCGCGACGGTTAGGCAGACGCACGCGCAGGCGAGCGCGAGCAATCTTCTCGGCGGTGCACTCACGGGCCTGCGAGGCTACCGGGCCGAGGTGGAAGCAGACGGCAACCAGCGAACGGGCATCGTGCTCGACCAGGACGGCGTTCCGCGGTGCTGGTGGGGCGACTCCCCGCCCGAGTACCGCGCGTACCACGACCGCGAGTGGGGCTTTCCGGTCGCCGACGACGTGCGCCTGTTCGAGAAGCTGAGCCTGGAGGGCTTTCAGTCCGGGCTTTCCTGGTTGACCATCCTGCGCAAGCGCGAGGCATTCAGGCGCGCGTTCGCCGGGTTCGACTTCTCCGTGGTGGCGCGCTTCGATGAGCGCGATGTCGCCCGGTTGCTCGCCGACGCGTCGATCGTGCGCCACCGCGGCAAGATCGAGGCGGTTATCAACAATGCGCGCTGCGCCGTCGAGCTGGTCGACGCCGAGGGGTCGCTGGCGCCGTTCGTATGGCGGTTCGAGCCGGCGCCGCGTGCCGCCGGGATCGATCGGGGCGCGGTCGTCGCGCACACGGACGAGTCGCGGGCCCTCGCGCGCGAGCTCAAGCGGCGCGGCTGGCGGTTCGTCGGCCCGACCACGGTCTACGCGTTCATGCAGGCCATGGGCCTGGTCAACGATCACATAGAGGGGTGCGTCGCATGGGCGGAGGTGGAGCGGGCACGCGCGGAGTTCCGGCGCCCGGGTCCTTAGCGCGGTGAACGTTGACTGGAGCGGGACTAAAGCAGCCTGACGATCGCGAAGATCCCGACGGCCACGATCAGCGCCCGGAGCGCCGCCGGCCGCAGCCGGCGCCCGTACCGCGCGCCCAGGACGCCCCCGATGATCGAACCGACCGCGATCAGCAGCGCGGGCAGCCAGGCGACGTGCGCCGAGAAGATGAACACCACTCCGGCCACCAGGTTGACGAGCCCGGCCAGCACGACCTTGAGCGCGTTGATCCGCTGTAGGTCCTCGCCCTCCAGCGACAGCCCCAGGATCGCCAGCAGCAGGATTCCCTGCGCGGCGCCGAAGTAGCCGCCGTAAACGCCGCTGCCGAAGGTGGCCGCGGTGCCGACCGGGCCGGCCCTATCGTGGTCGCGCGGACGCCGGCGACTGACGGCGAGGGCACGCGACAGGCGCGGCTGGATCACGATCAGGACGAGCGCGATCGCGATGAAGGCGGGGACGATGGTCTTGAACGCCGAGGCCGGCAGGCTGAGCAGCAGGATGGCGCCGACGATCCCGCCGAGTACCGATGCGATCGCCAGCGGTATCCCTCGGCGGGCCTGGCCCCTGAGCTCCTCGCGGTAACCGATCGCGCCCGCCACCGAGCCCGGCACCAGCCCGACCGTATTCGAAACGTTCGCGGTGACCGGGGGATAGCCGAACGCGAGGAGCACGGGAAAGGTGAACAGCGTCCCGCTGCCCACCACCGTGTTGATGGTGCCGGCCACGATGCCCGCCCCGAAGATCCCCAGGGCGTGCGGCAGGCTCATGGGATTTCAGGTACCCGGAATGCTCAGGTCCGGTACGCGCGGACGAGGTAGCCGCTGCGGCCGGGGCTCGCGATGTCGACCCGGTCGAACCCGCTGGCGCCGAACATCAGCTCGAGTTCGCGGCGGCTGTAGTTGAAGATCGGGCAGTTGCCGATCCACTCGTAGCGCAGCTTGCGGACCGGGCCCTTGAGCCAGGACCAGGTCGGGAACGAGCCGACCACGCACCCGCCGGGCGCACACAGCTCGAACATGCGCCGGCTGAACCGGTGCGGCTCGGGCAGGTAGTCGAACAGACCAAGCGCGAGGATCACGTCGAACGGGCCGTCGACGCGTGCGGTCAGGAAGTCGTCGACGATCAGCTGCGTGCGGTCCTGGAAGCGAACGAGCCGTTGCCGAGCCAGGTCGATCATCGGCGCGGAGAAATCGATGCCCACGTAGTGTGCGGCGCCCGCCTCGAGCACGAACTCGCCGATTCGCCCCGAGCCGCAGCCTACGTCGAGGACGTTGGGCGTGGCGTACGCGTTCACCGTCTGGACCGCGAGTTGCCGGCGTCGGAACAGCCCCGGACGGAACGTGCGCACGAGCCGGCGCTCGTCCTCGTAGAGATCGTCGAACTGCCGCGCGCGCTCTTCAAAGCGGGTACGGACCCGCTCAGGCGCCGTCGCCGAGTCGTGCATGGGCCTCACCATAGGGGATCAGATCGAACCGACGCGCGATCGCCTCGAGCGCGCCAGGGGCACGGCGCCGGGCACCGTTTCGCTGGGTCTCACGCAGCTTGGCGTGGGCGTGCTGGGTGGCGGTCGCGTCCGCGGGGAGCATCGCTCTCAGTGGCTCCGGGTCGAGCTCATACGGATGCAGGTACAGCCCGGCGACCGACCCCGCGTTGCGCAGGCCGCGCAACAGCACGCGGGTGGGGAGGAGCTGCCAGTAGGACGCGCCGCCCACCGGGATCCGAGCGCTGCGCACTCGCCACACCGCGACCGGAAACTCCCAGAGGCCGGTCTCGAGCCGATGCGGGGCTCGCCGTGCCGGGACCGTCCGATCGCGGATCGCCGGCGAATCGTGCTGGCTCGAGTCGTACGCGAAGCCCTCCTGCGCCAGCACGCCATAGGCCCAGTCCGCGGCGCGGGTGATCGAGAACGCCGGCGCCCGGTAGCCGACCGGCGTCTTCCCCGTCAGCTCCTCGATCGTGGCGCGCGCCGCGCGCAGGTCGGCGGTGAACTCGGCCGGCGTCTGGGTGTGCACCGGCAGATGGGCATCGCCGTGGCAGCCGATCTCGTGCCCCCGATCGACGATGGGTTTCACCAGTTGGGGGTGGGCGCGGGCCGCCATGCCGAGCACGAAGAACGTGGCGCGGACGTCCAGCCGCTCGAACAGGTCGAGCAGCGCCTCGGTCTCGCGAGCCAGCGCGGGCCCGGGCTCACGCCAGTTGCTCGCGCCGACGCGCCGGCGGATCAACTGATGCCAGTCCTCGAAGTCGACGCTGAGGAGGAGGGTCGGGCGCGGTGGCGACATGGTGGTCAGGATGAAACTACGTCCTAGGCCGTGGCGACTTTTCCTCGCCAGAGCGGGGAAAACTCGCCACACCCCTCAGTCGATCGCGCGCCGGTAGAACCCGCGCACGCCGATCCACATCAGCGCGCTCAGCGATCCGAGCAGCACGATGATGCACACCCATACCGCGATGTGCGGAACGCTCGGCACGAGCGCCGCGCGCATCGCCTCGCTGACGTAGGTCATCGGGTTGCACGCGGTGACGACCTGAAACCAGGGCAGCTTGGACAGCGAGGGCCACGGATACTGGCTGCAGCCGGTGAACAGCAGGGGCGTGAACACCAGCGAGAAGACGATGTTGATGCGCTGCGGGACGACCAGCGTGCCCATCACCAGTCCGAGGCCGGCGCCGAGCAGGCTGCCGAGCAAGAGCGCGAGCACCAGCAGGGGGACGCCGCTCCAGCGCCACGGGATCGAGCCGAGCACCAGGATCCCGACAGGGATCATGATCGTGGTGGCGGTCACGGCGCGCATCGTCGCGAACAGGACCTTCTCGCCGGCCACCAGCGCGGTGGACATCGGTGCGAGCAGCCGGTCCTCGATCTCCTTGGTCCAGCCGAACTCGACCACGAGCGGGAAGGCCAATGTCTGCATCCCGGTGATCACCGCGGTCAGCGCCAGCAGTCCCGGGAACAGCAGATCCGCGTAGCCGTTCTGGGTGTAGCCGAGCGAGCCGAGCACCTTGCCGAACACGAACAGGAGGAACAGCGGCTGGAGGATCACCTGGGCAAGGAACACGGGCAGCTCCGACCAGGTGACGAACAGGTCCCGGCGGAGCACGGCCCGGAACGCCCGGCCCTGACTGAGCCGCGGCGCCGAAACGCCGACGGCAGTCCCGGCGGCTACGCTCACCGCAAGCTCCGCCCGGTCAGGTGGATGAATACGTCCTCGAGTGTCGTGGCCCCGAGCTCGACGCCGCTGAGCGCCACGCCGCGATCGGCGAGCAATGTGGCCGTCGGCGCGATCAGCTGCGAGGCCTCCCCTGACACGTACAGGCGCACCCTCCGCTCGGCGGCGTCTCCGTCAGGCGCGTCGTCGTGAAGTGCCTCCACGCGCTCCACGCCGCCCAGCTGCTCGAGTGCGCGCACCAGCGGCTCGGGTACGTCGCCGTTCTGCGCCTGGACGCTGAGCTCGACGGTTGAGCTCCCGGGCAGGCTTCGCATCAGCGCCTCGGGCGTGTCGAGCGCCAGCAGCTTGCCGTGGTCCATGATCCCCACGCGATCGGCCAGCACGGCCGCCTCGTGCATATCGTGGGTGGTGAGGATCAGCGTGACGCCCCGGTCGCGCAGCTCGCGCAGGCGCTCCCACACGAACAGCCGGGCGGCCGGGTCCAGGCCGGTCGTCGGCTCGTCGAGGAACAGGACCAGGGGCTCATGCATGAGCGCGCGGGCGATCATCACCCGTTGAGCCTGGCCGCCCGAGAACAAATCGGGCTTCACGTCGCCTCGCTCGCGCAGGCCGAACTGCTCGAGCAACTCGTCGGCGCGGGCGGTCGCCTCGGCGGCGGGCACGCCGTGGTAGGCGGCGTGGAAGGTCAGGTTGCGGCGAATGGAAATCGAGCGGTCGAGGTTCGAGCGTTGAGGCACCACCGCGAGCATGCTGCGGGCGCGTACCGGATCGGCCGCGACATCGACCCCGCCCACGATCGCCCGCCCGCCGTTCGGCCGCACGCGCGTGGTGAGCATGCCCACGGTCGTCGTCTTGCCGGCGCCGTTGGGCCCAAGCAGCCCGAACACCTCGCCCGGCGCGACCGCGAATGCGATTCCGTCGACCGCGTTCACCGGAGACTTCGGGTAGCGCTTGACCAGATCGAGCACTTCGACAGCGTGCCCGACCGATCCGTTCCGAGGGACGAGTTCCCCGCTCATCCATCCCAGAGTAACCGTCGCCATAATCGTGCTTCGTGGTCCAGGAGGCTCAGCTGAAACGGGCGGAGAGCGGACTCGAGCCTGCCGGCGATGGCTGGTTCGTGCTGAACGCGCGCGACGCCAAGTGGCACGACGGTCACTTCGGCGCTTACACCCGGTTCGAAGGAGAGCCGCGCTTCACGCAGATCGGCGTCAACATCGGCGTCCTGTCCCCGGGGCAGCCGGCCTGCTTTTACCACGCCGAGGACAACCAGGAGGACTTCCTCGTGCTCTCCGGCGCATGCCTGCTGCTGATCGACGGCGAGGAGCGGCCGCTGCGGCAGTGGGACTTCGTTCACTGCCCGCCGTGGACCGAGCACGTGTTCGTGGGCGCCGGCGACGGCTCATGCGCGATACTCGCGGTCGGCGCGCGCTCGAGCCGCGATGTCGTCTATCCGCGCTCAGAGCTCGCGCTGCGCTACAGCGCCGGCGTGGAGCGCGAGACCCGCAAGCCGAGCGAGGCATACGCCGAGATTCCGCCCGACGCGGAGGTCGGCTTTCGGGCGGGGTGGCTGCCCGAGAGCACTTAAGACGCCAGCGCCAACTCCGGCGAGCCGTGACTGGGTGAACGGGCGACCGCATCCGGGTCGCTCATCGCGCACGGCGGGTAACGACTGCCGTGGTCATGATCCCCGACAGAGTGATACGTCTTCGCCGGCCCAGGATTGCACGAACCGAATCCGCCGACCCCGGATCGCTCGCGGTTGCCGTGCGCGACGCGGCCCGCTTCGATCGTGGTGCGATCTCAGCGCGCGCCGGCCTGCTGGCGGCGATCCCGGTGGCGGCGGTGCTCGCGCTTGGCTCCATCGCCTGGGATCCAGTGGCGGGCGTGACCATGGGGGCCGGCGCGATGCTGGTCGGCATCGCCTGGCGCCTTCGCGGTGGGAGGCCACCGCTGGCGCTGCTCGGAATCGATGCGTTCGTCATGGCGCTCTCGACGTTCGTGGGGTGTCTGACCGGCTCGGTCTCCTGGCTCCATCTCGTCGTGCTGTTCGTGTGGGCGCTCATGGGCGGGCTGCTGGTCAGCCTCGGCAATCGCGGCGGGGTGATCGGTACGCAGGCCGTGATCGCGTTCGTCGTGTTCGGCCGCTTCAGCCAGCCGGTGGCGGCGTCGCTCGCCCTGGGCGGCCTCGTCCTGGCCGGCGGTTCGGCACAGGTGCTGTTCCTGAGCATCGTGCGGGGGCCGGGATCGCTGCGCGAACAGCGCGCGGCCACGGCGGCCGCCTATCGGAGCTTGGCGGACCTGGCCACCGCGTCAGCGGAGACCTCGACGCTCCCCGCCGCCACGGCCCTCGACGAGGCGCGGTCCACGTTGTCGTCGCTGACCCTGTTCGGGGATCCGGCGCTGATGACGTTGCGCAGCCTGGTGAACGAGGGCCACCGGCTGCGGATCGGGCTGAGCGCGAGCCACGCGCTGATGCGACCCGAGCCGGCCATCGTGCCGCTGAACCGCGCCCCGGAAACGGCCGATCGCATATTGAGGTTGGCCGGCGAGGCGCTCGGCCTGTCCGCTCGCGCGATCGAGGGTGACCGCGACGTCGCCAGCGTCCTGCGAAGCCGCGTGGACGACCTGAGCGCCGAAATGGACGTGTTCGCCCAGAGTTCGGACACCGCCGCGTCGCCGTTGACGCGCCGGCTTGCTGCACTGGCCGGACAGGTGCGCGCGGTGGCCGCGCTCGCGGTTGCCGCCGGCGAGAGCGGAACCCTGCGCGAGCGCCGTCCGCGCCGTGCCACCGGCGGGCTGCGCGAGCAGGCGACGGCCGACCTGGCCCAGATCCGGGCCAACGCCAGCCTGCAGTCGCCCGCCGGCCGGCATGCCCTGCGTCTGGCCGTGGTGGTCCTCCTTACCGAGCTCATCTCGCGTCACGTGCCGCTCTCGCGCGGCTACTGGATGGTCGTGGCGGCCGCCACGACGCTCCGGCCCGAATTCGGTGCCACCTTCACGCGGGGCACCGAGCGGGTGCTCGGCACCTGTCTCGGCGTCGGGCTGGCCGGGGCGATCGCGGTCACGCTGCATCCGGCCGGGGCAGTGACGACCGTCATCGTCGGGTTGCTTGCATGGGCCGGCTACGCCCTGTTGCCGGCCAGCTTTGCCGTCGGCTTCGGCTTCATCACCGCAGTGGTCGTATTCCTGCTCAACGCGATCAGCCCGGACACGCTCGCCGCGGCCTGGGCCCGACTTCTCGACACCTTGGTGGGCGGTGCGATCGGCCTGCTCGCCTATGCCCTATGGCCGACCTGGTCCGCCGTGCCCGCCCGGCAGGCGCTGGCCGATCTGCTCGGCGCCCAGCGCGACTACCTCCGGGCGATCCTGGCCAGGCTCGTCGATGGGCGGCGCGCCGACGAGGACGAGATGCGAAGACTCAGTCGAGGCGCCCGGCTGGCGCGGACTACGGCGGAAGCCACGGTGGCCCGCTCGCTGTCGGAGCCGGAGACTCGGCGGATCGAGGCCGAGGAGAGCCAGGGCGCGCTGGCCGCGATGCGCCGGCTGGTCCAGGCGGCGCACGCGCTGCGGCTCGACGCGCAGGAGGATCCGGCTCGCAGGCCGCTGCCGGCGCTTGGGGCGTTGGCGGGCGACCTCGATGCGCTGCTCTCGAGGGTCGAGGCGGCCCTGACGGTCGGGCCGGACGAGCGGCCGGCGGCGCCCGCCTTGCCTAACCTCCGCGCCCGCTACGTCGCGTTCGAACGCTCGGCTCGCGGCGATAGCCGGGCAGAGGCGACGGCCGCCGAGCTCGACGAGGTCGTCGACGCCGCCAATAGCCTGGCCGCCCTGGTCGGGCTCGAGGCCGCCGACGACGCGCCGGACGACGTGGCGCACGACGCGCCGCACGACACGACGAACGACGCTACGGATGGCGCTGGACGGCTGGCCGGTGGGGCTAGACCGTCGCCGTGACGGTGGCCGGATAGCCGTTCCAGCTGCTCAGCACCGACAGCTTGACCGGGGGCCGCCGGCCGAGGCCGGGCGAGAGCGAGGTCACGATGGCTCGGCTCAGCGTCAACGGAACCGTCGTGCTCCGATTGCCGCGGATGATGACGGTCCGCGCGGCGATCAGCCGCGAGCGGGCGCGGGCCTCGAGGCGCACCCGGCACGGCGCCCGACCGTGACAGCGCAGAACTGCCTGAAGGCGACCCCGACGAATGGCGAGCCTCGTGATCGTCACCGGCGATGTCCTGAAGCGGATGGTGGGACTGGCGGCCGAACCCGCGGCGTTGCTCACCACCACGCGGGCGTAGTAGATCTGGCCGGGGGCGAGGCCGTGGAGCGTGCCCCGCAACGCAGTGGACGACGCACCAAGCGAGCCGACGACCCGCTGGCCGATTCCCGGCGTGGTGCCGTACTGGAGCGAGTAGATGGCGGCCGCGGCGCCGGTGGCCACCGTCGTGCTGATCGTCGCTGTGCTCGCGCCGGCCCCGGTCACCCGTAGCGTTCCCACCGCCGGCGGCAAGCCGGTCGTCCCGGGCGAGCCGCCGGTTGGTGGGGTGATCAGCGGCGTCGTCGGCGAGGCCGGGGTGGTGCTGGTGGTCGAGTCCTGGGTCGTGGTGCTGCCCGCGTCGGGGGCCGTAGCCAGCGTGTAGTCGTAGCCGTATTCGGTGCCGAGACTGTTCGCCGCCACGAGTCGGTAGTGGTATGTGATGCCGGCCTGCAGGCCGCTAAGTGCGTCGCTCACCGATACGGGCAGATCGCCCCAGCCGATGTCTTTGACCGGGGTCCGGTGCCCATAGGCTGTGGTCGTGCCGTATTCCCACCAGTAGGTGGTGTCCGCGCCGTTGGGATAGACGCCGCCCTGAAGCTGCGCCGCGTGGGCGGTTGTGCTCTGGGTGTAGGAGTCGTTAGGCCCAGGGCCGCCGATGCCGGGCGCGCCCGCGGCGACGGCGCCGGAGATGCTGCCGACGCCGGTGGGGCCGTCATAGCCGGGTCTGGCGGTGCAGATGTAGGTGACCGAGCATGTGCCATTAGAGCCGATTGTCGGATCATTGAGCAGCGAGGAAACCTCATACGCCCACGCCGGCCCTTGGGCTGCGGAGCCGATCAGGGCGTAGTAGGCCGCGATCAGCGGCGACGCCTCGCTCGTCCCGCCGCTCACGATCCAGCCGCCCGCGTCGGAGTCATATACCTGCATTCCGGTGCTGGGGTCCGCGTCGGCCGACAGGTCGGCGTACGTGCGGTTAGCGCAGCCGGTGTCGGCCTGCCAGGCCGGCTTGGGCACGCTCAAGGCGCAACCAGACCCCCCGCCGGACCAGGCGTACTCGTCGAAGTTCCGCGGGCTGCTGACGCCGCTCGTACTTGCGGGCACCAGCGAGGTGCCGCTGGCTGCGACTACGTCGCCGAGGGCGGCGGGATAGTCATTCGTCTGGGCCCCGAGATATCCGAGATCGCCGGTCGCGGCCACCGTGGTGATCTGCGGAAAGGTCCATGGGCCGGCGGCGGTGAAGGTTTGCTCCGGTCGACCATCGGTGCGCGACACGGCCCAGCTGTCCGAGATGACGCTCGCCCCCCGCTGCGCCGCCTGCGCCTGCGCGGCGGCGAGGTCGGGGACGGAGTCGCTGGCCGCCTCGACCAGCACGATGCGGCAATTGGGGCACAGGGCCGACACCGCATCGACGTCGAGCGACGCCTCCTGTTCCCAATCCGCGCCGGGTGGTGGTAGGGAGGGGTAGTTCGTGCCGCCGTTGCGGTCGACCTTCTCGAAGCATCCGTTTGCCGTCGTACACGGCGGGAGCGAGAATTCGGCGCGGTAGGTGGCCAGGTCGGCCTCCGCGTTTGGCGCATCGAATGCGACGACGATGGCGATCGTGGCGCCCTTGCCGGCCGACTGCGACAGGTAGGCCAGGTCGTAGGCCTGCTGCAGGTATGCCGGCGTCCCCGGCTGCGGGGCGACCGCCACGGTCACGACGGAAGCTGGCGCGGCGCCGGAACTGCCCGCGCGCCGCCCGCGGAGCCGGTAGGGCGACGACGGTCGCCGCAGGCGTGGGTGTACCAAGGTGTGCGTTCCCCGCACGGCGAGAACCTTGGATAGGCAGGCGGCTCGGGTTGCCGTCGGCGTCCCGCACGCGTCGAGTGCGACGACCGAGGAGGAATCGGGCAGGCCGGTGGTGGCGTCCGTGATGGCGGCGAGCGACCGGGTGGAGCCGCCACTCGCGGCCGGCGCGAACGTGCCGGAGGCGCAGAGGGCAACCAAAATCGGCAGCCAGCGGCGCAGGCTGGGGATCCGTGGCCCGAGAACTGGAGAGCGATTGGGCGGCCGTGGCATGGAGGCACGGGCAGGCCACGAGCCTGCCCCGGAACATAGTTATACGATGCCCCGAAAGTTTGACGGTATCGGGGCGAGCGCGCCAGCGTTCCGGGCGATGGCACGATGCTGGCCGGCGCAGGCTCGATCTGGGTCCGGGTGCCGGCCACGATCGGGGCTCAGGCCGCGGGAAGGTCACAAGCCCGATCTGCGTCCGTGCTACACAGTTAATGCTGGACCGGTCACTCCGCGGGGCAGGGCGCACGTGGCCCCCGTCATCGGACAACCAGGAGTCGAATAGTGCTGAAAGTCACACGCTGGTGCATTGCACACCGCCGCCGCGTGTTCATCGCGTGGGTTGCCATAGCCATCCTGACCACGTTCCTCGCGAGCGCTGCGGGGCGTAACTACGCCACCAATTTCAGCTTGCCGGGAACGGAGTCCCAGCGCGCTCTGGATCTGCTCAAGCAAGAGTTTCCCGCGCAGAGCGGCGACGTCGACACGATCGTGTTCCACACCACGAACGGAACGGTTGCCGATCCCGCGGTGAAGGCGGCGATGACCAAGCTGCTCGCCCAGGTGCGAGACGTCCAGCACGTCGTCTTGGTGCGGAGCCCCTACGACGCGGGCGGTGCGGTGCAGGTCTCGCGTGATGGCAAGACGGCATTCGCCACGATCAACTGGAGCAAGCCGGCCAACCTGTTGCCGAATGGCGCCGGCAAGCCGGTGCTCGCCCTGATCGATGCCGTGCACGTGCCGGGGCTGAAGATTGCCGCAGGCGGGCAGGTAATCGAAAACGCGGAAGGATTCAGCGTCGGTCCCGCCACGCTGATCGGTGCGATCGCCGCGCTGGTGATCCTGCTGTTCACCTTCGGCTCGCTGATCGCGGCGGGAATGCCTCTGATCACCGCGGGCCTCGGGCTGATCACCGGTGTGGCGCTGATCGGGCTGGCCACCCACGTCACCAGCATCCCGAACGTCTCCACCGACCTCGCCCTGATGATCGGCCTGGGCGTCGGCGTCGACTACGCGCTGTTCATCGTCACCCGCTTCCGCGAGAACTACCTCCTGTTCGGAGATGTCGAGCGGTCGGTGATCGAAGCGATGGACACCTCCGGACGGGCCATCCTGCTCGCCGGCACCACGGTGGTGATTGCCCTGCTCGGCATGTTCGCCACGGGCGTCAGCTTCATGTACGGGCTGTCGATCGCGTCCATCCTCGCGGTGCTCTTGACGCTGGCGGCGTCGCTGACGGTGCTCCCGGCGATGTTGTCGCGATGGGGTCACCGGATCGTCCGCACGCGGAGCGGCCGGCGCGGGATATTCCGTCGCCGCGCGGCGGCGTCCGTCGGAAACGCCGGTGCAGACGCGGTGACGGTTCAGTCCCACTCGCGCTGGCGCCAGTGGAGCCGAACGGTTCAGTCACGGCCGTGGCCGCTCGCGCTGCTCTCGCTAGGGGTGATGCTCGCGCTCCTGATTCCGGTGTTCGCTCTTCGGCTCGAGTCCAGTGATGCCGGAAACGACCCGGCCAACACCAGCACGCGCGACGCGTTCGACATGCTGGCCCAGGGCTTCGGCCCGGGATTCAATGGGCCGCTGCTGCTCGTGGCCGAGCTTCCGGGGCACAACCAGACCGCCGGCCTCCCGGCCCTACAGGCCGCCGTCAGGCAGACGCCGAACGTCGTCGCGGTCACGCCGCCGCGCACCTCGCCGGCCGGGAACGTCGCGGTGTTCGAGGCTTACCCGGGCTCCGCCCCGCAGGACGCAGCGACCACTGACCTGGTCAACCATTTGCGCCACAACGTGGTGCCCCCGATCGCGCACGGGAGCGGCATGACCGTATTGGTCGGCGGGTTCACCGCAGGCTCGATCGATTTCTCACACGTGCTGGCGAACAAGCTGCCGCTGTTCATCGGCATCGTCGTCGTGCTCTCGGCGCTTCTGCTGTTCGTGATCTTCCGCTCGATTGTGATTCCGATCCAGGCCGCGCTCATGAACTTGCTCAGCATCGGCGGCGCGATCGGGGTCACCGTGCTCGTGTTCCAGGAGGGCTGGTTGGCCGGCATCATCGGCGTCGAAAAGGGGCCGGTCGAGCCGTGGATCCCCGTGCTGATGTTCGCGGTGGTGTTCGGCCTGTCGATGGACTACGAGGTGTTCCTCGTCTCGCGCGTGCGCGAGCAGTGGGTGCGCCGGCGTGACGCTTCGGAGGCCGTCGCCGACGGGATCGCCTTCACCGGACGCGTGATCACGGCGGCCGCGGCAATCATGATCTGCGTGTTCCTGTCGTTCATGTTCGGCAACGAGCGCGTCCTGAAGGAGTTCGGCTTCGGGCTCGCTGCCGCCGTCCTGCTCGACGCGATCGTGGTTCGCTGCGTGCTGCTTCCCGCGGTGCTCGAGTTGCTCGGTCCTACCACCTGGAAGCTGCCGCGGTGGCTCGACCAGCGGCTTCCTCACATCAACATCGAGGGCTCGAGCGCGCGTGCCCTACAGCTCGAGGAGCCGGGGACGGGCGAGGAAGTTGAGCGCGAGCCCGCGCAGGTGTAGTGGTTACGACGCGGCTCTGATCGAGTCAAGGCGGGCAGCCCGCTCTGGCGGCGGCTGTCGCCCGGGTCGGTCCGTCGCGCCGCGGCGCGAGTATGCCCGCAGCGTCCCGATCAACTCCGGGTCCTCGCCTTCAAGCGCCATCCAGGCGGACCGGAGCCCGTCGCTGGCGGCTCGCTGCAGCACAAAGGCGCGGTGCTCGAGCTGCCCGATTACGGTGGAGCCTGGCGCCGGCCGGATCACGCATACGGCCGGCGTCTGCTCTGGGTCTGCCGCCTGCGCGGCGAGCTCGGCGGTCAGCGCGTCATAGCGCGCCGAGCGTGTCTGGCGCAGATCGACCAGGGCTGGGTTGATCGCGCGCAGGTAGCGGTCCGTCAACCGTGCCACCACCGGCGAGAGCGGCGTGTGACGGACGCCATGCGGACGCGTCTGGAGCACGAGCAGATCGGTGGCGGTCGTCCGCGCGACGTGCAGCGGCATCGCCTCGGCCAGCGTCGCGTCGAGCAGCGTCATGCCGCGGAAGCGGACCGGCCCGCCCGCCAGCCACGGCAGCCGTCCGGAGGCGCGCAACGCGCAGCAGATCTCGTGCTGGCTACGCAGCCCGGTCAGGTTGACGATCGTCGACCGGTCGGCGTCGGTCGCCGTGCAGTGCAGTTCGATCCCGCTGTGCAGGACGGCGTCGAAGCGCAGAGGCCGCTGCTGCGTCCACACGTGGTTGATGACGTGGTCCATATCGAACGCCGGCCCGCCACGCAGCGCCCGCAGCAGGCTCACAAAGCGCGGATCGCCGAAGCCGTACTGGTACAGCGTGGCCAGGTAGGCGGCCTGCCCCGCGAGCAGGAACGCGGCATTGAACGCGCCGGCGGACGCCCCGTGCACCTCGTCGAACGCGTCTCGCAGGCCGAGCTGCTCGAGCGCCGAGGTCATCCCGGCCGAGACCACGCCTCGCATCCCCCCGCCCTCGATCACCAGCGCCACTCGCCGGCCGTCGCTACGAAGCCCGGGCTGCGAGCCCTCCTCCCGCCGGCGCCGGAGCGTCGCGACAACCGGGTGCTCGCGGAGGTCTTCGGTCACGGCCGACCCGGGCCGGAACGGATCTGGCGAGAAGCGCGGGGGACCAAGCACGGCGGCTAATCGTAGTTGCCGGCCGGCGGGGTGGTGGCGCCCGGGCCGGCCGTGCCCGGGCGGGATGGTGGCGCCCGGCCGGCCGTGCCCGGGCGGGATGGTGGCGCCCGGCCGGCCGTGCCCAGGCGGGGTGGTGGCGCCCGGCCGGCCGTGCCCCGGCGGCGCCGGCTGGCGCGCGCAGCGTTCGAGAGCTGGTGCGAACTCGCGCGAGACGGAGCCGGCGCGAGAAAACGGCCGATATACGGATGTCTTTGACCAGGCTCCGCTGAATCGCGCTGATCCGCGGCCTAGGCGGCGAACTCCGCGCTCCCCGGGAAGAAACTGGGTACTGCCCCGGGAAAGGAACTCCGCGCTGCCCCGGGAAGGAACTCCGCGCTGCCGCGGGGGAGGACTCCGCGCTGCGGCGGGAAGGCCGAACGCCGACCCCGGCGCGGCAGCCTTTCCGGGTCCTTGCCGCCCCTCTCGACGACCCCGCCTGATCGCGTGTAACGAACGTCACAGGAAAGGGTAAACCCCGCGTAATGCGTTTCCGCCGCCCGCGTTCCCGTCCGCGCCGAGTCCTCGACGCGGCCCGTGCCGCGCCGGCGCGCGGGCTCGACGTGGCGCGCGCTGCCCCGGCGCGTGGGCGGGAGCTGCGCAAGGCCGCGGCGCAGCTGGACCTCCCGTGGGCGCGGTCGTGGGCGGCCGGCGTCGTGCGCGAGAACTTCATGCGCTGGATCCTCGACCCGACCATGGACTTCTACGCGGCCCGCCGGGCCACCGGCCGCGAGAAGCTCGAAAGCCTCAAGAGCCCCGTCATCCTGGTCGCTAACCACGCCAGCCATTTGGACACGCCGGTCATCCTGTCCGCGCTGCCCCGCCGGCTGCGCAAGCGGACGGTGGTGGCAGCGGCGGCGGACTACTTCTACCGCAACCGCGTGGTCGCCTCGGCTGTCTCGCTGATCTTCAACACCGTGCCGATCGAGCGCAGGCGCGGCGGCGGCATGTCGAAAAACGGCGGCCACCTGGACACACTTCTCGATCAGGGCTGGAACCTGCTGCTCTACCCAGAGGGCACTCGGTCGCGAGACGGCATGCCCGGACCTCTGCGCCGCGGCGCCGCGATCCTCGCGGCGTCCCACAACCTGACGATCGTGCCCATCCGGGTGACGGGCACCGCGGAAGCGATGCCGCCCGGGCGGTTCTGGCCCAGGCGCCGGCGCGATCAGCCGGTGTCCCGTCGCCACCGGATCGAGGTGTCATTCGGCGAGCCGATCGCGGCCATCGGCGACGCCGAGGATGTGATGGAGGACGTGCGGAACTTTTTCCGCGACGGGTCCATCAGCCCTTATCGCTCGCCCTATCGCAGGCGCGCGATGGCGAGCAGCCCCAACTGATTGCGGGCGCCCGCGCGTCATGCCGGCGCCCATGCGTGTTGCCGGCGCCCGCGCGTGTTGACCGCGCCCGGCGCGTCATTGCCGGCGGGCGCGCGTGATTGGCGCGAGGCCCCCGATGCCGCCCGCCCCCACGTGACCGCCCCGTTACCAGCGCCCAGACGCGCGAATTCACTTCACTTGCCAACCCGGTACTAATCGCGCTACGATATCTGAGTACGATATGTTTGCTCGCTGAGGGTGCTTGTAGCCCGCCGACGATCAGCCGCCAGGCTTCAGGCCGTTCTCGGGCAGGATTGGTCCGGATGGCCCAACGCTAGCCACCCGGTGAAAGGAGTGCGGACGATGAGTGATCACGCACACAGTGAGGCGGAGCGGCCGCTCCAGCCAGAGATCCCGCGGTCGCGATTTGCTCTGGGCATGGCCGACTATCCGCGTGACCTGGAGGAGTTGCGCCTGGGCCGATTCAGCGACGGCCAGCGGACGCTCCGAACGCCGGACCTCCCCCAGCACCGTGGACGTTTCAGCGAGGGCCAGGAAGTCCTCGGCGATGACGACCCCGAGAAGCACATTCGCCGGCGCTTCAGTGAGGGCATGGGAACGCCAAAGTAGCCCCGGGAAGAAAACCGAGACGACGTCTGGCGGGCCTCGTGTGGCGCGCGATATCGTGGCGCGACATGGCGCTCGACCAGGCGGACTTCACTCGGCTGCTGGAGCTGCGCACGGGGTTGCGCCGCTTCCTGCGCTGGAGCGAGCAGCAGGCCAAGGCCGCCGGGCTGACCCCCGCCAAGCACCAGCTTTTGCTCGCGATCCGCGGACACCCGAACGGTTCCGGGCCCACCGTCGGCGAGATCGCTGACTACCTCGTCCTACAGCACCACAGCGCCGTCGGTCTGATCGACCGGGCTGCCGCGGACGGACTGGTCAAACGCAACCCCGACGCTCATAGCAAGAGCGTGGTACGCGTCACGCTCACCTCCGCCGGCGTCGACAAGCTCGATCGGCTGTCCGAGGCTCATCTGGAAGAGCTGACCCATCTAGCTCCGACCATGCGGGCCCTGTGGGGTGCCCTCGAGGGAGCGGCCAGCCAGACCGAGGCCTAGTGGTCAGACCGAGGCCTAGTGGTCCAAACCGCTCACCCCTGGCGGCGCCGGGACGCGGCCGTCGCCCGACGTGTCTCGAACACGTCATCGGGACGCTCGGGCTCGCCACCCGCCGGGATGGCCTCGTCATCCTCGTCGAGCCAGTCGACCGCTCGCACGACGGCCTTCTTCCACTTCCGGTAACCGCGCTCGCGGAGATGACGGTCCATGCCCGGCAGCCACTCCGACGCCTTGTGCCAGTTCGCCTGTAGGCTCGCGGTGTCCGGCCAGAAACCCACCGCCAGACCCGCCGTATATGCCGCGCCGAGGGACACGGTCTCGGCGACGATCGGTCGCATGACCGGAATGTCGAGAACGTCGGCGAGTGTCTGCATCAGCAGGTTATTCGCGGTCATCCCACCGTCGACGCGCAATTCGGATACCGGGCTTCCGTAATCGGCATTCATCGCGTCAACCACTTCGCGGGTCTGCCATGCGGTCGCCTCGAGCACCGCCCGTGCCAGATGACCCCGCTCGATGTAGCTCGTCAGTCCGGCGATCACACCGCGCGCGTCGCTGCGCCAATGCGGCGCGAACAGCCCTGAGAACGCGGGCACGAAATAGCACCCGCCATTGTCCTGGACCGTGAGCGCGAGCGTCTCGATCTCCGGCGCGCTCCCGATCAGTCCGATGTTGTCCCGGAACCACTGAACCAGCGCGCCGGTGACCGCGATTGAGCCCTCGAGCGCGTAAGCGGGCTCGGCTGACCCGAGCTTGTACCCGAGCGTGGTCAGCAGGCCGCTTTGGGACGTGACTGGGCGCGCCCCCGTGTTAAGCACGAAGAAGCTTCCGGTGCCGAATGTGCACTTCGCGTCGCCCGGGTCGAAGCAGGTCTGCCCGACGAGCGCGGCGTGCTGGTCGCCCAGCGCCGAGGCGACCGTGACGCCGGCCAGCGGCGGGCCGGCCTCGCCGTAGGCCTCGGACGAAGCCCGGATCTGAGGGAGCATGGCCGCCGGAATCCCGATCGCGCCGAGCAGGTCCGGATCCCAATCGAGCGTGTGCAGGTTCATCAGCAGCGTCCGGCTGGCATTCGTCACGTCGGTGACGTGGACGCCGCACAGGTTCCAGATGAGCCATGAGTCGATCGTGCCGAACAGCACCTTTCCAGCCTCCGCGTGGTCGCGCAGACCCGGGATGTGATCGAGCAGCCAGCGGATCTTCGGACCCGAGAAATATGTGCTGACCGGCAGCCCCGTCTTCTCGCGGAACATGTCCTGCCCAAACTCGCGGACGAGGTCCCGGCACAGGCGGTCAGTCCGCGTGTCCTGCCAGTTGATCGCGTTGTGCACCGGCTCACCGGTGCGCGCATCCCACAACACGGTCGTCTCGCGCTGATTGGCGATACCGAGCGCACAGAGATCATTTGCCGACAGATCGGCCTTGTCGAGCGCCACCCGCGCGACCAAGAGCACGTTCTGCCAGATCTCCTCCGGGTCGTGTTCGACCCAACCCGGCTTCGGGAAGTGCTGGCGGTGCTCCTGCTGGGCGACCGACACGATTCGCGCGCGGTCGTCGAAGACGAAACACCTCGACGACGCCGTCCCCTGGTCGATCGAGGCCACGTATCGTCCGGTGATGCTCACGTCATGGGTAGTCCTACCATGGAACGCGTCGCGGATGTGCCCCGTAGCCCCGATCCACGTAAAACCGCGTCAGGACCCGGGCGACCAGATCAGGCCGTAAAACCAGGTTAGGACCCGGCCGGGATCAGATCAGGCCGGCCCATTCCTGGCCCATACGTTGGCCGCCCGGGTGAGCGTCTTCTTGGGCCGAAGCGCGGGCGCAAGCACCTCTCCATGCTCCAGAGCGAGGGCCTTGAGCGATCGGTGCGGCACCGTGGGCACCCCGAGGAGCTCGCCGGCCTCGATCACGACACGACGCTTGCGCCCTCGCGAGAGAGGCAGCTCGAGGCCGATGACGCGCGCGTGCTCCGCACGCAGACCGTACATGTGCGCCTCGAGCCGGCCCCACACGACGACGGCCCCGCCGACCAGGTCGGCGGTCCCCGCTGACGCCGTTCGCGGGCAGGGGTCGTAGTAGGCGTACACGCCGCAGCTGCAATCCTTCGCTGGCACGCCCGCCGGAGCGTGCCCGCGGTCGCAGCGAGCGCTCAGGCAGCCTTCGGGCCAGGGCGCTCCGTCGTACACCGACGCGAGGGAGCTGCCCGCCAGGCGCCACTGGCGAAAGCCGACTAGCGGGACGATCAGGTCCGGCGCGACGGCCGCGGCGCGTTCGAGAGTGTTCATCGCGCCGGCGCGGGCTCCCGCTCAGGCGCTGGCTCCGCGCGTTCGGGTTTGGGCTCGGGGGCGACCGCCGGCGGGAGCGGTGGAGCAGCCGGAACGCGAAGCGGTTCGACGATTATGGTTTTGGACGGCCCGTCAAGCGAGCCGACGGGCTGGCGGGGTTGGGTGGGTCGGTGCACGGCCGTTCTCCGTGAGGTTGGCGGAAGTCTCCCCGCCGGCGCGGGCAGAGACCTTCGTGGGCTGACTTGCGGCATCAGCGTTGCTGCACGGGACCGAGGAGCGCGTGATCAACGTGATTGGGCGCCGCTCATCCTCGCCTTGGACGATCCCGTACATTCTGGACTTCCCGTACTCGACGACGATAGACGAAACGGGTTTGTCGCAACGCACCCGGCCTCTGCCTACCAAGGATTCATGGTGTCGCCGCTTTTCCGCCGGAGCGAGGAGAAGGCCGCACGTAAGGCCGCAGCCAAGCAGGAGATCGAGCGCCTCCGGGCGCTCAGCGTCGACGATCTGGCCGCGGACGTGCTGCTGGGGTTAGGACCGGACGGCCCCACGCACGGGACCAGCGTGTGGCCTCAGCAGCTGTGCCAATACCTCCTGAGGGACTATCCCGGCGCGGGGCAGATGGAGACGCTAGATCTGCTCGCCGTGGTCAACAGAGCGCTCGACACGCTCCACGATGCCCGTCTGGTCTCTCCGATATCGGTTCAGCGAACGCCCGTTTGGCGGATCACGCCGCTCGGCGAGAGGACACTCGCCGAGGGGAATGTGCGTGAGCGCCTTCGCGGAAGCTAGTGCCGGCGCGACTCGGCGGCGTTACTCCGCGTCCTGGCCCTCGTCAAACCGGCCCTGGATGTGCTTCTCGGGGTCCTCCTCGCCGAGCTCTTCCTGACCCTCGCTGAACCGGCCTCTGTGGTGCTTCTCGGGATCTTCCTCGCCGATCTCTTCCTGGCCCACGCTGAACCTACCCTCGCGCTCGTCCTCTGGGAACGCCTCCGGATCGGCCTGTCCCTCGGCGAAGCCGGCTACGAGCGGCTGCTCAGGATCCGCTGTGTGGTCGGGACGATCTGCGGACATGTCCATCCTCCTTCGCTCTCGTATTTGCTCCCGACATCGTAAGCGTGCCGCAGCCGGCTGTCACTACCACGGTATGGCCCCGAGCTCGCGCGAAACGGCGCGCGCGCCTTCTCGAACATAGGCGAGGAGATCTGGCCGCGGCTGCCGAGCCGCCAGCAGCCGTTCGGGCGGGCCAAAAATTCCCATCGCGCCCACGGTCATCCCGCGGCGATCGACGATCGGCGCGGCATAGGAGACCTGACCCGGAACCAGCTCCCCGATGTCCGCTGCCCAGCCCTGGGCCCGCACACGAGCCAGCTCTCGCTCGAGCCGAGCGGCGTCCGTGATCGTCGCGGGGGTGTAGGACTCGAGACGCTCAGCCGCGAGCGCCGATGCCACGTACGGGTGGTGGGCGAGCAATACCTTGCCCAAGGCCGTCGCATGCGCGGGCAGCAGCGAGCCCACGTCGAGGGACTGCAGCGTGTCGTCGGGCCGGAACACGTGGTGCACGACGAGGACCTGCTCTTCGTGCAGCGTGCCGATGCGCACCGCCTCACGCGTGCGCGTAGCCAACGAATCGGACCAGTTCAGAGCGCGGGTGCGCAGCTCGTTGCCGTCGAGATAGCTGGAACCCATGTGGAGCAGGGCGGCGCCAAGCTGGTACTTCCCGCTGTCCTCGTCCTGCTCGACAAAACCGACGCTCTGCAGGGTTCGCAGCAGCCCGTGGACGGTCCCCTTTGGCAGTCCCATCTCGCCGGCGATGTCCACCACGCCGAGTCGCCGGTTGCGCCCCGACAGCAGCCGCAGGATCGTGGCGGCGCGCTCGATGGACTGAATGTTGCCGGGCATCGCGGTCGGTCAGGCCATGGGTCCAGGCCGTCGAATGGGCGCGACGTCCGCAGATATGCGCACGCATCTCGGCATTGTCGAGAAACGAATATCAGGAATCTCAACTCAGTTTGACATTGTCGAACACATCTGAATAGGATCGCCCCGTCCTTAAATCCATTTGAGGAGGGAGACCGGAATTGCTGCACTCAATAGCCGCGGTCGCGCTCGTAGTACATCTGCCGCATCTCGGCATCGTTCCGTCGGAGATCATCGGGACAGGGCTCCTGATCCTGTTGGGCGACGGCGTGGTGGCAGCGGTGCTGCTGGCCAAGTCGAAGGCGGAGAACTCTGGATGGATCGTCATCACCTTCGGGTGGGGGATGGCGGTCGCGTTCGCCGTGTACGCCGTCGGTAACAGCAAACTGTTCTCCGGCGCGCACCTCAACCCGGCGGTCACGCTGGGTGTGTGGATCCACGGGGGCATCACCGGCTCGCAGGCGTGGAAATACTTCCTCGGGGAGATGATCGGCGCCATGGTCGGCGCGCTCCTCGTCTTCCTCGCTTACTACCTGCACTGGAGGGACACGGAGGATCCAGGGTTGAAGCTGGCGGTCTTCTCGACCGGCCCGGCGGTCCGCAACTACGCGTGGAACCTGGTCACCGAGATCATCGGCACGTTCGTGCTGATGTTCGGCGTCCTGTTCCTCGGCGCCCCGTGGAACACCTACACGTCGGGCATCGGGCCGCTGCTTGTCGGTCTGCTGGTGTTGGCCATCGGCCTGTCACTCGGCGGTCCGACGGGTTACGCGATCAACCCAGCGCGTGACCTGGGACCGCGGATCATGCACGCGATCCTGCCGATTCCAGGTAAGGGCGGATCGGATTGGTCGTACGCCTGGGTGCCGGTCCTCGGCCCGCTGATCGGCGGCGCGCTCGGAGCGATCTTCTTCGACGCTGTCTTCGGCAGCGCCCCGATCTGAGCCGATAGCGATGAAGAAGCTCATCAACGCGCCCGACGCGGTCCTCCACGACGCCCTCCACGGCGTCGAAGCAGCGCACGGTGATCGCGTGCGCGTGTCCTATGACCCGGCGTTCGTGGTGCGCCGCGACGCGCCGGTCCAAGGCAAGGTCGGGCTGGTCTCTGGAGGGGGCTCGGGACACGAGCCGATGCACGGCGGCTTCGTCGGCGTCGGCATGCTCGATGCTGCGTGCCCGGGTGAGGTATTCACCTCGCCCACGCCCGACCAGATGATCGAGGCGACCAAGGCGGTCGATGGCGGCGCCGGCGTGGTGCACATCGTCAAGAACTACACCGGCGACGTCATGAACTTCGACATGGCGGCCGAGATGGGCCGGGGTGAGGACATCGAGGTCGAAACCGTCCTGACCAACGATGACGTGGCGGTGGAAGACTCGCTCTACACGGCCGGTCGTCGGGGCGTCGGCGTCACCGTGCTCGTCGAAAAGATCTGCGGCGGCGCGGCCGAGGACGGTCGCTCGCTGCAAGAGGTCGCGGAGCTGGGACGGCGGGTCAACGCTAATGGCCGCTCGATGGGTATGGCCCTGACCCCGTGCATCACGCCGGGGTCAGGTAACCCGAGCTTCGAGCTGGGCGATGACGAGGTCGAGATCGGCATCGGTATCCATGGCGAACCAGGTCGGTACAGGGAGAAGATCGCGCCCGCCTCGCAGATCTCCGAGCGGCTGATGACGCCCATAGTCGAGGATCTCCCGTTCTCAAACGGCGACCGCGTCCTGGCCTTCGTCAACGGGATGGGCGGGACACCGCTGATCGAGCTCTACGTCGTGTATGCGGAGGTGGCGAAGATTGCCCGGGAACGCGGGCTGACGATCGAGCGCAACCTGGTCGGCAACTACATAACGTCGCTCGAGATGCAGGGCTGCTCGATCACCCTGGTCAAGCTCGACGACGAGATGGTCCGTTACTGGGACGCCCCGGTGAACACTCCGGCTTTGCGCTGGGGCGTCTGACCGCGCAGCCAAAGCAGCCGTGGCGATCACACGCGACGAGACGCTCGACTGGATGCGCCGCTTCGCCGGCGAGGTGGCCGAACACCGCCAGGAGCTGGTGGCGCTCGACACGGCGATCGGCGACGGGGACCACGGGACCAACATGAACCGCGGGATGACCAAGGCGTTGGAGAAGCTAGAGGGCGCCGAGCTGGCCGATTCCGGCGCGGCGCTCAAGACCGTGGCGATGGCGCTCGTGTCGAGCGTCGGCGGGGCGGCTGGGCCGCTGTACGGGACGCTGTTCCTTCAGATCGGGAATGCCCTCGCCGGCCATAGCGAGGTCGATCTGGCGGCATTCGCGGGGGCCTGGCGCAAAGGCCTGGAAGGAGTCCAGGCCCGCGGGAAGGCGCAAGCCGGCGACAAGACGATGGTGGATGCGCTCATCCCGGCGGTGGAGGCGCTGGAAAGCGCGTCCGACCTGAACGCCGGTCTGCGTGCCGCCGCGCAGGCGGCCGAGGAAGGCATGAAGGCAACGACGCCGCTCATCGCGCGCAAGGGGCGCGCCAGCTACCTGGGTGAACGGAGCAAGGACCATCAGGACCCAGGCGCGACCTCCACCTACTACCTCTTCAAGAGCGCCGCCGAGGCGCTGGCGGGCTGAAAGGAAAACGAGGCATGGCGAACTACGCAGCAGCACTCGATCAGGGCACGACCAGTTCTCGCGCCATGGTCTTCGACCACAGCGGCAAGGTGGTCTCCGTGTCCCAGAAGGAGCACGAGCAGATCTATCCGAAGCCGGGCTGGGTCGAGCACGACGCCAAAGAGATCTGGTCGCGCTGTCAGGAGGTCCTCGACGAGGCGCTCGAGAAGGCGGGCGCCAGCGCGAGCGACATCTCGGGGCTCGGCATCACCAACCAGCGCGAGACCGCGGTGGTCTGGGACCGCAATACCGGCGAGCCGGTCATGAACGCGATCGTGTGGCAGGACACCCGTACCGACAAGCTGGTCGACGAATTCTCGGGCGACGGCGGTCAGGACCGCTTCCGGCAGAAGGTCGGCCTGCCGCTGGCCACGTACTTCTCGGGGCCGAAGATCCGCTGGATCCTCGACAACGTCGACGGCGCGCGCGGCAAGGCCGAGAGCGGCGACCTCATCTTCGGCAACATGGACACCTGGTGCATCTGGAACCTGACCGGCGGCACCGACGGCGGCCTGCACATCACCGATGTCTCGAACGCCAGCCGCACGATGCTGATGGACCTCGAGAACCTAGCCTGGGACGAGGAGATCGCCTCCACGATGGGCGTGCCGACGTCGATGCTGCCCGAGATCCGGGCCTCGAGCGAGGTCTATGGCGAGGTAAAGACCGGCGCGTTCAAGGGCGTTTCGCTCGCCGGCGACCTCGGCGACCAGCAGGCGGCCACGTTCGGGCAGACCTGCTTCTCGGTCGGCGAGGCCAAGAACACCTACGGGACCGGGAACTTCCTCCTCCTGAACACGGGCAACGAGGCGGTGCAGTCGAAGTCGGGCCTGATCACTACGGTCGGCTACAAGATCGGCGATAACGCTCCGGTCTACTGCCTGGAGGGCTCGATCGCGATCACCGGCGCCCTCGTGCAGTGGCTGCGCGACAACCTCAAGATGATCAAGGCGGCGCCCGAGGTCGAGGAACTCGCGCAGTCGGTCGAGGACAACGGCGGCCTGTACATCGTGCCCGCGTTCTCGGGCCTGTTCGCGCCGTACTGGAAGTCGAATGCCCGCGGCGTGTTCGCCGGCCTGACGCGCTACGTCAACGCCGGGCACATCGCTCGCGCCACGCTCGAGGCGACCGCGTTCCAGAGCCGCGAGGTGGTCGAGGCGATGGATGCCGACTCGGGCGTCACGCTCGAGTCGCTCAAGGTCGACGGCGGCATGGTCGCCAACGACCTCCTGATGCAGTTCCAGGCCGACATCCTCGGCGTCCCGGTGATCCGTCCGCAGGTGGCGGAGACCACCGCGCTCGGCGCGGCCTACGCCGCCGGCCTCGCCACCGGGATGTGGAACAGCGAGGAGGACCTGCGCGAGAACTGGCAGGAGGACAAGCGCTGGGAGCCCAAGATGGACTCCGGGAAGCGCGATGAGTACTACAAGTACTGGAAGAAGGCGGTCACCCGCACGTTCGACTGGTTCGACGGCAGCAGCTGACGGGCACCGGCACGACACCGACCTCGAGGGCGGTCGCTGCGGCCGCCCTCAGCGAGTAGGCTGACCCAATGGCGACCCTGACCACCGACGTACTGGTCATCGGTGGGGGTGCCACGGGTGCCGGCGTGGCCTGGGACGCAGCGCTGCGCGGTCTCGATGTCGTGCTCGTCGATCGCGGGGACCTGGCCGAGGGCACGAGCGGCCGCTTCCACGGTCTGCTGCACTCGGGCGGCCGCTACGCGGTCAAGGATCCGCGCGCCGCGGAGGAGTGCATCGCCGAGAACCGCATCCTCCGGCGGGTCGCGGCCGACGGCATCGAAGACACCGGCGGGTTCTTCGTCACCACTCCGTGGGACGACCCGGCCTACGCCGACCGCTTCGCCGCGGGATGTGCCGCCACCGGCGTGGACTGCGAGGAGATCGATCGGGCGGTGGCCCTCAAGGAAGAGCCGCGCCTGAACCCCGATGTCTCGCGGGTGTTCCGCGTCCCCGACGCCAGCATCGACGTCTGGAAGACGGTGTGGGCGCTGGCCCGGGGCGCGCAGCAGCGCGGTGCGCGGGTGCTGCCGTACCACGCCGCCGTGGCGATCCATCGCGACGGCGACCGCGTCACCGGCGCGCGGCTGCGCGGCTCGCGCTCCGGCGAGGAACTCGACGTGGAGGCCGGGGTGACCGTCAACGCCTCCGGGGCATGGGCCCATTTCATTGCCGAGATGGCGGGGATCGAGGGCGTCCGCGTGCTCCCGGGCCGGGGGATCATGATCGCGATGAACCACCGGCTGGTGAACACGTGCGTGAACCGCTGCCAGATGCCCACCGACGGCGACATCATCGTCCCGATCCGGACCGTGTGCGTGATCGGCACGACCGATGTGCACACCGACGATCCCGACGATCACACGGTGATCCAGAGCGAGGTCGACGCGATGCTCGACGACGGCGAGAAGCTCGTGCCGGGCTTCCGCCGGGCGCGCGCGCTGCGCGTGTGGACCGGCGTCCGGCCACTGTTCGAAGACGCCAAGGCGGACAGCACCGAGACCCGCGACGTCACCCGTGCCCATGCGCTGCTCGATCACGAGCAGCGCGACGGCGTGCAGGGCTTCGTAACGATCACGGGAGGCAAGCTGACCACCTTCCGGCTGATGGCTGAGGAGACGGTCGACGCGGTCTGCCGTCACCTCGGCGAGCAGCGCGCTTGCACGACGAGCACCGAGCCGCTTCCCGGTTCCGAGGAGCACGCGACCTACCACCTGGGCGAGCGCCTGGAGCGCAAGGAACAGCATCTGAGCGATCATCAGCTCATCTGCGAGTGCGAGATGGTCCCGCGCTGGAAGCTCGAGCAGACCATGCGCCGCCGCGCCACCACCAATCTCGATGACATCCGTCGCCTGCTGCGCCTCGGGATGGGACCGTGCCAGGGTGGGTTCTGCATCTACCGGGCCACCGGCATCCTGCACGGCCTCGACGGGCTGACCGCCGAGCAGGCTGACGAGACGCTTCGGCGCTTCCTTCAGGAACGCTGGAAAGGCGTGTGGCCGGTCTTGTACGGCGACCAGCTTCGCCAGGCTCGCCTCGACGACTGGATCTTCCAGGGCGTGCTCGGCGTGGAGCACCTCCCGGCATGAGGGGCGAACTTCACTATGACGCGGTCGTGATCGGCGCGGGCACCGCGGGACTCGTCGCCGGCGCGCGCCTGGCCGAGGCCGGCGCACGCGTCTGCGTCCTGGCCAAGGGGGTGGGCTCGACCCACCTCGCGCCGGGGACGATCGACGTGCTCGGCCACGCCCCCGAACGTGTGAGCTCGCCCGGCGGGGCGCTCGAGGAATTCGCCGCCGCCCACCCCGACCACCCCTACGCGGCGCTCGGAGCGGAGATCGTCAACGACTCCCTTCAGTGGTTCCTAGAGCGCGTGGCCGATGGCCCGCTGGCCGGCTACCGCTACGTCGGCAGCCTCGAACGCAACCACGTGCTGCCGACGGCGATCGGCGCGCTGCGTCCTTCGGCGCTCGTCCCCGAGACGATGGCGGCCGGTGACGCGCAGTCGGGATCCGACCGGGTGTGCGTGGTGGGCTCACGCTCGCTGCGCGATTTCCACCCCGCCCTGTGCGCGGCCAACCTCAGCCACGCCGGCATCGCCGCCCGCGCGGTGGACATCGAGATCGAGGTCGACCGGGCGGACGAGAACGCCCTCGGCCTGGCCCGGCGCTTCGACGATCCGGACTGGCGCAAGGGCTTCGCCGCCCGGCTCGCGCTCAAGCTGCAGGCCGACGAGCGCGTGGGGCTGCCCGCGGTGCTGGGGGCGCGCGACCCGCACGGAGTGCTCGCCGATCTCGAGCGGCGCCTGGGCCGCCGGGTGTTCGAGATCCCCACGCTGCCTCCGTCGGTGCCCGGAATGCGCCTGTTCGAGATCCTCCGAAGCGCGCTTCGCCGCGCCGGCGGGCGCCTCGTGCTCGGCGCAGAGGTGGTCGGCCACGATCGTTCCAGCTCCCGCGTGAACGCGGTGGCCACCCACGCCGGCGGCCGTGATGTCCACTACGCGGCCCCCTGGTTCGTGCTTGCCGCCGGCGGCTTCGCCTCGGGCGCGATCGAGCTCGACTCGAGCTGGGCCACCCACGAGCGCGTTCTCGGGCTGCCCCTGCGCGGCGTTCCCGATCAGACGGAGCCTCGGTTCGTGGCCGAGTATCTCGCCGAGCAGCCGATGAGCCGGGTGGGGGTCGCGGTCGACGCCGAACTACGGGCCGAAGGCGTGGAGAACGTGCTCGTGGCCGGCGCCGCGTTGCCCGGCGCCGTGTCGTGGCGCGAGGGGTCGGGCGAGGGAATCGCGCTGGCCAGTGGGTCTCACGCCGCGAACCTGGTGCTCGCGCAGGCCGGGGCGAGGACGGGCGCGGCGGCATGACCGCGGGGGGCAACGTGTCCGCGGGCATGACGGGGATCGACGAACTGCTCCGCGGCTCGCTCGATCACTGTGTGAAGTGCACGATCTGTGAGACGCAATGCCCGGTGTCGAACGTGACGCCGCTGTTCCCGGGCCCGAAGTACGCTGGACCGCAGGCCGAGCGCTACCGCGTGGGCGGCGAGCCGTCGGTCGAGTGGTCGGTCGACTACTGCTCGGGGTGCGGGATCTGCTCGATGTCCTGCCCGCAGGGCGTGAAGATCGCCGAGATCAACGCGCAGGCGCGCCACAAGCTCAAGCGCGAGCACGGCATTCCGCTCCGGGACCGTCTCATCACCCGGCCGACCTGGCTCGGCCGGGCCGGGACGCCGGTGGCGCCGCTGGCCAACTTCACGCTGGGCTTCAAGCCCCTCCGGGTCCTCGGCGAGAAGACGCTCGGCGTCCACCGGAACGGACCGGCTCCCAAGTTCGCCGGCCGGCGCTTCTCGCGCTGGGCCCGCGGGCATAGCGGCCCGGGCACCGGACGCCGGATCGTCTACTTCCACGGCTGCGGCACCGAGTACTACGAGCCGTGGGAAGGCCAGAAGATTGTCGAGATCCTCGAGCACAACGGGTTCCGGGTCGAGGTGCCCAAGCAGGATTGCTGCGGCCTGCCGCTCCAGTCGAGCGGCCTGTTCGACGACGCGCGCAAGGTGGTGCTCCGCCTGGCCCGCGCGCTCGCGCCGCACGTCCGCGACGACCCGGACACGATCATCGTGGGCAACGCCACGAGCTGCACGCTGATGCTCAAACGCGAGGCGCGCGAGATCCTCGGTATCGAAGGCGATCCCGATCTGAAGCTCGTTTCCGAGCGCACCTACGACATCTGCGAGCTGCTGCTCGAGCTTCACGATCGCGGTGAGCTGAAGACCGATTTCCGGCCCGTCGACGAGCACATCGCCTACCACGCCCCGTGCCAGCAGCAGGGTCACTACATCGGCAAGCCTGCGCTCGAGCTGTTCGCCTTGATCCCGGGGCTCGAGGTGAGCGAGATGAACGCCCGCTGCTGCGGGATTGCCGGGACCTACGGCCTGAAGGCCGAGAAATACGACATCGCGATGGCGGTCGGCGCGGATCTGTTCGCGCAGGTCGAAGCCTCGGGCGCCGGCGAGGTCGCCTGCGACAGCGAGACCTGCCGCTGGCAGATCACCCACGCCACCGGACACAAGTCCGCCCATCCGATCGACTACCTGCACCGCGCCTACGGGCTCTGAGGGCTTCTGAAGATGGTCGGGATCGTCGTCGTGTCGCACAGCGACGCCCTGGCCGAGGGCGTGGTGAAGCTGGCCCGCGAGATGGGAGGCGCGGACCTGGCGCTCGAGGCCGCCGGCGGCACCGAGGACGCCGGGGTGCTGGGAACGGACGCCGAGCGGGTGCGGGCGGCGATCGAGCGGGCGATGTCTCCCGACGGCGTCCTCGTGCTGATGGATCTCGGGAGCGCGTTGATGAGCGCCGAATTCGCGCTCGAGCTGCTCGATGACCCGCCGGGGCGGGTCCTGCTGAGCGAGGCGCCGCTGGTCGAGGGGGCGGTGGCCGCCGCCGCGGCGGCCAGCGGTGGCGCCTCGCTCGAGGAGGTCGCGGCCGAGGCGCGCGGAGCGCTGGTCATGAAGTCCTCGCAGCTCGGAGTCCAGGACGGCGGGGCTCCGGAAACTCGGAATGCTGGTCCCACGGACGCCGAGCGCAGCGAGGCCCCTGAATGCGAGGCTTCGATCCCCGTGCTGGGCGCGATCGGCCTGCACGCGCGGCCGGCCGCCCGCTTCGTCGAGACGGTGCGTGGCTTCGACGCCGAGGTCCGGGTGGCCAAGGCCGGCGCCGGCGGCGCGCCGGTCCGCGCCTCCAGCCTCACCAACGTGGTCGCGCTCGGCGCGCGGTTCGGCGACACGCTCCTGGTGAGTGCATCGGGCCGCGACGCCGCCGACGCGATCGCGGCTCTCAAGGATCTTTCTGATGATGGATTTGGGGACGGGATCGCACCCGGGACGCCTCCGCCATCGAGCGTGCTGTCCGCGCAGGCGCCGGCAAACACAACTGCTCCGGCTGGACCGCCGGCACCTGGCTCCGTGCTGAGCGGCGTGCCCGCCTCGGCGGGCATCGCCGCCGGCGAGGCCCACCACCTGCACGGCGCGCTCAGGCCGCCGCCCGATCGCCCGGCGTCCGATCCGGCCGACGAACGACGGCGCCTCACCGAGGCCATCGCCGCCGCCCGGACCGCGATCGAGCACGACCGCGACACCGTGGCCGCCCGCGCCGGCAAGGCCGAGGCGGCGATCTTCGACGCCCATCTCGTGCTGCTCGAGGACGAGGCGCTGCTCGAGCCCGCCCACAGCGCGATCGACGCCGGCGCCACCGCCGAGCGCGCCTGGTACGACGCCGCCCAGCAAGTGGCCGAGCGCTACCGGGCGCTGGAGGAGCCGCTGCTCCAGGAACGCGCAGCCGACGTGCTCGACGTTGGCCGGCGCGTGGTGGGAGCGCTCACCGGAGAAGCCGCCGCGGGACGCGCGCTCTCGGGTGTCGTGCTCGCCGGCGAGCTGACCCCCGCAGACGCCGCGGCGCTCGATCCGGCCCGTGTAACCGGCATCGCCACCGCACACGGCACCGCGACCGCCCACGCCGCGATCCTCGCGCGCGCGCTGGGGCTGCCCGCGGTGGTCGGTCTCGGCAAGGCCGTGCTCGGGATCGACGAGGGCACGACCGTGCTGCTCGACGGCGAGGCGGGAACGTTTCAGGTCGACCCGCCGGAGAACGTCCTGCGCGAGGCCTCCGAGCGCCGTCAGCGTGCGGAAGCCAGGCGCGCGCGGGCCCGCGAGCGGGCGCGCGAGCCGGGGGCGACGCGCGACGGCACCCGGATCGAGGTGTTCGCCAACCTGGGCTCGGCCGGCGAGGCCGCCACGGCGGTCGAGCTCGGGGCCGAGGGCGTCGGTCTGCTGCGCACCGAGTTCCTGTTCCTCGACCGGGTCGAGCTCCCCGGCGAGGAAGAGCAGGCGGCCACCCTGCGGGAGATCGCGATCGCCCTCGATGGGCGGCCGCTCGTCGTGCGCACGCTCGACGCCGGCGCCGACAAGCCGCTGCCGGCGCTTCCGATGCCGCCCGAGGCCAACCCGTTCCTCGGCGTGCGCGGCATCCGGCTGACCCTCGAGCGCCGCGACGTCCTGGCCACGCAGTTGCGCGCGATCCTCCGTGTCGCCGCCGAGCACCCGGTCAAGGTCATGCTCCCGATGGTGGCCACGACCGACGAGATCCGCGCCGCTCGCGAAGCCCTCGCCCGTGCCCGCGGCGACACCGGGATCGACGCGCCGCTCGAGTTCGGGATCATGGTCGAGATCCCGGCCGCCGCCCTGACCGCCGCCACCCTGGCCGAGCACGTCGACTTCTTCTCGCTCGGCACCAACGATCTGACCCAGTACACGATGGCCGCCGAGCGCGGCGACGAGCGCCTGGCGCCGCTTCTCACCGGACCGCAGCCGGGCGTGCTCCGCCTCGTTCAAGCGACCGTCGAGGGCGCCCGGACCCACGGGCGGTGGGTCGGCGTGTGCGGCGAACTGGCCGGCGACCCGCCGAGCGCGGTGCTGCTCGCCGGGCTCGGCGTCACCGAGCTGAGCATGGCGCCGGCGCT
>JAFASQ010000079.1 GCA_019244395.1 Solirubrobacterales bacterium | reverse complement strand
CACCACCCCGTTCCCGGCGCGCATCACCCGACCCCGTCGGACCACCCCCGCCCAGGGCACGGCTTGGCGCTGATCGACGAGTCCATAGCGCCGTCGCAGCCGACCGACCCGACGTTCCACGGCGTCAAGCCGGGAGGCGCGCCGTGGGTGCTGAAGTCAGGCAGAGTGCGCCTGACCTCCGACGGAAGGCTCGACCTCGAGGTCCGCGGGCTCGTGATCCCGACGACCGGCACCGCCGCGCCGGTGACGACGATCACCGCCTCGCTCTACTGCGGCGCGGACGCGAACGCTGCGCCCGCCGGCACGACTCAGCCGGTTCCGATCTCAAGCACCGGTAACGCCCGCATCCGCGATCGCACCCTCACGGTGCCGTCAACGTGCCTCGCTCCGGTGATCCTCGTGCACCCGAACGGGATCGCGACCGCGTACATCGCCCTCGACGGCTGGCGCGTGTCCTAGCCATCCCTGACGTGCCGGCGAGCGGCAGCCGCACAGCGAGCGCTCGCCGGCCGTCATGTCCCGCGAACTCGACAGCCTCACCGCGTTCGCGGCATCTCGGCCATCCTGCGCTGGCGCTGGAGGTAGCTCGGCTCCCCTGAGCCAATTCCTCAGAGCCGCATCACTGGTCTGCGTTTCGTGCCGCTGGCGAGTTCGCAAAGCACGGGAATGAGCCGGTCGACCGAGACCACGATCACACCGCGCTCGTAGCGCTCCACTCCAGCCGCGCGAACCACACAAGGATTGGAAAGTGCCCCGCTGCCGCACCACTTCCGCCGACGACGACCGAGCCATCTGGCTTGCTCGCGCACGCGGGCAAGGTGGCGCTCGTCGTACGTTCGTGTCTTCGTCTCAATCGTGAAACTCACGCCACTCGATCGCCACCGCATCGATGTCCCCACCACCCTGTCAGCGCAGCCCATGACGCAGCCGCCATCCGCGTTCCCGGAGCGGCGCGAGCGCACGCCCCGAGCGAGCGCCGACCCCGCTGCGCTCCGCGAGCGACAGCCAGTGGCGAGCCCGCACGCCGAGCACGATGCCCGCGACGACGAGCACCGCCCCCGCAAAGGCCGCACCTGTCCTCACTGCGAACAACCCGAGCACCGCGCCACCGTGCCCGCTAGGGCGAGGCGGCCGGCGCGGGCCAAACGGCGGTACCGCTGGTGCCGGGCGTAGTTCGCGCCGTGTGTTCGCCGGCTGAGCATGTGGCGCCGGATCACCGGCCGAAGCTCCCACCGCCGAAGGACGCCACCCTCACCGGGCATACCCGGGCCCGAACCTGGCTCCAACGTTCGCAACGTACGCAGCCCTGCGACCGTTCTGCGTACGTCGCGCAAACGCAGAGCCCGCTATTTGCGGGCAGATGTTCGGTGTTCTTCGAAGCCGCGAAACATAATTTGCCCCGCATACGGCGAGTTTCGGGGCAAATTGGATGAGTGGACGCGGACGCAAAGAATTCGAACCGCCGCCAGCATCCCTGTCGAGGCGCTCCTCATCGGCCACGGCGACGTGCCGATCTACCTGAGGATCGCCGATCAGGCGAAGCACTTGCGCGACCTCGGCATGAGCGACCGCACGATCGCCCGCGTACTGGGAGTTAGCGACAAGACAGTCGCTAAAGCCGCAGGCGCGGCCAGAGCTTTCGTCTCGGAGATGTCCGAACCCAAGGAAGTCTCGTGATTGAGCGAGTCCCTCCCGCCTACCCAGCAAAGACGCCCCGGCGGGGTGCGGGCCTGGATGCCCGCACCCCGAGGGGGCGTAAGCCCGCGGCAGGCGACGTGGCAGCGCGAACCGGCCTCGCGCACAGCTGCAGCCTCCGCCCCCCTGACTGGATGAGGGCCGCGACAACCGACCACGCTCAGACGATCCACGTGCTGCCCCGAAACGAGTTCGGCAGACAGCACGCAACTCCCGGACGAGTGCTCGATCGCAGATGAGATGGCCGCGGCGTCCAGATCGCGAGACCCGATGCGATCGTCGGGCCGACTTCGCCCGCGTGATCGGAAACCGTGGCATTGCGATGGCCTGCGTCGGTACCGGACAACGCGTGCTCCGCCCTCAAGGCGAGCACAGATCCCGAACAGGGCGGAATGGCGAAAGGGGTCGTCCGCGAGACCGCGGCTCCTGCGCGTGTTGGCGTCTCGGTTACGACAGCGCGAAGCGCGATGTCCGCGAACCAGCCCGGCGTACCGGTCGGCGTCCGCTCTTCCGCATGGCCGGTAAGCAGCAGCGCGTCGTCAGTATTGATGCTCGGCCAAAACGAAACCGGATGGTTGCACTTCTGCATTGCCCGGGCAACCGCCAACGACGGCCGTGGTGCGCGGGGCGGATGACCATGGCACTCCATTGTTCGCCCACCGTCCTCGAACCCGGCGTGCCGCCGGACGGGAGGCTATGCCAGGCTGGGCATGCCAAAGGTGGGGAACAGGTCGGTGGACCCCCAGTTCTGAGTCTTGGCGGTGTTGATCACCTCCGGGAAGTCGGGGTACCAGTCGCCGCCCGTGGGCCAATGTCCCCACACCACCGACATGCTTATGTCGTCGGTGGAGAGGTGCAGGCAGCTCTGTGCATCGAAGATGAGGCCGCCCTTCTGGCCGTACCACCCCCCGTTGGGCTCGGCGGCGGCCGCGTCCCAGCCATGCGCGCGCATCCCCGAGACCTGCCCGCTGGTGTTGGTGAAGGTGGCCGTCGCCGCCGTCATCATGGCCGTGATCTCAGCGGGGGCCAGCATCGGATTGTCGGCGGCCATCAGACTAAAGGCCGCCAGGATGCGCGCCATGTCCACCACCGCCGAGGAGATACCGCCGGCAGGGGCGGTCACCTCGAAGTTGCGGCTGCCGTACTCCCAAGGGACCAGCGGCTGGGCGGGGTCCAGGACGCTGGGGACGATGGGCATAGTCAGCGCGGTGTAGCGGGCCTCGTCCGCCGGCTGAGCGGGCAGCGGGCCTACGCCCAGCCGGGTGTGCTGTAGGCCGAGCGGGGCGCCAAGGTGCTGGCTCAGGGCGTCGATGTAGGAGCTGCCGCGCAGCTTGGCCACGATCTCGCCGAGCAGGATGTAGCCATTGTTGGAGTACCCCCAGGCGGCCGCCGTCCCTGGCGCCGCCACCAGGGTCTGGCCGGCGATCCAGGACGCCAGCTGGTCGCTGGTGATGGGCAGCTTGGCGCCAGGAAAAGCGGCCAGGACGGTGGTGTCGGCGACGTCGGTTGGGATGCCGGCGATGTGGTCCAGCAGGTGGCCGACGGTGATCTTGGCGAAGTTGGCGTCTACGGGCGCCCCGCCGCCCGGGGCCTTGAGATCCAGGACGCTCTGCAAGGTGGTATCGAGCGTCAGCTTCTTCTCGTGGAGGAGCTGGTGAATAAGGATGGCGGTAATGGTCTTGCTGCAGCTGGCCTGCCGGAAGGGGGTTAGTGGCTGGGCGAGCGGGTAGCCGGGCTCGGCGTAGGTGTAGCCTCGGGCCAGCACGAGCTTGGTGCCCTTGACGAGGCTTAGGGCGGCGTGGCGCACGCCGAAGGCCTTCATCGTCTTCTCCATGGCCGCGTCGTAGGGGTCGTTGGGGAACGAGGCCGGGGACCCGGTGACTGTGAACTGACGGGGTGTGGTTTGAAGGGTCTTGGTGAACACGGCGGCGAACTGCGCGCCGCCTCCCACGCCGCCTCCCTGCACCTGGATCGGGAAGTATCCCTGGGCCGTCAGGTTGTTGAAGGCCTGCTGGTACTGCTGCGCGTCCATTCCGTGGCGAGCCTGCCACTCGCCGATCTGGTCGTCCCGGAAGACGGAGGCGTAGTGCCCGTCGCCGGTGGGTGATACCAGGAAGACGCGGTTGCGGTCGGCGACCTGCGCGTTGAAGCGGGTCTGGTAGTCCGAGGAGGATTCCTCCGTGCCGTCGCCGTTCCAGGCCAGCATGGCTGGGTTGGGCGCCAGCACGACCGCGTAGCGCCGGTCGCCCGGGTCACCGTAGACGTCCAGGGACAGGGGGACGGTGGTCGAGGCCAGGAGGTTACCGTTGGCGTCGAACTTGGCGCTGTTGTAGAGCTGCGCTAGCTCGGCGGCGGTGACGCCGAAGCGGGTGAGCGGGATGGGTGACATCGGCTGCCAGACGCCGGCGAATAGCGGAGAGTCGGCGCTGCCGGTGGCGGAGATGATCGTGGGTCCGAACCCCTGGGCGGCGAACTGGTCGAACGCGGCCTGATAGCCGGCGGCATCCAAGCCGTGGCGGACGTATTGCGGCACGGGGTAGGCCTCCCTCACCATCACGGCCGCGATCAGGGGTGAGCTGGTCGAGCCGTAGATCGACAGCGAGATCACCCGGTAGCCCTGCGGGAAGTACTCGTCGAAGTTGGCCTGCCATTGGGCAAAGTCCAGGTTGTGCCAGGCGATGAAGACCACGAAGATCTCACCGATGTCCTTCCAGCCCCCCAGCGTGATGCTGCCCCAATCAGGCAGCGACGAGTCCCACCAGGTCGTGTACACGTGGCCGTCATTACCAGCGATGAAGACGTCCAAGTGATTAGCATCCCGGGCCACGGCTGATACCGGCCCGCCGACGGGGAAGCTGCCACCGATGTCCTTCCAGCCCCCCAGCGTGATGCTGCCCCAATCAGGCAGCGACGAGTCCCACCAGGTCGTGTACACGTGGCCGTCATTACCAGTGACGAAGACGTCCAAGTGATTAGCATCCCGGGCCACTGCCGACGGGCTCCAGCGCGAGGAGGCCACGGACTGTTGGGCCTGCTGTTTCGTCGTTGTCATCGCTCACCTCTTAGATTTCGGTACTCCCGCAGCCGGCTCGCGTCGTTGTCGGTACGCGTTCCGGTCGGTATGCACGACTGCCCCCGTTGATGGTCCGTCGCCTTCGAGGTCAACCCTTTTGGTGTTGGTCTACGTTGATGTACGGGCTGAGGCGCGGTTCGGTTCGCGGCGCCGCTCGCTCGCGTCACAGCATACGATCGACCACGTTTGTCGGCGCTCACCGCGCGATCCGTCCGCGGCCATGACCAGCATTCCTCCGTCCCAGCCGCTTTCTCGAGGAGCAGACGAGCTCCGACCGCACGCCGACGGTGTCGAGATTGGGCAAGAGGGATGCCCTCGCGATCGGCGCCGACCAGATGCCGGTTCCCGGACGCAATCCAGAAGTGTCGCAGTCGCATCGAGACGCGCGCCGAGCTGGCGGAGCTGGAGGCAACCTGCGCCGAATCGACCGTTCTCACGCAGACGGATCGGCCGAGCACCGAGCGTCTCGGCGACGGTGGCGAGACTCCTGTTCCCCCCCGAGAACTCGGAAGTCTCGTCCCCGGGCGACCCTTCCGGGAGGCGTTGAGCCGCCACGGCCGGGATCGCCGGGTCGTCCACCGCGCGACCGAGCTGGCGATTGCCTGCGTGGGGCATTGCAATGACGCCGTCACGAGCCGTCGCGCGATCGCATTTACGAGGCAGACGTCGGGGCGATGGCCGGTCCGGGGCCCGATGCTTGCTCGCTACCGGTTAGCACCGCGTCGTCGCGAGATTACGTTCCGTCGCCAAAGCGCAAGCAGGCGCTAAGGAGGCTCGAGCAGCGAAAGCGATGGTCAGCGAGTTGCGCGGTTTCCGCGCTTCGCAGGGCCCGTGCGTCAGCGAGCGACGTGCTCGTCGGCGAACGAAAGCAGGACACGGCGGCTTCCGCCATCGAGCGTCGGCTCCGCTGGCCCCTGTCGCTCTACGCCTGAAGCGATCAGCCGACACCGCTGCCGGTCTACATGGAAAGGGCAGCGCGGCCGCCCTGTGTGAGAAGGTTCAGGAATCGGTGTGATCGAGGATCATTTGGCGCGGATGGGACTTGAGCTTCCAGCACCACTGGAAGCTCCGCCGAATGTGCGGCTGCCGTACGAGTCCGTGCGTGTGCACGAAAAGCTCGCCTACATCTCAGGCCATGGTCCGTTCGACGGCAACCGCCAGCTTTTCCGAGGCAGTGTCGGCGCGGAGCTTTCCGTCGATGAGGGCTACGACGCCGCACGCGCGACAGCCCTCTCGATGCTCGCCTCGCTCAAGCACGAACTAGGCGACCTTGACGAGGTGCAGGCCTGGATCAAGGTTCTCGGCTTCGTCAAGTGCGCTAACGGGTTCAACGTAACGCCGGCGGCGATTAACGGCTTCAGCGATCTCATCCTCGCCCTCTGGGGCCAAGCTGGACGTCACGCACGCTCGGCCATTGGCGCCGCAGAGCTGCCGATGGGCATGCCAGTCGAGGTCGAAGCGATCGTTACCCTGGCCTGATCCAATCGGAACCAGTGAGCCGGAAAGCCCCATCAAGGTTTCGCTTCGCAACCGAGGCGGCAACTCGTCGTAACTGGCACTCGCCGCCCGATCCAGACCGCCAGGGTTGCCGCCCCGGATGACAAAAGCAGGACGCGAACCCACTGACGGCGCTCCCCCGGCGCCAAACTCGCTCCGGGCAAGAGCGATCGGCGCCAGGCTGAGCCCAAGCCCTCGTATCCGCGAGTTTCGTTGCTGCCTGAGTCGGTGGTGGGCAAGGCAACCCGAGGGAAATAGCCAGGGCTCGCGTCCGTCGCCGCGCGAGAGGGGTGCTGGCGATTGTGACCGGTTACCGCACGGAGACCCCACTGGTAGGACGCGAGTGGGTCACGGTTGGCCGTCATCGTGCGGTGTCTGGTGAGTAGTGGCGTCGGAGCTCGTTTGCGTATGAGCGGCCGAGCGAGGGTGCGTGTTCGGTCAGCCATTTGCTGAACGCGATCCGTCCGCGCGGGGGGTGATGGGAGACCAGCAGCCCGGCGGTCAAGCCTTTGACCTCATC
>JAFASQ010000476.1 GCA_019244395.1 Solirubrobacterales bacterium | reverse complement strand
TGGCCGGACGGTACGTCGAACCACCCGACGCCTGCGAGCTACATAGGCCCGTTCACCGGCGGGAGAACGTACCCTACGGTTCAGTTCGAGACCGACGTCGCCGGCTCGGAGAACTTGTGCAACGTCGCCACCGGCGCCGGCTGCACGGCTCGGCCGATCGGCTCGGCGTTCTATCCGTTCTGGACCCTGAACAACTCGGAGCGGTTGCGACCGCTTCCGAGCCCGAGGGGCACCTGCATCTGGAACTTCGGCAAGGTGATCCCTGGTCTGACGACGCAGGACTTCGGCGGGGACGCGCAGTACGGGACGCCCAATCTGGCCCGCTTCGCCGGCACCATCATCAGCGCGCCGCAAACTAATCCGGAGTTCACCGGACGTTGCCGGAGCTAAGCGCTTGTAACGTCGATAGGTAGCCACGGCGCCCGCGCCGGCGGTTCAGCCGGCGCGGCCCCGCCAACTACACGCCGGCCAGATCGGCCACGCGGTCGCGATGCCAGCGCGAGTCCCCGAACGCGTGCGCGTTGGCGTGCGCTCGCTTCAGGAAGAAGTGCAGGTCGTGCTCGTAGGTGAAGCCGATGCCGCCGTGCACCTGAAGCGCGGACGCCGCAACTCGGAAGCCGGCGTCGCCGGCGTAGGCCTTGGCCGACGAGGCGGCCCGGGGGCCGCTGTCGGGCTCGTTGTCGAGCGCCCAGGCCGCCCAGTAGCAGAGCGAGCGCGATCCCTCGACCTCGAGCAGCATCTGCGCGCAGCGGTGCGAGACCGCCTGATAGGACCCGATCGGCCGGTCGAACTGCGCCCGGTCCTTGGCGTACTCGACGGCCATCTCCATGGCCCGCTGGGCCACCCCCACGTTCTCCGCCGCGAGCACGGTGACGATCGTCGCGTAGGCGCGCGCCACCGCGTCCAGCGAGGCGGCCAGCGGTTCCACGGCGACTCCTTCGAGCGCCATCCGGAACAGCTTCCGGGTCGGATCGATCGCCGACTCCGCGGCGAGCGTGATGCCGGGGCTAGACACGCCCCGCTCAGAGAGATCGACCAGCCAGTGACGCCCGTCCGCCCCCGACACGATCGCGAAGTCGGCCGACGCGGCGTCCGGCACCGCGATCTTCACGCAGGTCAGCTTCCCGTCCGGACCCGGCTCGACTTCGGAGTGGTCGGGCGCCCACCCCGAGTGCTCGTCCCACACCGCCAGCGTGCCACGAGCCTCGCCTCGCGCCACCGGGCCGAGCCATCGCTCGCGTTGCGCATCGCTTCCGGCCGCCACCAACATCAGCGCCGCGCACGTGGTCGAGAACCACGGGCTCGGCGCCAGGGCGTAGCCCATCTCCTCGGCGATGACCACCAACTCGACCACGCCGAGCCCGAGGCCGTCGTGCTCCTCCGGGACGATCACGCCGGCCCACCCGAGCTCGACCAGTTCCTGCCACTGCTCGTCGGTGAACCCGCGCTCGTCCTCGGCCAGCGCACGGACGGTGGCGGGCGGGTAGCGCGCGCCCAAAAAGTCGCGCGCGGTGCGCTTGATCGCCCGCTGGTCGTCGGTGAAATCGAAGTTCATCCGCCGGCGCCGTCAGTGCAGATCCGTGTTCGTCCGCAAGCCGCGTGCCTCACCGCATCCGCGGCAGCCCGAGGACGCGCTCCGCCACGATGTTCTTGAGGATCTCGGTCGTGCCGCCCTCGATCGAGTTGGCCCGCGAGCGCAGGAACCGGTAGCTCCAGTTGCTCTCGGAATCGCTGAGCATCGCCCGCGGCCCGGCGATCTCCATCGCCACCTCGGTCAGCGACTGGTTGACCTCCGACCAGTGCCACTTGCCCAGCGATCCCTCGGGTCCAGGCACTCCACCGCGCATCACCGCGGACAGGCCGCGGTAGGCATTCAGTCGCAGCACCTCGGACTCGATCAGCAGCTGCGCCAGGCGCTGCCTGACCACCGGATCCTCACTCGCCGCCCGGCCGTTCACGCCCCGAGCCTCCCGGGCGGACTCGATCAGCTCGCGCAGGGCAATCTGCACGCTCACCTGCAGCCCGAAGGCCAACGTCGCCCGCTCGTGCATGAGCGTGGTGATCGCCACCGCCCAGCCTTCCCCCTCCTTGCCGACGATGTTCCCGTGGGGGATCCGCGCCTCCTCGATGAACAGCTCGTTGAACTCCGATTCGCCGGTGATCTGGCGCAGCGGCCGGACCTGCACGGCGTCCTGCTCCATGTCCATCAGGAAGTAGGTGAGCCCCTTGTGCTTAGGCGCGTCGGGATCGGTCCGCGCCAGCAGCATGCACCACTTGGCGTGGTGGGCGAACGTGGTCCACACCTTCTGCCCGGTCACCACCCACTCGTCGCCTTGCCGGACCGCCCGGGTCTTCAGGGAGGCCAGGTCCGAGCCGGCGCCCGGCTCCGAGAAGCCCTGGCACCAGATCTCGTCAGCCGACAGGATCGGCGGCAGATAGCGCCGGCGCTGCTCCTCGGTCCCGTGCGCGATCACGGTGGGGCCGCCCATGGCCAGCGCCAGCACGTTGGCCATCGACGGGGTGCGCGCCCGCACCACCTCCTCACTGAAGATCGCCTGCTCGACCAGCGTCGCGCCCCGTCCGCCGTACTCCTTGGGCCACGACACCCCGGTCCAGCCGGCGTCGTTGAGCTTGCGCTGCCAGGCCCGGCGGAACTCGAAGGCAGCCTCGTCGCCCGGCGGCTCGCGGCCCGGGTGGTTGCCCTCGAGCCAGGTGCGCAGCTCATCGCGGAAGGCCGCCTCGGCCGGTGACAGCGTCAGGTCCACGGCGCGCATCGTATCCGTGTGGGGCGGCCGATAGCCTCGATGGCCGTATGAGCCAGCCCGCCATCGCCGCCGGTCAATCGCACAGCGAGCTGCCCGGCCCCTATCCGGTCGGCGTCTATGCCGCCCGGCTCAAGCGGCGGCTGCTCGAGTTCGCCCGGGTCCAACTGGTCGGTGAGGTGTGGGGATTGCGCTCGAGCCACGCTCGGGTGTACTTCGAGCTGCGCGATCCGGTCGGGGCCCTCCCCTGCTCGATGTGGCTGTCGGACTTCGAGCGCCTCGGCGTGACACTGGCCGACGGCGTCAAGGTGGTGATCGGCGGCGGCTGCGACTACTACCCGGGCAGCACGTCCTCTTCACCGTCGTTCACCTTCGCGGTGAGCGAGCTGCGGGTCGCCGGCGAGGGCGATCTGCTCGCCGAGCTCGAGCGACTGCGCCGGCGGCTGCACGCCGACGGGCTGTTCGAGCGCCAGAAGCGCCTGCCCCGGCCGGGCCTGCCACGCACGATCGGCGTGGTCACCGGCGAGCGCGGCAAGGCCCGCGACGACGTGCTCGCGGGGCTCAGGCGGCGCGGCTGGGCCGGGCAGCTGGTCTGGGCGTTCGCGCCGGTGCAGGACCGTCAGGCGGCGCCGAGGATCGCCGCGGCGCTGCGCGAGCTGGCCGCGATCCCCGAGGTCGAGGTGGTGATCGTGGCCCGCGGCGGTGGCTCGCTGGCCGACCTGTTCGCCTTCTGCGACGAGGCGCTGTGCCGGACTGTGGCGCTGCTCCGGGTGCCGGTCATCTCCTCGGTGGGCCACCACACCGACCGGACGCTGATCGACGACGTCGCGGCGGTGTGCTGCTCCACCCCCACCCACGCCGCCGAAGCCGCGGTCCCGATCGACTGCGCCGCGGCTCGCGCCGGGTTGCACCAGAGCGCCCGGCGCCTGGAGCACCACAGCCGCCGGGCGATCACCGAGCGCGCCCGCACGCTCGAGCGCCTGGCCGCCGCGCCCTCTCACCACATCGCCCGCCAGCGCCGCCATCTGCATCAGCTCCTGCGCGAGCTCCGGGCCACCGCGCGCCGCAGCCTCCACGACCGCCGGTCGCGCACGGCGACCCACCTGCTCGTGCTCGGCCGCGCCACCGAACGCGCCCGCGCCTCTGAGCGCGCCGCCCGCCAGCGCGAACTCCACCGCCTCGCCCTCGCGTTGGCCGCCCATGACCCCGAGCGCACCTTGGCGCGTGGTTACGCGCTGGTCGAGGACCGAGGCGGCGAGGCGCTGGGCTCCGCCCAAGCCGCCCGGGCGGCCCGCGACGTCCGCCTTCGCTTTCACGATGCCAAGGTCGACGCCGAGGTCCGATGAGCACCAACGCCCCCACCTACGAGAGCGCGGTCGCCCGGATCGAAGAGATCATTCGCCGGCTTGACTCCGGCGAGGCCGGGTTGCGCGAGACCCTCGCGCTGGTCAACGAGGGACGCGACCTGGTCGAGTTCTGCGCCGGCGAGCTCGAGGCCGTGAGCCGCGGCCTCGAGGAGCTTCGCCTCGACGACCTCGTCGCCCGCCTCGAGGGAGCCCAGCGCTGAGCACCTTCGACCTCCTGGCCGACCTGCCGCTCGAGGTCGACGGCTACCGGCTCGAGGGCCTGCGGGCTTCGGTGTCGAGCGGGTTCGAGCGCCTGACCACGGTCGTCCACCTGACCGGCGGCGGCGTTGAGGGCGTGGGCGAGGACGTCGTCTATCAGGCCGAGGACCACCTCGCCCTCCAGGACGCCGGACCGGTGCACGCCAAGGCGCTCTCCGGGCGCTTCACCCTGGCGGAGTTCTGCCGGCTCACCGACGAGCTCGACCTGTTCCCGGTCGCCCCGCAATGGGAGGTCTCGCGCCTATACCGGCGCTGGACGTTTCACAGTGCCGCGCTCGACCTTGCGCTCGCCCAGGCCGGACAGCCCCTCCACGCCGCTTTGGACCGCGAGTCCCGCCCGGTGACCTTCGTCGTCTCGCTGCGCCTGGGCGAGCCGCCAAGCCTAGAGCCGATCGAGCGCCGCCTGGCCCGCTACCCGAAGCTCCGCTTCAAGCTCGACCCCACCAGCTCGTGGACGCCCGAGCTGATCGACGCGCTGGTCGCGACCCGCGCGGTCGACTCGGTGGACTTCAAGTCGTTGTACCGCGGCACCGTCGTCGACCAGCCGCCCGACCCGGTGCTGTATCAGCGCGTGGTCGAAGCCTTCCCGCACGCCTGGATCGAGGACCCCGACGTGGTCACGGCCGAGACGGCGGCAGTCCTCTCAGACGACCACGACCGCATCACCTGGGACGCTCCCATCCACTCGATCGACGACATCGAGGCGCTGCCCTTCCCGCCGCGCATGGTGAACATCAAGCCCTCGCGGGTCGGCGGTCTGCCCAAGCTGTGCGCCACCTACGACTACTGCACCGAGCACCGGATCGGCGCCTACGGCGGCGGCCAGTTCGAGCTCGGGCCGGGCCGGGGCCAGGCGCAGTACCTGGCCTCGCTGTTTCATCCCGACACCCCCAACGATCTGGCACCGGTGGGTTACAACGTGGATGATCCGGCGCCCGGGCTGCCGGACAGCCCGCTGCCGGTCGCCCCGGCGCGGACCGGGTTCCGGTGGGGGGTCACCTAGAGCGTTGCTTGGGAAGAAATGACCACTATTTAATAGTTTCTTCCCAAAGGCAGCGGACCCGCCGGCTACACCCGCTGGATCAGCGTCCCGGTCCCCAGGCCGCCACCGCAGCACATGGTGACCAGCCCGGTCTCCTTGTCGGAGCGCTCGAGCTCGTGCAGCAGCGTGGTGATCAGCCGGGCGCCGGTCGACCCGAGCGGGTGCCCAAGCGCCATCGCGCCGCCGTTGACGTTGACTCGATCCATGTCGGGCTCGAGCTCGCGCCGCCATGCCGCCACCACCGGCGCGAACGCCTCGTTGACCTCGAACACGTCGATGTCCTCGATCTTCATCCCGTTGCGCGCGAGCAGCTTCTGGGTGGCCGGGATCGGACCGGTCAGCATGATCACGGGGTCGACCCCGACCGTGGTCTGGTCCATGATCCGCGCCCGCGGCGCCACGCCCAACGCCTCGGCCTTCTCGCGCGCCATCAGCAGCACGGCGGCGGCTCCGTCTGAGATCTGCGAGCTGTTGCCGGCCGTGACCCGGCCGTCGGGCTTGAACACCGGCTTCAGCTGCGCGAGCGCCTCGATGGTGGTGTCGGGCCGGATCCCCTGGTCTGACACATAGGTCGAGCCGTTTACTTTGAACGGGACGATCTCCCGCTCGAACCGGCCCTCCTCGGTGGCGCGGGCCGCCAGCTGGTGCGAACGCAGCCCGAGCTCGTCGAGCTCCGAGCGCGGAATCTCCCACTGGTCGGCGATCATCTCGGCGGACAGTCCCTGCGGGATCAGGTTGTAGCGCTCCATCAGCGCGGGCGGCCACGGCGAGCCCACCTCGTCCACCCAGTTGAAGCCGATGCCCATCGGCACGTGGGCCATGTGCTCGACCCCGGAGCCGATCGCCACGTCGTGCACTCCGGCCGCGATCAGCGCGGCGGCGAAGTTCACCGCCTGCTGGGCCGACCCGCACTGTCGGTCGACGGTGGTGGCGGGCGTCTCGATCGGGAGGCCGGCCTGGAGCCAGGCGTTCCGGGCCACGTTGAACATCTGCTCCCCGTACTGCTGCACGCAGCCGGCCACCACATCCTCGACCTCGCCCGCCTCGATCCCCGCCCGCTCGATCACCTCGGTGTAGCAGCGGCCGAGCAGCTCGTTGGGGTGGGTGTCCTTGTAGTAGCCCTTCTCCTTGTGCCCGCGGCCGATCGGGGTGCGGACGGCTTCGACGATGACTACCTCGCGACCAGACTGCGGCATGCGGCTGCTCCTTTTCACGGATTTCGGATACCGAGTGGGCCCCGAAGGCGCTTTCAGGTGAATTCGTTACTACTGTACTGAAGCTTTTCGGAGCCAATCGACCAGACAGGAGCTGACTTGCGGGAACGACTCGGAATCGCCGGTTCCGGCGTGATCGCCTGCGGGCTCGCGGTCGCGGCGTCCGGCCAGGGCGAGGTCCTGCTGTGGGCCCGCTCCGACGGGTCGGCCGACCGTGCCCGCGCCCGGGTCACCAAGACCTGCTCGAAGCTGGCCGGCTTTGATCCAGATCGGGTGCGCATCGTCACCAACCTGGACGAGCTGGCCGAGTCCACGTTCCTGGTCGAGGCCGTGGTCGAGCACCATGGCTCGAAAACGGCGGTCCTCTCTGACCTGGGTGAACTGGCCCGCCATGCCGGCGCGGGCGCCGTGCTCGCCACCACGACCTCTTCGCTGTCCATCAACGAGCTGGCGCAGGCCAGCGGCCATCCGGAGCGCTTCGTCGCGTTTCACCCTTTCAACCCGGTGCCGAAGATGCAGCTGGTCGAGCTGGCCTTCCCACCCCAGGCCAACCAGGAGACCCGTGAGCGTGCGCACAGGCTATGCCAGGCGCTCGGCAAGACCGCGGTCGAGGTGCCCGACATCCCCGGCTTCGTGGTCAATCGCCTCCTCTTCCCGTACCTGTTCAGCGCGGTTGACCTGCTGGCGGAGACCGGGATGGCGCCCGAGGACGTCGATAGCTGCATGACGCTCGGCGCCGGCATGCCGATGGGCCCGATCGCGCTGCTCGATTACATCGGTCTCGACGTCGGCAAGGCCATCGGCGAGTCGATCGGGGTGCGCGTGCCCGACCGGCTGATCGAGTTGGTCGCCGCCGGGTCGCTCGGCCGCAAGACAGGCGCCGGCTTCTACCGCTACGACTGAAGCGAGCCCGATCCAGCCGGATGAGGCCTCAGCGGTCCCACGGACGCCGAGCGGAGCGAGGCCCATCCCCACGATTGACGAACTTTAGACACTGTCTTTATGACGCGTTCATCTGGGCAGCGCACACTCCATGGCGCGACGTACCTCATAGCAGCACCTCCTCCCCAGAAGCACGAAGCCGGCCCGTCCCCAGCGGGCCGGCTTCCTTTTTGCCTCAGATAGGGCGAAGCCGGCCCAGGCGGGGGCCGGCTTCTTCTCTCCTCTCAACCACCGGGAGATGGTCCGTTGCGTGAGACTCGACTCTCCGGCCGTTGCCTGAGCGGGAAATGTAACGAATGGCGCGAGATGGCGAGGCCCCGTTGTCAGGGAGCTAACCGGGGTAGAACCCGGGTGTGGCGGAAGCTCCTAGAAATCCCGCCGACGGGCGCGACGAGACCGACCTCGAGCGCAGTGATCGCAACCTGGTTGAGCTCCTGCAGGAGGTCCGCGTCGTTCAGACCGGCGTGCAGATCCTGTTCGGGTTCCTGCTGACGATCGCCTTCCAGCCCAAGTTCGCGAAGCTCTCAAGCTTCCAGAAGGCCGACTACTTCGGCACGCTGGCCGCGGCCGCCACCACGCTGATCATGTTGACCGCGCCGACCTCGTGGCACCGCATCCTCTTCCGCCGAGGCGACAAGGAGCACCTGGTCACGATCGCCAACCGCTTCATGATCATCGGGCTGGCCGCGATGGGCCTCACGATGGTTGGCGTCGTGATCCTGCTCAGCGACATCGCGTTCCCGCCGGCGCTCACGGTGCTCATCACCGCCGCCGCGGTAATCGCCTGCTCTGTCCTGTGGTACGCCCTCCCGCTCGCGCGGCGTCGGAGACTCGAGGACCGGGCCGGGAGGCCGAGCGCGGTGCACGAGCTGGGCGGCGCCCGAGGGGTCGAGCTCCCGCCTAAGCAGCGCTCCGGCGCTGCCTGATCCGCACCGCCTCGATCCGGTTCTGCCGGACCGACTCCACCCGGATCGAGTAGCCATCGGCCGAGATGGTGTCGCCTCGCTTGGGCAGCCGGCCTAGCTCCGCGAACACGAACCCGCCCACCGAGTTGTACGCATCGGTGTCGACCGGCAGCTCGAGCCCGTAGTCCTCGAGATCGGCCACCGACACGTGTCCGCGCACGAACCAGTCGCCGTTGGCCAGCCGGCGCACCGCGCCGCCGGCTGGATCGGTTTCGTCGGAGATCTCTCCCACGACCTCCTCGATGATGTCCTCGAGCGTCACGATCCCGGCCGTGCGGCCGTACTCGTCCACCACGATCGCGAGCTCGGTCCGTTCGCGCTGCAGGTCGGCGAGGAGGTCGTCGAGCGGCTTCGTCTCGGGCACGATCGGCGCCTCGCGCACGGTCCGGTCGAAGTGGGCGTCGTTGCCCTCGGCCATCATCAGCTTGACCAGCTGGTTCACGTGGACGATCCCCTTCACGCGATCCTGGTTCTCGTCCTCGGTCACCACGAGCCGGGAATGACCGGTCGCGACAGCCGTGCGCAGGGCCTCCTCGACCGTCTGCGAGACGTCCACCGTGACCACGGCCGGGATCGGCGTCATGACCTGCCGGGCCTCCTGCTCGTGCAGGTGGAACACGCCGGTCAGCATGTTCGCCTCGCCCACGTCGAGCTGTCCGCCGGTGGAGGATTGGGCGATCAGCCGCTTGAGCTCATCCGGCGTGCCGCCCTCGGGCTCGGCGTCGGGATCGGTCCCGAGCATGCGCAGGATCGAGTACGAGGACCGGTTCAGCACCACGATGAACGGGTGAAACAGCATCCGGAAGAACTGCATCGGCCGAGCGATCCGCCGGGCCAGGCCCTCGGCGTGCTGAATGGTGTACAGCTTGGGGACGATCTCGCCGACGATGCTCTGCGTCACCGTGATCAGTAGGTAGGCCAGGACCACCGACACTGCCACCGCGGCGGCGTGACCGAGCACGCCGCCGAACAGCGGCTCGAACACGTGCGCGAGCGCGGGCTCGCCCAGGGCGCCGATGCCGATCGAGGCCATCGTGATGCCGACCTGGCAGGCCGAGATGTAGTCGCCGATATGGTCGATCTGCGTCAGGGCGAGACGAGCACCGCGTACCCCCTCCTCGGCCAGCGCCTCGAGCCGGCCGCGCCGCGAGCGCACCAGCGCGTACTCGGCGATCACGAAGAACGCGTTGGCCAGGACGAGCAGCCCGGTGAGGATGATGAACAGCGCCTTCACTGGCGCGGTCGGGCTACCCCGCGGGTGGACCGCATAGCCCCGTCGGCTCCCGCCGGACAGCTCTGTGAGCTGCTACTTCGAGATGGGTCGTCGTCGTTCATGCAGCGACGCGGGAAAACGGTAGCAGCACAACCGCACGTAACTATTCTCCTTCTCGTGCGCATAGTCAGCCTGATCCCGTCCGCCACTGAGACGCTGTTCGCCCTCGGGCTCGGCCCCGACGTCATCGCGGTGACCCACGAGTGCGACTACCCGCCGGCCGCCCGCGAGCTGCCCAAGATCACCCGCGACGTGCTTGAGCCCGGCTTGAGCGCCAGCCAAATCGATGCCGCGGTCAAGGAGCGCACGCTGGCCGGCCAGTCCATCTACGAACTCGACGAGGAGCTGCTCCGCGACTTGCGGCCGGATCTCATCGTCACCCAAGAGCTGTGCTCGGTGTGCGCGGTGTCCTATGACGAGGTCCGCGCGCTCGCCGAGGAGATCGAAACCCGCCCGCGCGTGGTATCGCTCGATCCGCACACGGTGGGCGAGGTCCTGGGCGACGTTCGCACGCTGGCCCAGCTGACCGATCGCAAGGAGGCCGCGGTCGATCTCGTCCGCGATGCCTCGTCCCGGATCGACCGGGTCCGCCTGGCCGTGCGCGGCGCCCGGCGGCCCCGCGTGGCCGCGCTCGAGTGGCTCGACCCGCCGTTCGCGGCCGGCCACTGGACGCCGCAGCTGATCGAGTATGCCGGCGGCGAGGACGTGCTCGCCTTCGCCGGCGAGAAGTCCGAGGAGACCACCTGGCGGGCGGTCGAGGCGGCGCAGCCCGACGTCGTGATTGTCATGCCGTGCGGCTATGACGCCGAGATCGCCCATCGCGAGGCCGAGATGCACCGCGACGAATTGGCGCGGGTCGGCGCCGGCGAGGTGGTGGCGGTCGATGCGGCGGCGTACTTCTCGCGCCCGGGTCCGCGGATCATCGACGGGCTCGAGCTGCTCGCGCACATACTGCATCCAGAGCGCGTGCCCGAACCGGCCGGTCAGGCTTTCACGGTCGAGCTCTAGAGCGTCAACCCGTTCGGCGTGAGCCCGGTGCCGCCGGCCACCGCCAGCGCGCCGAACACGCTGGCCGCGGCCAGCAGCGCGCAGCCCGCCAGCGCCAGCGTGGGCATCCGGCGCCGTTCGCCCAGCTCCACCACCAGCCAGCCGGCGATCAGCCCGCCGACCAGGCCGCCCAGGTGAGCGCCGATCGAGATGCCGCGGAAGGTCAGCGAGAACAGCAGGTTGATCACGAGGACAATCCCCAGACCGCTCTGCCAGATGGGGATCCCGCGGCTGCGGGCGACCACGATCAGGGCGCCGAAGATGCCGAAGATCGCTCCCGAGGCGCCCACCGTCGCCACCGTCGGCTCGAACCACAGCGCGCCGAACGAGCCGGCCAGCAGCGACACGAAGTAGATGAAGAGGAAGTTGACACGGCCCACTGCCGGCTCGAGCGCAGAGCCCACGAACCACAGCGAGAGCATGTTCACCAACAGGTGGAACAGGCCGGCGTGCAGAAACCCGCCGGTCACGATGCGCCAGTACTCGTGGTTCTGGCTGATCAGCGGACCGGCCAGGAAGCCGTGCTCCCAGACCGTCCCGCCGCCGGCGCCGCCCATGTCGGCGCCCGCTCCGGTCTCGACCAGGAACACCAGCACGTTGACCGCGATCAGCACCTGCGTGGCTACCGGCGTGCGCGAGAGCGACGGCATCCGCCTGACCTCGGTTCGTTCGCGGGCGCACCCGGGGCAGCGCATCCCGACGGGCGTCGGCGTCATGCAGTCGGGGCAGATCGGCCGCCCGCACGAAGAGCACGCCACACCGGTCTCGCGGTTCGAATGTCGGTAGCAGACGGCCATATCCCCGATGACGCTATCAGCGGCGCCGCACGCTGCCGGGAGGGCGCCTGGGCTGGGGTCCGCGCGAGGTCGTCGCTTACCGCCGGCGCAGGATCCGCCGTGCCTCTTCGACGGCGTCCTGGAAGGTCCGCTCGACCAACTCGATCGGGTTCTTCGAGCGCTGCTTGCGGGCCCGGTGGCGCGCCCGCACCCGGAGCACGACCAGCGCGGTGCCCGCACTGGCCCCGACCACCGCGGCCGCGAGCGGTCGCACCCAGTTGCGCGGATCCCGCATGGCCGAGAGCTCCCAGGCGTCGAGTTCCTCCTGGGCCAGTTCGGTCAGGCTGACCAGCGTTGACTCGAGCCGGTGGGCCAGGTCGGCCGGCGGATCGACCGGCGCCAGCGCCTGACGCAGGAGAGCCTCGAAGTCGGCCGCGCCCGAGCTCATCGGCGCGCCTCCTCGGGGTCGGGCGCGGGCTCGGGCCGCGGCTCCTCGGGTTCGGCCACGGGATCGGACACGATTCCCTCGAGCTGGCGGATCGCGCGGTGCAGGAGCACCTTGGTGGCGCCGTCCGTGCGGCCCAATGCGCGGGCGATCTCGCGGTTGTCCATGCCCAGCGCGAAGCGCATGATCAGCGCCTCGCGCCGGTCATCGGGGAGCTGCTCGACGCCGTCGAGGATCGCCTTGAGCTGCTCGCGGCCCTCTACGAGCGACTCCGTCGTGTGCGGTGCGGAGATCATGTCCGCATCCTCGATCCCCGACTCGGGCTTGCGGGAGCGGTCGCGGTAGAAGTTGGCGGCCAGGTTGTGCGCGATCCGGATGAGCCACGGCCGCAGCGGCCGCCCGTTGGCCTCGCGCAGGGCACGCTCGAAGTGGCGGTAGGCCTGCAGAAACGTCTGCTCGGTGAGGTCCTCGGCATCGTGGTGGTTGCCCACGCGGTAATAGCTATAGGAATAAACGTCTCGGAGGTGAGTTTTGTACAGCTCAGTGAAGCGCGCATCGATGTCCGCTTTCCCGCTGGGTAGCTCTTCTTCCGCCACACCCGCAGCCTAGCCTCCCTCACGCCGCGCGGACAGTCGATTTGCGCGCCGGCCGCGCCGGCTCGGTCACCGTCGCGGTCCATTGACCGGGCTCGATCCTTCCTTCGATGAGCGCCGCGAGGCTGTCCAACGCGGGCGTCTCCACGTGGGCGTCGCGGGCCGCAGAGACGAGCAGCGGGGCCGAGTCGACCGCCTCGACCGGATGACCCACCGCGTTGTCGATCTCGGCCGCCGGCACCCCCTGCGCGAGCAGTTGCCCGGCACGCCGGTTACGCGAGCGCTCCGATACCACGGTGGCCACCAGATCGCCAGCGCCGGCCAGGCCGGCGAAGGTCTCCGGGCGGCCGCCCCTGGCCCGGGCCAGGGCATCGATCTCGGCGAACACCTTGCCCGCGGCGGCGCCGGCCACGTTCGGTCCGGCGATCGAGCCGACCGCGGCCGCCAGCACGGCGACGTGCTTGGCCGCGCCGGCCAGCTCAACCCCGGTCACGTCGCCCGTCGTGCTTACGTCGAATCCCGCCGTGCTGAGGGTATCGGCCAACTGGCGGCAAAAGGCTCGATCGACCGACGCCAGCATCACCGAGGCCCCATGGTCGAGCACCTCCGCCGCGTCGGCCGGACCGCCCATCGCCGCCACCGCGCGCGCCGCGCAGCGCTCGGCGACGAATGCCGACGCAAGCGTGCCCAGCGGCGGCACGAGGCCCTTGGCCAGGACCAGGACGCCCGCGCGGCGCGGGATCTTCTCGCCGTGGGCAGCCATCACGGCCGGCAGCGCCCGGGCGGGCACGGCCAGGCAGATCAGGTCGTGGCCGCCCAGCTCGAGCTCCGCCGCCCGGGTGATCCGGACCTTGTCCGGCAGCTTGACGCCGGGCAGGTAGACGTCGTTGCTCCGGCCGGCCGCGATCAGCTCGGCCTGCTCACGCGTTCTGCAGCCGAGCTCGACCTCATAGCCTCCGCGGGCGAGCAGCACGGCCAGGCTGGTGCCCGCTCGGCCCGCGCCGATGATCGCGGCGCGGCGGATCGGCGGCATGCCGCCGAGCCACTCCCATTGCAGCATGACCATTGGCCAGATGCGGTCGGTGACCGCGCCGGCCAGAGCGGGCGACGCGTCCTCGACCCTGGGGAACTGAAGGGCGCGGCCTGCCCGAGCACGCACCTTGCGCGGACGGATGCGCCATCCGTCACGGATGTCCTCGGTGCCGATCACCGCGATCGGGACCACTGGGGCGCCCGTCTCGAGCGCCAGCCGCCCGACTCCGCGCTTCGGCCGGCCCAGGGAGCCTGGCCGAGTGCGCGTGCCCTCGGGGAACATCAGCACGATCCCGCCCCGGCCCAGGATGACCTTCGCGGTCTCGATCGTCTCCTGGTCGCCGTGCCCCCGGTCCACCGGGAACGCTCCGAGCGCGTTCAGCAGCCAGCTCAGCACCCGGCTGTAGCCGAACAGCTCCTGCTTGGCCACGTAATACACCGGCCGCCGAGTCATCGTCCCGATCACGAACGGATCGAAGAAGCTCCGATGGTTCGCGGCCAGGATCACCGGCCCCTCGGCAGGGATGTGCTCCCGCCCGATCCGCTGCATCCGGAAGTAGAGCCGGAAGAACGCGGTCAGGATTATCCGCACCACCAGCAGGACAAAACCGTTGACCCCTTGCTCCCGGGTCCGCCGGTGCAGCGCTTCGTGATCCATCGCACATTGGCGTACCCGCTCCAGCCTCGCCCGTTACAGTTTGCCCTCCTTGAGCAACGGAACGATCAGCACCCGAACGCTCAACGGAGCCCTAGCCGGTGCCGTCGCCGCCACCGTCTGGGCGATCCAGCAGCCCCTGGACAAGCTCCTGCTCGGAAGCCGCTACGACGACGTGGAGCTGCTCGGGCGGGCCCTTCGCAACGGTCCTGGCTGGTACCCCGCCGGCCTCCTGCTCCACGTCCAGAACGGCGCCCTGTTCGGCGCCGTGTACGCCAACGTGGCGCCGGCGCTGCCGGTGGCGCCGGCCTTGCGCGGGCCGGCGCTGGCCCTGGCCGAGCACCTCGCCTTCTGGCCGCTGACCGCGCTCTGCGACCGTTTCCACCCGGCCCGCGACACCCTGCCCCCCCTGGCCGGCAACCGCCGCGCCTTCGCTCAGGCCACCTGGCGCCACCTCCTGTTCGGCTTCGTCCTCGGCGAGCTCGAGCGCCGGCTCAACGGCGATGAGGCTCCCCTTCCGCCGGGTCCACCTCCCGACTACGCCTCGAACGGCCACGGCTCGCTCGACCGCGCCGTCTCCACGGTGCGAGACTGAGCCTCGGTCGCCCGCCTAGCTCAACTGGCAGAGCACTTCACTTGTAATGAAGGGGTTGGGGGTTCGAGTCCCCCGGCGGGCTCTGCGAAATCCGGCATGTTCTGATTGCCGGCTTGGCCGCAGCCGCGAATATGTCCCCAATATGTCCCGAGCTAGGCGTACGCCAGTGCGTGGAGTGTGTCGCCTGTTCGGTGGGGGTAGCGATGGGGGTCGTCATGACGTTGGGGCGCGCCAGCGCCCCAACACAGGTGCGAATCAGCGCGGACGGGCGTCGTTGTCAAGCAGCGCCGGACGCGGTGGCGCATCGGGGCGTCTTGGAATTGGCGATGCGATCGAGGCGCTGCTTGACTGCGATGACCGTCCGCGCTACCGAGCGATTGGGATCGATCCCACAGCGCGGATATCTCCACCCTCGCGGCCATCCGGCCCTGGCACAGGAGACAGCTGGCTGGCCCCTGCACTACGCCTCAAGAGCGTCCTGCTCGGCTCCGATCAGACCTCCATGAACAATGCCAACCGCCTCCCCGTAAAGGCGGGCCCCGTCCCAGACAAGCTCACGATCTGGCCCGTCGACGATGGCCGCTACGGCCTCCAACGCCACCTTCCAGGGTGCCTCCGGCTACCAGCGTGCCGAGCACCATCAGCAGGGGCTGCAGCGGCGCGCTGGTCCATATACCTTCCGCCAGGAGCTCGGTGGCGGCGGGGACCCAAACGCTTCGGGCCTTTCCGCGCCTCGACGTGGCCGCCGCTCTATCCGCATTCATCTACTGAACTGCGCCCAAGTACCAAGCACGGCGGGTGCGGCATCCGTCGCATTTGCCGGGGCCGTCGCTGCTTCGCCAGGCGGAGCGGGCGCCCGCGGCGGTCAGAGCACGCTCTCCCAGCTCGTCCATTCGCGAGCGTGAAATCAGCTCCGCAGGACGCCCGGGTTCCCACGTAAGCATCAGCCACGCGCGCTTGCTGAGATGCGCCGCGGCCGACAGTGAGCTAGCGCCCGCCGGACGACCGCCGGCTGCCATGCCGCCTCGCGAAGTAGCAGTGTGATGCAGCCCACGTGGCGTCAGTGCCGCAGCTCGTCTGCAGCATCAGCGTCGGGGGCTCGTCCGAGTCTCTCGGCAGAGCAGCAATCGTGGTCGACTCCGGCTGTCTGGCGCGTCAGACCGCGACTTCTGCATTAACCGAGCACTAGCCGGGCATGATGCGCGTCCCCAGCTCACGAGGTCGACGTCGTCACGCGGAGCTGGAACTCCACCCAGGCGTTCTGCGAGAAGTAGATCTTCTTGAAGTCCTTCGGATCGCGCCCGAGCAGAATCCCAATTGCCGTCGCCTGCCCGTTGAAATCAGGACCCTGGAAAACCGGAGCCCCAGAGTCCCCTGGATAGACAGGACTCGAAAGCTCCGCCACATAGAGGTGGCGCAAGGGGATCGTGCCTCCGAAGAGGTGCGTCTCCCCTTGGCCCCCGACTGTGATCGTTCCGACGACGAGTCCGCTCCGGGCACCAGAGACCTCGATCACGTCTCCCTTCTGGCCGCTGTTGACTGCCTCGCGTCGCGTGATATGGACAGGGTGGACGCCGGGAGCTATCGCGACGATGTTGGAGCTGTGGCGGAAAGTGATCGTGGAGGTGTTGTCCGTGGTGATCGTGCCGCAATCACAGTTGGACTTGGCCCTGAAGCCATTGCGCGTATAGACGCCAAACCGCTGCCCGCCCTGGTTCCACTCCTGGGTGGGAAGGAGGTCGTAGACGCAGTGACCGGCCGTATAGAAGCCCCGTTCGTCGCTGATGCCGGTGGGATTGGCGTGATAGCCGAAGCCGTCGGTGCACGCCCGTCCGGCCGCCCTGGGAGCGTTTTTCGGGAGGTAGATGTTCAGGCCCGCGTAACCCGGCTGGTGGTACTTGTCGCGATCCGGATAGACGCCAACGAGCGGCTCGATCGGGTCGTCTGCGAAGATCGCGATCGCGTCGCCATACTCCGTCTTGATCGACTGGGCCAACGGCGACGTGACGTCGCTCACGCCCACATCAACCCGATTCGTCTCGGCGTCCGCACTGACGGACACGAGGCCTCCGGATGGATTGCTGGCCATCTCTGCGGTCAACTGATCGGAGATTGCCTGAAGATCTGCCCACGTGTGCTGGGCCGGGAACTGGAGCTCGTCGCTCGGAGCCGCCGCCGTCGCCGCGCCAGTCGGCGCGCTCATGTCGCCAACAATCCCGACGTGAACGACGCCATCCTTGGTCTGATAGATGCCTCCGAACTGCTCGGGCGCTAGACCCTCAAGCGTTTTCTGGACTGACGTGACCGCGGGATGGGGGTCATAGGTAGTGGACGGATCGGGGTCCACATAGGTGCTGTCGGGCGGTGTGGACGCTGTCGAAAAGCTGTCGAAGATCTGCATCGCCGACTGTTGGGCCGCCTGATCGCTGGGATTCTGCGCGGCCGCCCCGGACTGTCCACTCGTGGCCGCTGACCCCGACGCTATCGGCCCGCTAACTACGACGCTCAGCCCGACGACGAGCGAGCAACATGCCGTAGTCCGCCGCAGCGCGTGCCGCCGACGACGAAGCAGTTCGGGTCGCATCTGGTCCCCTTCTCAGACACCGTGACTCCGGTCCCGCGACCGTCAAGCTACGCCTCGTAACCACGCTCGTCAAGGACCTGGCAGCTGCTTAGCGGGAGTTGCGATCTGAATACGCGCTCGTGAGCGGCTCAATCGACTGATCTGGGGCGAGCGAGACCGCATCGCCGTACTGCCCCATAATCGACCGGGCCACCGGGGAGGCGGGGTCGCTCACGCCCACATCAACCCGGTTCGTCTCGGGGTCCAGACGGACAGACACGAGGCCAGCGGTGGGATCACCGGCCATCGCTTTTGTCAGCTGATCGGCGATGGCCTGGAGGTATCCCCAGATGTGGTTAGCCGGGAAGAATTCGACCTTGGCGTTCGGAGCCGCCGCCGTCGCTGCGCGCCTTGGCGCGCTCGTGTCGCCGACGATCCCGACGTGAACGACGCCATCCTTGGTCCTATAAATGCCCCCGAACTGCGCCGGCGCTAGATCCTGGAGCGCTTCCTCGATGCATGCGACCTCGGGATGCGGGTCGTAGGTTGTCGACGGATCGGGGTCGACATAGGCAGCATCGGGGGGTGTGGAAGTAGCCAAGAAGCTGTTGAAGATCTGCATCGCCGCCTCATGAGCGGCCCGATCCTTGGGATTCGGTTCGGCCATGCTAGACGCTCCGATCGCAGCTGATGTCGATGCTACCGACCGCCGACTTCGCAAAACCGGTACTTGCCGGGGCAGACTAATTGGCGTCGTCTGGCTCACGTGAGCTGCAACCCAAGGACGTCGGCCAGCGCCTTGGCTGCCGTGCGCCTCGACGGGTCGATGATCCTAATCGCAGCGAAGGGGCCCGAGCCATGGTGCGCCACCGGCTCGCGCCATCTCCGGAGGAATGCCCCGACCTCAGCCTCAGTGCGGTCCAACCTCGGAACGGGCGTGGGCACGGCCGACCAGGCAGCGGCCGATGGCGAAGTTTCGCGTAGGAGGCCGCTTTCGGCCCGATCCGGACCTTGCGGAACGGACGAGTTGGAAGAGCGTGCTCTGGACCGCCGCAGGCGCCTGCTCCGCCTGACGAAGCAGCGACGACACCGATCGATGCGACGACTCCGTTCGGTGCGCAGCGGCATTGCTCACCACCGCGGACCACACCGACCGCCGTGGGCGCGTACACCGCGTATGGTGACCTGGATCCTCGCGCTACCGTCCTAGCCCGATGCCCGCGCACACCTTCAACGTGGTCTACGAGGACGCTGGCGGCGGATGGGTCTATGCCCACGTCCCAGAGCTGCCCGAGGTCCACACGCAGGGCGAGACGCTCGATCAGGCCCGCGAGATGGTCAAGGACGCGATCGCGCTTGTCCTCGACGAGCGACGGACGCGTGGTGAGGCGATTCCGCCGACCGGCTGGGCGCTGGTCGAGTCGGTCGAGATCGCTGCCTGAAGAAGCGCCAACTCGAGCGCCACCTCACGGATCATGGCTGCCACCTCGCGCGCGAGGCCGGGAAGCACGAGTCCTGGGAGAACCCCGCCACGGGCCAACGGACGACCGTGCCCCGCCACCGCGAGGTCAAGATGCCGACCGCGCGTGGAATCTGCCGTCAGCTCGGAGTCCCTCCCCCACCGGGCGCATAGCGTGGCCCCGCCGGCGCGAAAACGTGTCCCGAAATATGTCCCGTGTCCCTGTCCCATGTCCCGAACTCAGCAATTCTGACCCACTCCAACCTCACTCAAGTAGAAAGAATCGCCCGTATCTACGGCAATTGCCCTGCAAATGGGCAACTTGTAATGAAGGGGTTGGGGGTTCGATCCCCCGGCGGGCTCTGCGAAGTAGCTGCAAACTCGCGGTTTTCTCGGCAGTGCCCGACGTTTCCGCGGAGCTGGGTATCCACTTCCGTCCCCCGCGGGTCCTAACTTGGGGCGTGACGACTGACCCGGTTGCTGGCGTTGATTACCCGCGCAATTGGCACGAGCTGCTGAGGTGGTTCCCTGATGAGGGGTCGTGCCTGCGGTATCTGGAGAAGCTGCGTTGGGGGCAGGGGTTCATGTGTCGCTTCTGCGGGGCGGTCGACGGCGGTTGGTGGCAGATGCGCGATGGGCTGCGCCGCTGCGCGGTTTGCCGCGCGGAGACCTCCGTCACGGCCGGCACGATCTTTGCCGGGACGCGCACGCCGCTGGTGAGCTGGTTCGCGGCGATCTGGTACGTCGTCAATCAGAAGCAGGGCGTCTCCGCCCTGGGCCTGCAGCGCGTCCTGGGCTTAGGCAGCTACCAGACGGCGTGGGCGTGGCTGCACAAGCTTCGCCGCGCGATGGTGCTGCCCGGACGCGAGCTGCTCAGCGGAGTCGTGGAGATCGACGAAACCTACGTGGGAGCAAGGCATACGAGCGTGGGCGGCCGGAGCCTCGGACACAAGACGATCGTCGTGATCGCGGTCGAAGGCGACCAGGCCCCTGAGCGCGTGCGGATGCGCCGGCTCCCCAACGTCAAGCAGGACACGCTGAGCGATTTCGTGCTCGACCACGTCGCTCGCGGCAGCGAGGTCCGAACCGACGCTTGGACCGGGTACGACCACATCGGCCGCTACCGGTTCGACCACGTCGTGACCAACATGTCCTCCGACGGCGACCCCGCGCACGTCGCGCTGCCGCACGTGCACCTCGTCGCCTCGCTGCTCAAGCGCTGGATGCTCGGCACCCACCAAGGCGCGATCAGCCACGCCCAGCTCGACTATTACCTCGACGAGTTCACCTTCCGCTTCAACCGCCGTCGAGCCCGGCACCGCGGGCTACTGTTCTTCCGTCTGCTCGAGGGGGCGGTGGCCGCCGAACCACACCCATACAAGGAGCTCGTCAGTCAATCTCGGAAACAGCCTGCGTATGGCTGAATCAGGGGAGCGAAGTGGATACCCAGCTCCGCGGAAACGTGCCCACACATGTCCCGAGACCGGCCTACGTGACTAAGCGCCTGGCGGAGGACTGGCTATGGGCGGTGATGGAGGAAGCCCGGCGGGGACGCTGCCGGGGCTGGTTCGCACCGGCGCGACTTTTGCCGATGCGGCGGCCGAGTGGTTGCGGTACATCGAGCACGACTCGCAGTCGAAAGCCGTCGACCGTCGCCGGCTCGTCCACTGCGCTCAGCTCGTGGAGGGCTGGCCCGACTGTTGCTCGTCGCCGCAGTTGCGACAGAGACCCGGGCCGCGACCGGCGCTTGACGGACAGAGTCCAGCTGCCGATTGACCGTGGCTTTCGAGTTCCTGGCTGAGCGGCACGGTTGGCACGGCGCCGGAGCCGGACTGACCGGATCCGTGTGACTCGGGAGCAAGCTTGACCCGTGCGCACTTCCGAAGCTCTGCCGGTCCGAGTTCCTGAGTCGTTCTGCGCGATTAGAACGCGCCCTATCTTCTGTCCGCGGCGAGTGCGGCGAGCCGCTTCACCGAGGTCCTGACGATTTCGCGCTGGCCGTCGAGGCGGTGAGCCTCGGTCTCGGGGATCTCCACGTCAACGGTGATGCGCGTGCCCTCTCCATCCGGTTCGAGCCGCCATTCGAAGCGCAGGTCGGAGACGAGGCACGAAACGGTTACGCGCTGCTGGTCGCGTTCGGTGTTGAGCAGCTGGGCCATCGGGAAGTCTGGGTAGCCCTCCGGGTAGATCGTGTATCGCCCTGGGCGTCCGACCTCGACGGTTTCGATCCCCGCCCACCAGTCGGGAAAGCGGGCTGGGTCATACAGGAGTTTCCACACCTCCTCCGGCGGGGCGGTCGAGGTCGCGGTGTCATGAAACGACGGCACTGCCTCTCTCCTCTCGGATCGTCTGCAGGTCGGCGCGGGCACGCGCCAGCTCTCGCTCGGGCTCGACCAGCCCGACCACCGGCCGCCCCAGATCGGCGAGCACCCCCGCCATGCTGTCTGCCCGGAGGTCCGCGGCTTGCAGGCGCTCCCAGCCGGCGATCGACTCCTCGAGCCGGCGTTCGGCCTCGTCCGGTTCCCCGCGCGCACGCGCGATCAATCCCTGGACGCGGGTCAGTCGGGGCACGAGCGTCTGCGGGAAGTCGCTCGGGCGGACCGGCTCGAGCACGGTGGCCCGCACCTGCGCGTTCGCTTGTTCCGGGTGCCCACCGCGGGCCAGCGCCTCGGCCAGCGCGATCCGTGTCACAGGCCGGCTGACCGGCGCTTCGTCAGTCAGCGAGGCGGCGAGCAGGCGGGCCGCGAGCTCCCAGTCGCCTTGCTCGACGGCCACGAGGCCGCGATCGTGGCTCGCCTTGGCCAGCACCGCCGGTTGGGCCAGCAGTTCCGCCACGGCTTGCTCGGCGTCAGCGACTCGGCGCGCGTCGTCGAGCCGTCCCAGGCGTCTCAGAACGAACGCCTGCGCGGCCAGCACGTCGACCTCGATGCCCTTCAGCCCGCGCCCATCGACTGCGGCCATGGCTCGATCGAGAAGCTCGAGCGCGCGCTCGTGCTGCCCTGCCGCCGTGGCCGCCCCCGCCGCGTTGATCCAGGCGCTGTAGGCAAGGTCCGGACGGCCGATGCGATCGCTGGCGGCGCCGGCGGCGATCGACGGACCGTAGGACTCGACGAACCGGCCGCGCCGCATCAGCGTCAGCGCCCGGGCATGGGCGATGTCGAACACGCGCCAGTCGCTGCTCGAGGGGGTTTCAGCGCTCAGCTGGTCGATGAGGCGCTCGGCGTCCTCGACGCTCCCAGCCACCGCCTCGGCCCACGCCCGTGTGGCCAGCGCCTCGGTCCGTTCCTCGCTTGCCTCGAGCCGGGTCTGGTCGATCAGCTCGAGCGCGGTGCGGGCACTGTCCAGCGCGACGCGCGGGACGCAGATCGGCCCGTGGTTGGCGCGGGCGCGCTGAAGCCAGGCGCGCGCGAGAACCAGCGGCTCGCCCCCGTCGAGCAACGCGAACGCGCGCCCAAACGCCTCTTCGGACTCCTTGCCGCGGTGGCGCCACGCTTCGAGCTCGGCCAGTCGGAGCCACAGCTCCGCGCGTTCCGGTGCGATCTCGAGCGCCTCCTCGAGGTACTCCGCAGCCTGATCGAGAGCGCCGAGGTCGTTTGCGTCGGCCGCCGCTCGGCTGAGCCACGGCACCGCCTCGCGGTCGGCGCCGGCGAGCCGCAGATGGCGGGCAACCTCGGCGGGTCGCGGAATCGAACCGGCTTGCTCACATGCCACCAGCACCCGCGCCCAGCGGTGATGGAGCCCGCGCCGGCGCGGCGCGGCGGTCTCGGCG
>JAFASQ010000272.1 GCA_019244395.1 Solirubrobacterales bacterium | reverse complement strand
GCGTGCTGGTCTGGTGCCACTGGATGTGGTTCGCGGTGCCGCACGCGACGGTCGCCTACGTGCTGTGGCGGGCGCCCGATCGGTTCCCGGCCGCCGCGGCACGGATGTACGGGGTGTTCGACGTGGGCGCCGTGTTCTACTGGGCGGCTCCGACCGCACCGCCCTGGTATGCCGCGGCTCGGGGGCACCTCGACGACGGCCGGCCGCTCCGCGTCCGGCGCATGATGATCGAGTACGGACGGCAATTCTGGGGCGACCGCTGGGACGCCCTCTACGATGTCCTTGGAGGAAATCCGCTTGCCGCCATGCCGTCGTTGCACTTCGCCACGTCACTTATGGCCGCGCACCTGCTCTCCGAATTTGGCCCGGTGGCCGGTGCCGTGGGATGGGCCTACGCGGCCACCTTGGGCCTGGCGCTCGTCTATCTCGGCGAGCATTACGCGGTCGACCTGATCGGAGGGGCGGTCCTGACCGAGGGGGTGCGCGTGGCGGCGCCACGCCTAATGCCGGCCTACCGCCGCGTTTCGTCGGCTGTGCAGGCCCTCGAGTCCAGCGCGGCGGCGTAGTGCCTGGTCAAGCGCGCCCACCCGGCGGGCACACGAGCGCGACGGCCGCGCGCAACGGGTCCGGCGGAGAGGAGATGCCGCGCCTGCGCCTGACGCGCGGGCGGGCGCTGGCCTCGCTGGTGTTCGTCGCCTCGGCGGTGGCCTTCCTGTACCTCGTGCTGCCCAAGCTGCTCGGACTGCACGAGACGTGGAACCGGATCCAGCACGGCAACGGGTGGTGGTTCGGCTTGGCCTTCGTGCTCGAGATCTGCTCGTTCCTCGGCTACGTGGTGCTGTTCCGAGGCGTGTTCATCCGCGGTCAGTCGCGTATCGACTGGGGCGAGAGCTACCAGATCACGATGGCCAGCCTTGCCGCGACGCGGCTGTTCGCTGCGGCCGGGGCGGGCGGGATCGCGCTGACGGCCTGGGCGGTGCGCCGCTCGGGGATGCCGGCGCGGACTGTCGCCTGCCGCATGATTGCCTTCCTCGCCCTCCTGTACGGGGTGTACATGGTCACGCTGGTGATCGACGGCGTCGGCCTGTACCTCGGGGTGATCCCCGGCGGAGGGCCGTTCGCGATCACCGTGGTCCCGGCGATATTCGGCGCGGTGGTGATCGTGCTGTTCCTGGGCATCTCGATGCTGCCCGCTGACGTGGGGCAGATGGTCGGTCCCTGGTCGGACCGGCACCTCGTGGTCCGGCTCGCCTACCGCCTGGCCGCCGCGTCGGCGACCGCGGCCAGCGGCGTGCGGACCGCGATCGACCTGCTGCGCGAGCGCAACGCCAGCGTGCTCGGCGCGGTGGCCTGGTGGGGGTTCGACATCGCGGTGCTGTGGGCGTGCTTCCACGCGTTCGGCGCCTCGCCCCCCAAAGGCGTGATCGTCATGTCCTACTTCGTCGGGATGCTCGGCAATACGCTCCCGCTCCCGGGCGGGATCGGCGGCGTCGACGGAGGCATGATTGGCGCGTTCACCGCGTTCGGCGTCGATGTCGAGCTCTCGATCGTCGCGGTGCTCGCCTACCGGGCGTTCGCCTTCTGGCTACCCACCCTGCCCGGCGCCGTCGCGTACCTGCAGCTCCGGCGCACGGTGCAGCGCTGGAACGCGGAGCCATCGGGGATACTCCGCGAGGCATCCGAACCCGTGTCGTGAACGAGATGTCCTCCGCCCGCCCGTCGCTATACTTTATGAAGTGACATTGACAGAGCAACGCATAGAGAACGTGATCATCGTGGGCAGTGGGCCGGCCGGCTACACGGCCGCGCTGTACACGGCGCGCGCCAACCTCGAGCCACTCGTGATCGAAGGATTCGCCTGGGGCGGCCTGCTCCAGCAGACCACCGACGTCGAGAACTACCCCGGCTTCCCCGAAGGGATCATGGGGCCAGAGATGATGCAGCACTTCCGCGCCCAGGCGGAGCGGTTCGGGGCGAGGCTCGAGACCGACGACGCGACGCGCATCGAGGTCTCGCGCGAGGGCGGACTGCACAAGGTGTGGACGGGCGATCAGGTGCACGTGACACGCGCGCTGATCCTGGCCATGGGCGCACAGCACCGCAAGCTGGACGTCCCGGGAGAGGCCGAGCTCGCCGGCCGCGGCGTCAGCTACTGCGCTACCTGCGACGCCGCCTTCTTCCGGCAGGCCCCGACCCTGATCGTCGGCGGCGGCGACTCCGCGATGGAGGAGGCCATGTTCCTGTCCAAGTTCGCGGCCAAGGTGGCCATCGTGCACCGCCGCGACGATTTCAGGGCTTCCAAGATCATGCTCGAGCGCGCCCGCGCCATCCCGAACATCGAATGGCTCACCCCGTATGTCGTGGAGGAGTTCAGCGGGGAGAACGGCTCGCTGGGCGTGGCCCGGCTTCGCAATACGGCCGACGGCTCGAGCCGCGAGCTCGAGGTCACCGGGGCGTTCATCGCAATCGGGCACGAACCGCAGTCGCAGCTCGTCATCAGTCAGGTCGAGACCGACGCCGCCGGATACGTAGTGACCAAGGGCCGCTCGACGCTGACCGGCGTCCCGGGCGTGTTCGCGGCCGGCGACCTCGTCGACCACACCTACCGCCAGGCGGTCACCGCGGCGGGATCGGGATGTCAGGCCGCACTCGACGCCGAGTGGTACCTGCGCGACACTCCGTTCCCGCTGACCGAGGCGGAGACCGCCGAGGCCGCGGCGGGCGCCTCGGCCTAGCGCGCTTGCCGTCTAATACGGGCAGCCGTGGGCCGGCGCGAAGTTGCGCGACGGCGGCGACTGGTTCACCCTGAGGGCGAAGTCCTGGGTCCAGGTTCCGGCTCCGGTGGCAAATCCCCTCACCGGATGGGGGTTGACGCCGGTTCCGACGTCCCGGTAGGCGGGATTGAGGATGTTCTCGCAGTGCCCGGCGCTGGCCATCCAGGCGTGGACGACCGCGCGCGGGGTGCCGTAGCCGGTGGCGATGTTCTCGCCCGCGGCGCGCCAGGCATACCCGACGGCGCCGATCCGGGACGCGAAATTGGCGCCGTGCGTGAACTGGTGGGTATGCACCATCACGTCCGTCCAGTTCTGTGCCGAGCGATCGAGCAAGGCCGACACGTGAAGCGGCGGAAGATGATGGACGGCGCGCTGCTGGTCGATCAGGCACACGACGGCGCTGCGCAGGACCGCCGGCGAGGCGCTCCGGGCCGGTGCGTTGGCGCCGGCGCACCCGCTGGCGGCCCGGGGCCGCTGGCCACCGCGGTGCGTGGGGTTGGCGGACCCGGCGGTGGCTGCCGGGAGCGTCGCGAACCCCGCGTTGCCGACGATCGTCAGCAGCGCGATCACGACCCGGACGAGTCCCCGGTTAGCCATCGTGCGAGAAGAAACCCTCGCCGGTCTGGCGGCCCAGGCGCCCGGACATCACGAGCGAGCGTAGCAACGGAGCGGCGCGGTAGCGCTCCTCGCGTCGCTCTTCGTAGAGCCCGTCGAGCACGGCCAGGACGTGGTCGAGCCCGATCTGATCGGCCCAAGCGAGAATCCCGCGCGGGTAGTTGAGGCCGTGGACCATCCCGGCGTCGACGTCGGCCGCGCTCCCCACGCCCTCGGCCACGGCGAACGCCGCCTCGTTGACGACCTGACTGACGATCCGGCCGAGGACGAGCCCGGGCGCATCGGCGACCCAGGTAGTGTGCTTACCGAGGGTGGCGAAGAAGCGCTCGGCGGCCGATGCAGCCGAATCCGCGCTGTCAGGGCCGCGCGTCAGCTCGACCAGGCTGGCCTCCTCGAGCGGCGGCAGCGCGTGGAAGCCGACCGCGCCACCTCCCGGGTCGAGCACGGCGAGCGAGCCCTGAGCGCAGCAGATCCCCTGCGGCCCGCCTTGCAGCGGTACCTCGGCATCCTCGCCGAAGCCGACGTCGAGGATCAGGAAGGGGGCCTCCCGCTCCTTCGCGTCTTCCGGAAGAGCGACCTCCCAGCCGGCGTCAGATGCGCCGTCGGCCAGAGCGAGCGCGAGGGGCGAGGTGCCGGCGATCACGATCAGGCCGTCGCCGCCTCCGGACGAGAGCGGCTCGGGGTCCGGCGGCCGGTGCTGGCCCGGTCCTCCCGAGTAGTCGTAGTACCCGCGGCCGGACTTCCGGCCGAGTCGGCCGGCCGCCACCGTCTTGACGGCTATCGGCGAGGGACGCCAGCGGGGCTCGCCGAAGCTCTGCTCGTAGAACGAGCGGGAGACGTCGAGTCCCACGTCCACCCCGACCAGGTCCATTAACTCGAACGGTCCCATCCTGAAGCCGCCGCCCATGCGGCAGATTCGGTCGATCTCGCCGCTGCCGGCGACGCGCTCCTGGAGAAGCTTGAGCGCCTCGAGGCCGAACGGGCGGTTACATCGATTGACCAGGAAGCCGGGGCCGTCGAGCGCATCGATCACGTGCTTTCCCATCGCCTCTCCCGCGGCGCGGGCCAGCGCCAGTGCCTCCTCTGAGGACTGTTCGCCGGCGACCACCTCGAGCAAGCGCATCACCGGGGGCGGGTTGAAGAAATGCATGCCCACGACACGGTCGGGCCGCTTGGCCGCGCCGGCGATCGCGGTCACGAGCAGCGACGATGTGTTCGTGGCCAGCACGCAGTCATCGGAGACGATCCCGTCAGACAGCTGGGCGAAGACCTCGCGTTTGAGCTCGAGGCGCTCGGGCGCGGCCTCGATCACGAGCTCGCAGTCGGCCAGGTCCTCGAGGGCCGGCGCCGCCTCGAGGCGAGCACTCGCCTCCTCGGCCTGCGCAGCCTTCAGCCGGCCGCGCTCCACGCCGCGCTCGAGCTGGGCCCTGATCCGCTCAAGGCCGGCGTTCAGAGCTTCGGAGATCGGATCGTGCAGCAGCGTCCGCGCCCCGGACAGGGAGGCGAGCTGGGCGATTCCGGCGCCCATCGTGCCGGCGCCGGCGACCCCCACGGTGCGGGGAGGCGCGACCCCGAGCGCCCCGGAGCGAGCGCTCCCGCCGCTCACGCTGGCACGAGCGCGTTGATTCCGGTCAACGCGCGCCCGATGATCAGCTTCTGGATCTGTGAGGTCCCCTCGTACAGGGTGGTGACGCGGGCGTCGCGCAGGTAGCGCTCGACCGGGTAGTCGTCGACGTAACCCGAGCCTCCGTGCACCTGGATGGCCGAGTTGGCGCAGCGGACGGCGGCCTCGGTGGCGAACAGCTTGGCGATCGAGGTCTCGGTCGTGTTGGGCTTTGCCTGATCCTTGAGATAGCCGGCGCGCCACACCAGCATCCGCGCGGCATCGGTCTCGAGGGCCATGTCGGCGATCATCTCCTGAACCAACTGGAAGCCGGCGATCGGGCGGCCGAATTGCCGGCGCTCCTTGGAGTAACGGACCGAGGCGTCCAGGCAGCCCTGGCAGATGCCCACGCATCCGGCGGCCACGCTGTAGCGCCCTGAATCGAGTGAGCTCATCGCCACCCGGAAGCCGTCGCCGATCTCGCCCAGCATCGCCGCATCGGCCGCCTCGACGTCGTCGAGCGAGATCGCGGCGGTGTCCGAGCCGCGCAGCCCGAGCTTGTGGTGCACCTCCTGAGGCTGGAAGCCGGGTTGATCGGTCTCGACGAGAAAGCAGGCCAACCCCCGATGGGCCTTGTCCGGATCGGTCTGAGCGAAGATCAGCGCGAGCCTGGCGTAGTTGCCCAGCGAGATGAACATCTTGGCTCCGTTGATGACCCAGCCCGAGTCGGTCTTCTTCGCCCGCGTGCGCTGGTTGGCGGCGTCGGAGCCGGTGTCCGGCTCGGTCAGCCCGAAGCACCCGAGCCACTCGCCCGAGCACAGCTTGGGCAGGTACCGCTGCTTCTGCTCCTCGGTACCCCAGCGCAGGATGGCCGAGCAGACCAGCGAGGTCTGGACCGAAACCACGGTCCGCATGGCCGAGTCCCCGCGGCCGATCTCCTCCACGATCAGCCCGTAGGTCAGGTAGTCGAGGCCGGCGCCGCCGTACTCGCGCGGGACGATCGCTCCGAGATAGCCCTGCTCGGCGATCTTGGCCACCAGCTCGAGATCGAAGTGCTCGTTGCGATCGTTCTCGCGCGCGCGCTCGACGATTTCGTTGTCGGTGAAAGCACGCGCCGTTTCGCGGATCAAGCGCTGCTCGTCGGTGAGCTCGAAGTCCATGGCCGAGACGCTACCGGAGCAGGGGCGGCAGCGATGCCGCCCCTGCCTGCGGTCGCTGCCTACGAGGCGGGCGGGAGCGACGACGTACTGGTCGCCGGGGAGACCTGAACGGTCACGGGCTCCGAAGCGCCGCCGACGTTGCCGCGATCGCCGGAGATGCGGGCGCGGAACTGATAGGTCCCGGCCTTGCCGAAGATCCAGCCGAACTGGAACGTCGATGCGTTGGTGAGCACCGTGAGCTCCTCGTTGTGCCAGTCACGGTCGGCGCCGAGGCGCTGCAGGTAGATCACGTGACCGGCCTTGTCGGGCAGGACCGTGCCGGTGAACGTGACATGTCCGCCGATCTCCGACGTCGTCGAGCTCGGCGTCAGCGTGAGCACGTCCTGGACACCTTCGAACAGCGCCGCGCTGTTCCGGTGCGGCGCCAGGGTGGTACGGACGATGTACGCCGTGTTGTATGCCGGCACCTGGGGCGCGAACGTGTAACTGCCGCCGGAGCCGGTGGTGGTGTCCGCAACCGGAGTGAACTGGGTCTGGTAGGCGTTCCGGGCCCAGAGGGTGACCGGCGTGCTCGTCGCCGCGCTGTCGAGCACGCCCGAGATGGTGACCGACTGACCATAGGAGATCAGCTGATCGGAGGTGTTGATGGTGAACCCTGGCCTCTGCACCTGCTGGACGGCCACGGTGACCGGGTTGGCGGCCCCGCGGATGTTGCGGGCATCGCTTCCGAACAGGACACGCACGGTGTGGTCGCCGGCAAACCGCCAGCGGTAGGTGATCGCGTAGTTCGATCCGCGGTCGAGACGGCCGCTCTTCAAGTCGCGCCACTCACCGGAAGCGGTCTCCTGCTGGAGGACGACTGGCTCGCCGGCGTGGCTCGGGTCGACGTGGCCGGTGAACACGACCGGCTGCCCGGTCACGGCGCTGGGCGTGCTGGCGCTGAGGCTGACCAGGGCGGCCACGCGCTCGAACACCGTGCGGCTGTGGATCTGGTGGATACCGGCCTCCCGCACGAACCAGCTGCGGTTAGTCATCACCACATTCTCGGCACGAGTGAACTCATAGAAGCCATGTGAGTCAGTGGTGGTCTGGCCGACCTTGGTGTACCCGAGGCCTGACCCGGCGAGGTGGTGGTAGAGAATGATCGTCTGACCGGCCACCGGTGTGACGTTCAGGTGACCGTAGATGAATACGCCCTCCCCGGCATCGATTGGGTTCGGGATCGCGTTGATGGTGAGACCGCTGTTGTTTGTCGGCGAGGCACTGACGACGCTCGGAACGACAACGGCCACGAGCGTGGTCACCACCGTCGCCAGCACGGCAAAGCGTGGGCGCATGAGCGCTCCTTTCGAAGCGTGGATGTGTGGTGCCTCCGCCGGATTCCCGGCTCCCTACCAGGCGGTGGCGATTGAACGCCCCTGAAAACACGGCATTGGAGACGAAGTTGCGCTCAGCAGCCTAGTTCCTACGGGCCCTAGACTTCGCGGCGGTGGACCCGTTTACCTTCGTGGTGGTCGGCGGCCTGGCCGCGCTGGTGCTGATCTTCTGGCTGCTGGGCATGTATTACCCGGGCTCGGGTCTCGAGCAGCTTGGCCTCGAGTCGGGTCGCGAGCTAGCCGAGCGACGCGAGGAGCT
>JAFASQ010000201.1 GCA_019244395.1 Solirubrobacterales bacterium | reverse complement strand
GAGGGCAGCGCGCGGCGGGCGAGGAACGGGCCGCCGGGACGACGCGGTTTTCGCGGCCCGTGAAGATGGCCCTCGAGTGCGCCCTGCAGGAGGCATGTTTCCTGGGCCAGCAGCAAGTCGACACCGCGCATGTCCTGCTGGGACTCTTGCGAACAATGCGTGTGTTTCCCGACAGTGCATTCGCGTGCGTCGTCGGTCCCGACGACCAGTTGCGGCTCCGCAGCGAGATCCATGTTCTCGTCGTGTCACGCGATCTTCGAGGCGGCGCTTAGGACGCAACCGAGCCTCGAGCTGGCTTCTACTCTGGGCTACAGGGAAGCAGCCAGGCTCAGCTGGCTGGGACAGCTACCGTCACGAGCCACCAGCCACCGTCGACGTCGGCAAGCCGCCGCCGCGGCTCTCATCGGCGAGGTGAGCGTGCTCGCGCTGATTGAGGACGGGCCTCGCGGGGCGCCGACGTAGTCGCCGGTTTAGCTCTGCGTGTCGAGCTTCATGCCCAGCGCCCTGCCCAGTAGCGCGAGCGTCGCGAACACCGCGTGAGGCGGGTTGACGGCGCGCTGCTCGTCGGTGTACTTGGCGAACAGCATCGCGGTGTAGATCAGCGAGCGGAAGTCTTTGGGCGGGAGGCGCTTGATCTTGCCGGTCGTGATTAGCGCGTTGAGCTCGCGGAACATCTCCTCGAAGCGAAGCGCGGGGCGATGGGTGTTCACATCGCCAAGCGCGCCGGAGTCGGACGGGTCACCGTCTACCGCGCCACTTTTCCGACGAACTCGCTCTCGGACGCGCCTGCAGCGGCCTGGACAACGAGCGCAACCCGCCGCCCGACCCCGGCTGTGTTCGGCGCACGCAAGCTAATGGAGCTTCCGGTGCCCGAACCGGAAGGGCCAGGCCGACACGCTCTGATAACGGTTGGCGCGGGCGCGACCCTGCACCCGTTTGAACTCTCGCGAACGCAGCCACCTCCAGCAAGCCCGATGTTCCAGCGCGGTCGCATCGATCATTTCGCATTGAATGTCGCCGGCGCGGATACTTTCGCGCAGCTACGCGATGAGTTGCTCGCCCGCGGGCTGACCGATGGAGACGTAACCGACTTCGGCGTCCTGCGCGTGCTCACGTTCACAGATCCAGACGGGCATAGCGTCGAGCTCGCGCATTGGGTCGGTGCCACCGATCCCGAACAACTCGACATGACACGCGCGACAGATGAGGAGATCATCGCCCGCCGAGCGGCCGCGAGGACCGACCCAGCCTGAGCGCCCTGCTTAAGGTCTCAACCGCTTTCACGTCGGGCCATTTTGCGACACGCCGGCCGGCCTGCTTTCTCGCGCCGGAGCGTATTGCCCGGGCGCCCGGTCGCGCTTGCCGCGCATCTCGAGACTCGGGCCGAAGGGATCGAGATGTTCGTCGCGTCAACGAAGCGGGACCGCAGGGCTGCCCGGTGGTCGGAGTCGATGGGAAGGATCCGCTGCCTGCGGGCGTCAACGTCACACGTGGTGCGACCGGGTTTCCACATCGCTCAGCTGAACATCGCTCTTGCCAGGGCGCCGATCGACTCCGACTTGCTGTCGGAGTTCGTGGCCTTGCTTGATTCCATCAACGCGCTCGCCGATGGGGCGCCTGGCTTCGTTTGGCGCTTGCAACCCGAGGATGGAAACTCGCTCGCCGTTCGAGGGTTCGACAATGATCGGATGATCGTGAATCTGTCAGTCTGGGAGTCGATTGATCACTTAGCTACGTTCGTGTACCGCAGTGCTCATACCGGGGTCATGCGTCGGCGACGGGAGTGGTTTGACCGGATCGGGGTGCACGTGGCGCTCTGGTGGGTTCCCGCTGGCGACCTTCCCACGGTTGCCGAGGCCGAGGAGCGGCTTGCCCATCTACAAGCCCACGGCCCGACGCTTTACGCCTTCACGTTCAAGCGAAGATTCCTCTCTGGCGACCGGCTCGAGATCGATGAAGAGCTCGGATGCCCAGCGTGAGCGTCGAACCCCTGGCACCCTCGCACACAACCGTTTCCGCGTCTATCGACCAGGGCCCTCGCGACAACATAGGGCCACGTGGCTGCGCAGTTTCCGCGCGTTGTGTGTCTTTCAGTCGCGGTGCCGAGACGCCCGCGCTCGCGCGAAGGCAGGAGCGAGCTGGAGGAGGCGGCAGGGCGTCTGCCTCGGGCCGTGCTCCGTCGCATGCTGCGGCACATCGACGCGCTTGCAAGCGCGTCGGGCTTCTATGCGGCCGTGCGCGTGCTGTGGCCCGCCATGTTTCTGGTTCAATGACCGATGCCGGCCTCGATCGCCTTGACGATGAGCATGAGGACAGCGAGGACGAGGTAGCCACGCAGCGTGTACATCCCGATCGTGCGGGTGCGAGACCAGGTCGGACGGTCGAGCAGCTCGAGCGACGGCATCGTCCAGTGCTCGCGGTTGGCCGGCACCTGCGGTCGTGCGCCCGCGGGCAGGTCTAGAGGACCTGTGTCGCGCCGGCGGCCGCGAGCGACGTAGAGCCCGGTTGCCGCGAGACCAGCGGCGAGCGCGGCGAAGAGGATCTCGGTCAAGAGCGTCACGTTGATCTGCGGGAACAGGACCGTGGCGGTGAGGATCGCCGAGAGAATCACGAGGACGCCGACGATTGCGCTGGCGATCGCGTTCAGCCAGGTGGGGTTCGTCCACGGGCCGAGTACCGCCTTGTCGTTGCAGAGAAGGAGGAGGAACACGGTGGCGCTCGGCAGCAGGACGCCGGCGAGGGCCTGGACGGCGGTGGTGATCGTCCCGAGCGGTGCGCCCGGGATCAGCACGATCACCGCCGCAAGGACGACCATCGCGGCGTAGCTACCGTGAAACAGCCTCGCCTTGCTGAGGCCGTGATGCAGCGAATGGGGGCGGCGGAACACGTCGCCGAAGGCGTAGGAGCTCGCTAGCGTCACGGCCGCGGCGCCGATGATCGCGGCGTTGAGCAGCGCGACCGCGAACAGCGCCCCGGCGGCCGGGCCGAGCGTGTGGGCGAGACCGGCGGCGACGGTGCCGGCATCGGCGAACTGGCCCTGCAGCTTGGTGCCGCCGAACGCGAACGCCGAGGCGACCATCAGCGCTGCGGCACCGAGGATCACGACTACGGAGCCGATCACGGTGTCGGCGCGCTCGTAGTTAATCCAGCGTGGCGTGATCCGCTTGTCAATCACGTTCGACTGCTGAAAGAAAAGCTGCCAGGGCGCCACCGTGGTACCGACGATGGCGATGATCAAAAGCATCGAGGTCGAGTTGAATCCGCCCGCGACGCGCGGTGTGACCGCGGCGTGCAGGATCGGCTCGAGGTGGGGATGGCTGAGGATGGCCAGGGGGATAGCGATGAAATTGGTGACCACGAACACGTACATAAAGCGCTCCCAGCGCCGGAAGCTCCCGGTCATGGTCATGGCGATCAACGCTCCGGCGGCCACGGGGACTGCGATGTAATTGCTGACGCCGAAGTAGCCGAGTGCGAGGGCGACGCCGATGAACTCGGTTACGATCGTCAGGAAGTTCAAGATGAACAGGTCCCCGACTGAGAACGCGCCCCAGAACTTCCCGAAGCGCTCGATGATCAGGCGCGCATGCCCAACCCCGGTGACGGCGCCGAGGCGGACGACCATCTCCTGGTTGACGACCAGCACCGGGATCAGCAGGAGCAGCGTCCACAGCAGGGTCAGCTTGTAATTCTGGCCGGCCTGGGAGTACGTGGCGATGCCACCGGCGTCATTGTCGCCGACCATCACGATAAGACCGGGACCCATGATGGCCAGCAACGCCAGCAGCCGCCGCCGGCGCGACCGGGGCCGGATGTCGGTCGCGCGGAGGGTTCCGAGCGCGCCGTGGATATCTCCCAGGTGGGCGTCGTCGAGCACGTTCCGACGGCCCGGTGGGGCGAGGACGGCGGGATTCTTCGGGGCGAGCGCTGTGGTGTTCATGGTGACCTCCGGCGGTTTCAAGGGGTGGCTGGTTGGGCC
>JAFASQ010000080.1 GCA_019244395.1 Solirubrobacterales bacterium | reverse complement strand
TGTGGCCAAGAATGTGGTGGCGGCGGGGCTGGCTGATCGGGCTGAGGTGCAGGTGGCCTATGCGATCGGGGTGGCGCATCCGGTGTCGGTGATGATCGAGACGTTCGGGACCGAGAAGGTGGGGCGGGCGCGCATTCTGGAGCTGATTGGGGAGCATTTCGACCTGCGTCCGGGGGCGTTTCGCCGGTATCTGAGGTTGCATCGGCCGATCTATCAGAAGACCGCGGCGTATGGTCATTTCGGCCGGGAGGATCACGACTTCACCTGGGAGCGCACGGATAAGGCCGAGGCGCTGCGCACCGCCGCCGGCATCGGTCCTACGGCGGTGAACGTGTAGCGGTCGCCTCCGCTAGGCGTGCGCCGCCTCACACGTGAGGGTGGGTGACGCCGATGTCCTCCAGCGCCGCGTTGACCGTCCGGACGATCCGGCCCGGGTCGTCCACGCCGCGGAACGAGAAGTCGCAGGCCGCGCCGGCCGCTGTGTCGAAATCGACCGTTCCCACGCCAAGCATCCGTTCGAGCACCCGCTGGCGCGAGCGCACGTTTTGCACGCGCTCCAGCCGCGTTTCGTGCACTTCGCGCGAGAGCAGACCGAAGTTGATCGTCAAGCGGCGGCTGGTGATTGTGTAGGTGGTGGCCAGGCGCCTGAGCAGCCCCCACACCAGCACGATCACGAACACCACCAGCACCGTCGGCGCGACCCATCCCACCTCGACGCCGCGGTTGGTGGCCCGGGTGATCAGGCCCGCGATGATCCCGGCCAGGATCGCGGCCAGCAGACCACGCACGTAGAAGGCCAGCATCGAGCGCCACGACGGATGGCCGTGGAAGAAGACATGCTCTCCGGGCTCGAGATCCACGGCCGGGGAGGCTACCTGGACGTTCAGTGGCCGATGAGCAGCGCGATCACGGCAAGCAGCGCGGCCAGCCCGGTCAGCAGACCGGCGAGCGGGGCGGGCTCCACCTCGACCCGTCCTGACCGGCGCAGCAGCGCGAACCACACCACCACCGGGGCGCCGCCGATCGCGCAGGCGCAGGCCCAGGCCCGTTCGCCGGTCCGTGCCGCGGCGACGGTCCCGAGGGCGCGGGAGCATGCCTCCAGCGCGATCGCGAAGGCCAGCACGACCCGGCCGGCCCCGAACACGTAGGCCTCATCGAGGTACACCTCGGCGATCAGGACCGCGGCCAACGCCAGGCCGACCACCATTCCGATCCCCTGCTCGACGGCCGGCACGACCGGCGTGCGCTCGACTTTGACGGGGGACCATGCGGGGGCAGGCGGATCCGTTTTGGCGCGCTTGGACGGACGCCCCGGTGGCGGTTTCGGAGCCGCCGGGCGCGGCGGCGCGTGCTCCAGGTCAGAGAGCTTGGCGGCGAGGGTGGCCTCGACCGTCGCCGGGTTGTCGCCCAGGGTGCGCGGGTCGAGCATCAGCAGGCCGAGCCCATGGGCCGAGATGAGCTCCCGGTAGAGCGCGTCGTGAGGGCCTGGCTCGGGGCGGTACATCACCACGAGCCGGGCGCGCGGATAGTACGCGTCGACCGTCAGCCATTGGCCGGGGCTCGACCCGGGCGCGCGCAACCACGCGAACACGTGCCGGCGGCGACCGACCTCGACAAGGAGGCGGTCGCACGTGGCGAGCACGCTGATGACCGACGGGACGCCGGTCTCCGGGTCGCTGTCGGCAGGCTGACGTTCCCGCCGGGCCTGAACGAGACGCTCGGCCGTCATCCTGGTCTGACTCTACCCTCCGGTGCGCCCATGCACGCCAATCCGGCCCACTCTGCACCGATGATTGCCCGCGTCGAGCCGCTGACCCGGACGCGGGCGGTTCGCGGACCGTTCGACTACCGCCTGCGCCCGGATCAGGCCGACGTCGGGGTCGGGACCGTGCTGCGCATCCCCTTCGGCCGGCAGACCACGCTCGGTGTGGTACTCGAGCTGGCCAGCGACTCCGAGCTGGCGTTCGAGCGCCTGGCTGAGCCCAACGCCATACTGCCGCCGGGCGTCCCGCCGGACCTGGTGGCACTGGCGGGGTGGATCGCCGAGCAGTACTGCTCGACCCCGGCCCGCGCGCTGTCGCTCGTCCTTCCCCCGCCCGGCGCCGGCCGGCGCCGGCCGGCGCTCCAGGCCACGCTCACCGAAGCGGGCGCGGCCGCCCTGCTCGGTGCGGGGCGCCTTACCGACCGCCAGCGCGAGCTCTTGTGGCGGCTGCACAGCGACGGCCCGGCGCCGGCTGCCGCGCTGGGCACGGCCGCACTGCGCCGTCTGCAGGAGCGCGGGCTGGTCGAGCTGAGCCCGCTCGCGCCGGGCGGTAGGCCGATCACGCCCGCGGTGGGGCGACGGCTCGAGGGCCTGCCTGCGCTAACCGCTGAGCAGCGCCGCGCACTCGAGGCGATCCTGGGCGCGCTGGGTCCGGCGCCGCCGGCGGCCGGCCGCTTCCTGCTCCATGGGGTGACCGGATCGGGCAAGACCGAGGTGTATCTCCAGGCGGTGCAGGCGACGCTGGCCGCGGGCCGCGGCGCCATCGTCCTGGTGCCCGAAATCGCGCTCACCCCCCAGACGGTGGGCCGCTTCCAGGCGCGCTTCGGCGATGTCGTAGCGGTGCTGCACTCCGGCCTGGGCCGCCACGAGCGGCACGAGGAGTGGCTGCGGCTGCGCCACGGCGAGGCGCGCGTCTGCGTCGGTCCGCGATCGGCCGTGTTCGCCCCGCTCGCCGATATCGGGCTGATCGTGGTGGACGAGGAGCACGATCCGTCCTACAAGCACGAGGGGGATCCCCGCTACGACGCGCGCTCGGTCGCGCTGCGGCGCGCGCGTCAGCACGGGGCCGTCCTGCTCGCCGGCAGCGCCACTCCGCGGCCCGAGAGCGTCGTTGCCCTCACGCAGCTTCACCTGCCGCACCGGATCGACGGCCGTCCGCTCCCGCCCGTGGAGGTGCTGGACATGCGGGGGCTGCACCATCCGCTGCACCCGCGCACCCGAATGGCGCTGGCCGACGTGCGCGCTGACGGGGCCAAAGCGATCGTCCTGCTCAACCGGCGGGGATGGTCGAACTTCCTCTCCTGTCGCGGCTGTGGGCGGGTCTGGATGTGCCCCAACTGCGAGGTCGCGCTCGTCCTGCACGGAGCCCAGGGCTTCCTGTCCTGCCATCACTGCGGGCACCGGCGGCGCGCGGCGACCCGGTGCGAGCACTGCGGATCGGTCGCCGTGGCGCGCCACGGATCCGGCACCGAGAGCGTGGAGCAGGAGCTGCGCGAAGCATTCGGTCGCGAGCTCCCGGTCTTCCGGCTCGATGCGGACGCCGCCGCCGGGCGAGGCCGCCTGGCGGAGACGCTGTCGCGGTTCGAATCGGCGCCGGCCGGGGTCCTGCTCGGGACCCAGATGGTGGCCAAGGGCCACGACTTCGCTGACGTGGCGCTCGGCGTGGTGCTCGACGCCGACCAGACCCTCCGCTTCCCCGACTTTCGGGCTGAGGAGCGGACGTTCGCCCTGGTTACCCAGCTCGCCGGCCGGGTCGGTCGGGGCCAGGCCGCCGGGAAGGTGCTGGTCCAGGCGCTGGCGCCGGAGGCGCGGTCGATCACGCTCGCCGCCCGTCATGACGCCGATGCGTTCCTCGCCCAGGAGCTCAAGCGGCGACAGGTGCTCGGGTATCCGCCCTACGGATCGCTGATCCGGGTCGTCTGCTCCTCGCCCGACGCCGCCGAGGCGGACGCGATGGCAGCGCGCCTGCACGGGCTGATCGCCCGCTCCGGCGGGATCGTCCTCGGTCCGGCGCCGCTGTTCCGTTTGCGCGGGCGCTCGCGCAGCCAACTGGTCATCAAGTGCCGCGACCGCCTGGCCATGGTCCGGGCGGTGGGAGTCGCGGTCGAGCAGTGCGCGACCGACGCAGCCCGCCGCAGCGTCAGCGTGAGCGTCGACCCCGACCCGCAGTAAGCTCACTTTTGTGCCCCGAGACGGCGTATACACCGAGACCGATGCGCGCCCCGAGGCGGGCGTCGAGCCCGAGCCCGAGGCCGGCATCGAGCCCGAGCGCGAAGCACCCGAACTCGATCCCGAGACCGCCGCACGGCGCGATGCGGCCCTCGCTCAGATCCGCAGTTTCGGCGATCCGGTGCTCCGCACCCGCGCCCGGCCGATCGAGCGGTTCGACGACGCGCTACGTCAGGAGGTCGCCCGCATGGGCGCGCTCATGGACGACGCGCTCGGCGTGGGGCTCGCCGCCACCCAGGTCGGGGTCGTGCACCGGCTCCTTGTCTACCGGGTCCAGCCGCAGGCCCCGCTGGCCGCGCTTATCAATCCCGAGGTGGAGTGGTCAGGCCGCGAGAGCGAGTCGATGGACGAGGGCTGCCTCAGCCTGCCGGGCGTGCTGGTCGAGGTCGACCGGCCGGTTCACGTCCGTATCCGCGCGCTCGACGAGTTCGGCGAGCCGATCGTGATCGAGGCCTCCGGGCTCGAGGCGCGGGTGATCCAGCACGAGATCGATCACCTCGACGGAGTGCTGATCCTCGACCGGACCTCGCGCGAGCAGCGCAAGGAGGCGATGCGCACCCTGCGCGAGGCTCAGCAGGCGGCGTAGTGGTCGCCTCCGCCAATACGCTCGCATTCGAGGCGCCCCTGGCGGCGCTGCGCTGTGTCCTCGGACCCTCGTGTAGCGCTGCTACACGTCGGGTCCTGCGTCCTCGCGCAGCATCCACCGGTGGCACCTCTCGGTGCGACCGTACTGACGGAGGAGACCACTGACCCGCCTCCTTCCGCGATTGCGGCACGT
>JAFASQ010000033.1 GCA_019244395.1 Solirubrobacterales bacterium | reverse complement strand
GCCCCGCGTTGTACAGGGCCACGGTGACGCTGGTCGACCGCGCCGGGCGAGCGCTTGGCGGATACCTGGACTACTCGGGTATCCGCTCGATTGTCGTCAAGCACGGCCGGCTCGAGCTCAACGGCAGGCCGCTCGATCTGCGCGGTGTGGACCTGCAGGAGCAGAACATCGAGTCGGGCGCCGCGCTTAGCCCCGCGCAGACGGTGCAGCTGCTGGCCTGGGTGCGCCAGTTGGGGGCGACCGTGATCCGGGCTCACTACCCGGTTGGCCCGCTGATGGAGGAGCTGGCTGACCAGGAAGGGATCCTCATCTGGTCCGAGGTTCCGATCTGGGGAGTGCCGAGCCAGTACTTCAGCCAGGCCGGATGGCTGGCCGACGCCCGTGACGTGCTAAGCGAGAATGTCCTCGAGAACCAGAATCATCCCTCGATCCTGCTGTGGAGCATCGCCAACGAGCCCCCACAGCCATCCACCAGCGCCGAGGCCTCGTACATCGCCGGCGCCGTCGCGCTCGTTCACCGCCTCGATCCGACTCGTCCGGTCGGCATGGCGATCATGGGGATCCCGGGACAGGTCTGTGACCCTGCGTACGGACCGCTGCAGGTGATCGGCGCCAACGAGTACTTCGGCCTGTTCGACGAGGCTGGCGGGGTCACCGACGACCGCGACGCGCTAGGGCCGTTCCTGGATAGCTTCCGCGCCTGCCAGTCAACCAAGGCGTTGCTGGTCACCGAGTTCGGGTTCGACGGCAACCGCAATGGCCCGGCGGAGGAGTACGGGACCTACCAGTTTCAGGCCAACATGCTCGCCTACCACCTTGGGGTCCTCGCCAGCAAGACATGGCTATCGGGCGCGATCCTCCAGACCCTGCAGGACTTCGCCGCCTATCCCGGCTACAACGGCGGCGACCCCTGGCCCGACCCGCCGCTCAACCAGAAGGGCCTAGTCGACCAGTACGGCAACGCAAAGCTCGGCTTCGCGGTTGTCGCTGCGAGCTATAGCGCGACGGACCAGATCGGGCCGCCCTCGACCCGGTAGACAAGCTGAAGCCCGGGAGCAGTCCGTCGCCACCCCGCCCCGGCGGCACCAATCGGTTTGGTTGAGAGCCGGCCCCCGCCGTCAGGTAACTCGGGTCCACGGCGACGTCGGTGTCGGCCGGGATCGCGAAGGAGTCCGGGTTTCGGTAGCGAACGGCAGGGTTATGCCTCCGAGCCAGGAAGGTGAGACTCGTGCGGCGTACGTGATCCAGCGTCATTTCCGGCGCGTCCGCAAGGGCTATGACCCGGCTGAGGTTGACCGTCATCTCCAGTTGGTGAGCGAGTGGTTTCGTACCAGCCGCGCGGCCGAGAAGACCCGTGAGCTTGGTCAGGAGGCGGCGGCCCGTGAGCGTGCGGCGGCGGACAGGGAGGCGGAGGCGGCGCGATTCGTCGAGAGCAGCCGCTTGGAGGCGGAGGCGACGTTGGAGGGTGCTCGACTGCGTGCCGAGGCGGACCGTGATGCGGCCGAGCGCCTTCTTCGGGAAGCCGAGGTAGGCCTCGAGAACCGTCGCCGGGAGGGAGAGGAGATGCTCGCCCAGGCGCACGACGAGGCAGAGGCGCTGCGCACAGAGGCGCGTGAAGAGGCGCGGGCGGTGCTTCCTCGGGCGCGCGAGGATGCCGCCAGGCTGTTGGCCCAGGCGCGCGAGGAGGCTGAGGCGATTCGCGTGGCGGCGCGTGGAGAAGCCGCGGCAATTGTCGATCAGGCTCGGCTGCAAGCTGCCGCCGCCGATGTCCTCCGCGAGGCAGAAGAAACCGCGCACCAGGTGGTGGCCGATGCCGAGCGGCAGGCTGAGCGTCTTGTCGCGGAGGCCAGGGAGCGTTGTGACCAGGAGCTTCAGAGCGCACGAATGGCGGCCGAGCAGCTCCTGGCCGCGATGCGGGCCGAGGCGGCGGACGAGGTCCGAGTCCTCCGAGAGCAGGCGGAGGCGGAGCTACGGACGTATGTAGAGCGTCGCCACCGTGAGGTTGATCGTCTCGTCGAGGCAGCGCGCCGCGAGCGTCGCCGGGCCGGCGGCGACCCGCCAGAGGACTGATCGCGCGACGCGGTTCGTCCCGCTAGCGGACGTGCTCTGGAACGGATCGGGGAATCGGGGGAACTCGCGGCGCCTGCGTGAGTGTGCGTCCGGCTCGGACGTACCACTGCGCGAAGAAGGTAACGACTAGTGCCAAGTCGATGACATCGCCGCCGTAGTACATGAGCTGCGCCCCGAGGTGGATGTCACCTGCAGGCAGTGTATGGGCGAGACCGCCACCTAGCCAGCCAGCGTAGATCAGTTTTGCCAGCGCGGCGTGGCTGCCCAGCGCGAGCAACAGCACGCCGATCCGGACGCGGATCGAGCTGCGCGAGCCAACCGGGTCGAGGCCGACGAGCGGCCACATGAACAGGCAGCCCGCGAGGAGGAAGTGCATGTGCAGCGCCTCGTGCAACAGCGGGTAACGCAAGGTCTGCGCGAACAGTGCGTGAGGTACAGCGTCCACAGGGATCCGGCGTAGATCAGGGCGCCGATCGGAGGGAAGGCGAGCACTCGCGCGGCTCGCGAGTGCAGGATCCGGACGAGCGGGCGGCGATGGGCGCGCTCCAGGGCGCGGAGCGCGAGTGTTATGGGCGCCGATAAGGCGAAAAGGAGCGGCGCGAGCATGCCGATGAGCAGGTGCTGGACCATGTGCACGGGGAACGACTCGTCGTGCGCGGCCAGCGGCGAGCACACGGCGATCAGCAACGTTGCCCACCCCGCGAGGAAGCTGGCGCTGCGCCGGCTGCTCCAGTTCTTACCGCGCCTGCGCAGACGGGCGACGCCGGTTGCGTACAGCGCCAGCGCCGCCGGCAGCGTCGCCCACGCCGCCGGCGTGCTCGGCCAGTCGGTCAGCCAGCCGAGAGGCATCCACAGCTCACATGACGACGGTCTCGCGGTCACCGGATGCCTGGCGCCGGGCGCGCACCAGCACCGCGATCCCAACGAGCAAGGCTACGGCAGCCAGCGCGTTCCACACGAGGTCGTACGGCAGGATGTCCACGTGGTAGCGGATCTGATGAAACCGGAAGACCTTGTGCTGCAGGGTTCCGTCGTACAGCTGAAAGCCACCCAGCCCGAGAAAGAAACCCGCCCATAGCGATCGAGCCTCGAAGCTGGCGCGCCGGCGCAGGTCGGCAAACAGAAACAACCCGCCGACAATGCACAGCCAACTGGCGGCGTGAAATATCCCGTCGGAGATCAGTCCCCACGACGGCGTTGACTTGTCGTAGAAGTGATGCCAGTGAAGGAGCTGGTGAAATACCGTCTCATCGATGAACCCCGCGACCCCCACGCCGCACAGGAGTCCGGAGATCAGTGAGCGGCGACGGTCAACCACACCTACTCCGGTTTCCTGCCCGAGCAGCCGCCGGCGACCCCGACTCGCGTCCTACCGCCATGGGCCACCACTTCCCACCGCGATCACGGCCAAACACACCGACCCCCGCCCTGCCGAAGGACTCAGCCTCGCCGCAACACGACGGCGCGATCACTACCCGCAGCCACGCCGGTGACCACGTCCCGCATCACGAACGAGCTCATCGCTGCTCCCTGCTGAGCGCGACCGCCTTGAAGCGCCGCATGTTCTCGATCATCGCCACCTCGGTGGGCAGCCGCTCCATCGAGCTGGCGCCGAAGAAGCCGGCCACGCCATCCGTACGTTCGAGTACGTACGCCGCGTCATCGGGCTCGGCGATCGGCCCTCCGTGACACAGGACGAGGATCTCCGGATTGACCCGCTTAGCCGCGTCGTGCATCGCCTGAATCAGCCCCACGCAGTCGTCGAGCGTCTTGGCCGTCTGTGCACCGATCGCCCCGCCCGTGGTCAGGCCCATGTGGGGCACGAGGACGTCAGCTCCGGCTCGGGCCATCTCCGTCGCCTGTTCGGGATCGAACACGTACGGCGCGGTCAACAGATCCTGCTCGTGTGCGGCGTGGATCATGTCGACCTCGAGCCCGAATCCCATACCGGTCTCCTCGAGATTGGCGCGGAACGTCCCGTCGACGAGGCCGACCGTGGGGAAGTTCTGTACGCCGCTGAAGCCGATCCGGCGGATCTCCTCCAGGAACACAGGCATGAGCCGGAACGGGTCGGTCCCGCACACCCCGGCCAGGACCGGGGTCTCGCGGACGACCGGCAGCACCTCGCGGGCCATGTCGACGACGATCGCGTTGGCGTCGCCGAACGGGAGCAACCCCGCCAGCGATCCGCGACCTCCCATCCGGAAGCGGCCCGAGTTATAGATGATGATGAGGTCGGCGCCGCCGGCCTCGGCGCACTTGGCCGAGAGTCCGGTACCGGCTCCCGCTCCGATGATCGGCTGCGCGGCCTTCGCCTGGGTGCGCAGCCGGGCCAGCGCGTCCGCTCGGTTCATATGGTCTCCGTCACCAGCTCGTGCAGGCGGCGCGCCATCGCCGTCGCGAACCGCTCGTCGTTGATGTCCGTGTCCAGCTCGTGGACCTCCACGCTCCCGTCCAGCGTCTCCCGCACCCCCTCGATCAGCGCACGGTCTGCCGCGGGGTCATGGAACGGCTGTCCCTCGACATCGATCATCGACACGCCGCGCAGAGGGACGAACAGGACCGTGGGGCCGCGCGCCGCGGACAGTTTGCGCCCGGTCCTCCGCCCGAGCTCGGCGCACTCCTCCGGTGTCGTGCGCATCAGCGTGACCGTCGGGTTGTGCACGTAGAGCCGGCGCTGCTCGAACCGCTCGGGGACGGTGTCACGCGGGCCGAAGTTGACCATGTCGAGGGCGCCCAGCGAGACCACCTGGGGGATGCCCGACCGCCCCGCCGCCTCTAACCGGTCAGGTCCCGCCGACAGCACGCCGCCAATCAAGTCGTCGGCGAGCTCGGTCGTGGTGATGTCGAGAACGCCGGCGAGATAGCCGTCGGACGCCAGCACCTCCATGGCCTGGCCGCCGGTGCCGGTGGCGTGGAAGACGAGCACCTCGTAGCCGAACTCGTCGAGCAGCTCGCGGGCGCGAGTGACACACGGCGTGGTGACGCCGAACATCGTCGCGGCGATCACCTTCCGGTGTGCGAGGTCCGGTGCCCGGGCGCCCACCATGCCAGCGATCGCGCCGGCCGCATTGGTCATGATCCGCGCCGAGACGGAGTTGACGCCGGCGATGTCGACGACCGAGGCCATCATCGTCAGGTCCGTGGCGCCGACGTACGGGCGCGTGTCACCGGCCGCCATCGTCGAGACCATCAGCTTCGGGACGCCGACGGGAAGATCCCGCATTGCGGCGGTGGCGATTGAGGTGCCGCCGGAGCCGCCGAGCGCCAGGATCCCGTCGAAGCGGCCCTCGTCGAACAGCCGCCGCACGAGAACCGGCGCGCCCCGCGCCATCGCCTCGACCGCAGCGCCGCGATCGCCCGCCGACGCCAGCTCCTCGACCCGCGCCCCGCCCGCGTCGGCCACCGCGCCCCGGGCCACGTCGGGCTCTACGCCCGCCGGGTCGAGGATCCCCGTGTCGACGAGCAGTACGGCGACGTCCAATTCGCGCAACCGGTCGCGAACGAAGGCGTATTCGTGGCCCTTTGTATCGAACGTCCCGAGCAACAGCACGGTTCCAGCCATGCCGACTTCACCTCCTCGCCGTCGGGTCATGCTCGCGCGGGCGGAGATATAGTCGCACGCTCTGGTCGGCTCACGTTTCGGGAGGACGTTCGATGCAGGCATCTAGGAAACGGCGGCTGCTGCCACTGAGCTTCCTGGCGGCGGGTCTTGCGCTAACGGCTGCCGCGTGCGGCTCGGCAACGTCCTCGAGTAGCTCGCAGGCCTCAAAGAGCTCCTCGATGCCCGGGATGTCGGGCTCCTCCACGATGTCGTCGAGCGCCACGGGAACGATGGAGAAGATGGCGCGGGTGTCGTGCGCGATGCCGTCGGCTGGCAGTCAGACGGTTAGCACCGCCAGTCATTTCTTCATCCTTAGCCTCGGTCGCGCAGAGACCATGTACTCCCCGCAGCAGGCACGGCGCACACATCCCAAGCAGGGGGAGGTGATGCTCGCGGGCCGGATGCAAGGATCAGGGATGAGCTGGATGACCGGGATGAACGCGGGACGCGCGATGCCCGGGATGGCGTCGATGAAGCATCTCGAGGTTCATATCTGCAGCCGTGAAGGGCGCAAGGTCATTACCGCGCCGTCGCCGTCGATCGTCATGACCAGCGGCCGGTCCCGCCACACGCTGCCCGTCGCGGTGATGGAAGGCGTCGGCGAAGGCGTGGCCGATCTTCATTTCGGCAACAACGTGCAGACACAAAGCGGGCATGCCTACACCGTGCGGGTGACCGAAGGCAGCGACCACGCGACGTTCCATTTCAGCGCCCAGTAGGGGTTATCCACGGTCGGAAGGTCGCTCTCCACCCCGTGGCTGATTTAGACTGCCCGGCTGCGGCGAGGGCCGCGTCCAGTCCGTCGGAAAGGGCCGAGCCCACCCTCTGTCTGTCAGGAAACGCCGAACGAGCTTCCTCCCGCCGGAGCAGGCGGACGCCCGGCGCGACGGAAGGGAGCCAGGATGACGTACCAGCTCAATCTCGAGCAGCTGCGCAAGCAGGCGAAGGAGCGCGTGCGGGCGCGACGCGCAGCTGGACAGGACGTGAAGCTGGCCGAGGTGCAGTTCGAGCTCGCGCGCGAGCTGGGTTTCCACAGCTGGCCGAAGCTCAAGGCGTACGTAGAGCGCCTCGGGCTCGAGCAGCCATTCCGCACCGATCTCGACTACTACGAGGGTCGTGCCCACGGAATCGCATCGGTCTCGGGCGTCAGCCCCGCCGACGCGCGACGCGATCTTGCGGCGCGGCACGGGTTCTCGAGCTGGCGCGGGCTTCGCCGCCACGTCGAGGCGATGCAGAGCGGGCAGGAGCCAGCCACGCCGTTCGTGCTCGCCTATAGAGCGATCGAGGAGGACGATCGCCGGCGCGTGCTTCAGCTGCTTGACCGGTTTCCTGATCTAGTCGTTCAGCGCGGCACAAACGGGAACGACTTACTGGGTATGGCCGGCGATCCGGCGATCGTCTCGCTGCTGCTTGAGCGGGGCGCAGACCCGAACCGCGGCAACGACTATGGCTGGACGAAGCTGCACCAGGCCGGCTACGGGAACGACTGCGAGCTCGCCCGGCTGATGCTTGCCGCCGGTGCACGTACTGACCTGTTCGCGCGCGGCGACGGCGGCACGCCGCTCGTCGCGGCGCTCTTCTGGGGCCACCGCGAAGTCGCAGCCCTTCTAGGCCGGCAACCCGCCAACCTCCGAGTCGCCGCCGGACTCGGTGACCTCGAGCTGGTCCGCCAACTCGTAGGTACGCCCGAGGCCGGGGCCCACCGGAGCTTCTATCGCCCGCATGGCGGCTTCCCCACCTGGCAGCCTTCGGACGATCCCCAGGAGGTGCTCGACGAAGCGCTCGTGTGGGCGGCCAAATCCGATCGGGTCAAAGCCATACGTCTGCTCGTCGAGCTCGGTGCCCGAGTCAACGCCGATCCGTACCGCGGCACCGCGCTCACCTGGGCGGCCGCCAACGGCCGCGTCAGCTCAATCCGCACCCTCGTTGAGCTAGGCGCCGACCCCAACCGGCGCGGCACGTTCGGCGGGCTAAGCCACGGCCACGGCGTCACTGCCATCCACCTCGCGGCCCAGTCGGGACAGCGCGAGGCAGTCACCGCACTGCTCGACCTCGGAGCAGACCCGCTGATCCAGGACAACCTTCACGGCGGCAACGCGCTCGGATGGGCACGCTCCGGCGGTCACCAAGAACTCGCGGACGTCCTCCCGTAATTCCGGGTTGAGGCCGGCGTCCGTGCGGATCATCTGCGCGCGCCCCGGCGGCGCGTGCTGCCCGCGCGCGTTGCGGCTATTCGAAGTCCTGGGGCGCGAGCTCGATCGGTGTTCCGTGAGGCGTGCGGCTGGCGGCGTGCTTCCACGCCTGACGGTACCGAGCGAGCGTCGCGACATTGGTCGCTCGCTTCGCGACTAAGAGGCGTTCGAGAGCGGCGAGCCAATGGTGGTAATAGGTCTCGCCGGTGTCGGGGTCACCCTGCGCCTGCGCCGCCTGGATCTCGCCTGCCAGCGCCGCCGCCCACTCGGGCCAGGTGAACAGCCCGCGCTCGTGCAGCGCGATGGCGATCGCGAAGGCCTGTGCCTCCCACGGCTCGCGGAACACGACGCTGTCGGAATCGGATGGAATGCCGGTCAGGGCGGCGGCCGCCGTCGCAACCTCGAGCGGGTCTTCGCGGGTCACGTGAGTGGCTCGAGATACGGCTCAAACGCGTCGACCGACACGGCCAGCGCGGGATCCGCCTCGGCGCCCCAGAGCTCGCGGCTGTCGAACGAGACGGTGTACAGCCATTGTGGATCCTCGCCACGGCCGTGCGCGTTGCTGTCCGGGAATACGTGGCAGCCGTGGGTTGCGGTGACGGTGCCGATGTGCCCGCGTACATACCGGGGCAGCCGCGTGTGCGTGGGCGGATTCATGTTCTTGGCTCTCACGCAGTCGCCGACGTTGAACATTGCCGGCCGCGCAGGCTCTCGGTTCGTGGGGCCGCCGCGGCCGAGCGCCGCAGCGACATCCCCGGCCGCGAGGATCCGCCGCACGGGCTTGCGAGGCTCGAGTGGCCGCCCCGCCGAGACTTCTTCCTCGCTCACCAGCTCGTGCTCGGCCAACAGCTGTTGCAGCCCCGCGAGCCAGATCTCGTAATAGCTCTGGTTGAGGTATTCGGCCGCCGGACGGTTCTCGCGGGCGAACCGCGAGGCGTCGAGATTCCATTCGCCGGTGGCGCCCATCGCCAGCGTCAGCGCAAACACCCGTCGCTCCCAGTCGGCGTGAAACACCGGCTCATCTGACTCGGGCAACACCGTCCCGAAGCCGTGCATGCCTCCCATGTCATGCCCACCGTTCATCCCGCGCGCTCCTGCGGCCGTCTCGGAAGCCCAGTCCCGATCATCGAGTCGCGGGTGACGAGCCCGGCGAGCTCCTCCTCGCTCCAGTCGTCGCTTCCCGCGGGCCGCATCGGCACCACCAGGTAGCGCACCTCCGCGGTGGAATCCCACACCCGGATCTGCACCTCGCGTGGGAGCTCGACCCCGAAGTCGCGCAGCACGCCGCGTGGATCGGCGACCGCGCGTGACCGGTACGCGGCTGACTTGTACCAAACCGGCGGCAGGCCGAGCACCGGCCACGGATAGCACGAGCACAACGTGCATACGACCAGGTTGTGCACCTGCGGCGTGTTCTCGAGTGCCACCAGATTCTCGCCCTGCCGACCGGGATATCCGAGCGAGGCGACCGCGGCGCCACCGTCCCTGAGCAGCGATCGGCGGTAGTCGGGATCCGTCCACGCCTTCGCGATCACGCGCGCGCCATTATGGGGCCCGACCCTGGTCTCGTAGGTCTCGATCAGCAGATCGAGCGCCGCCGGGTCGACATATCCCTTGTCCACCAACACCGTCTCCAGCGCCCTGACCCGGATTTGAGCCTCGGACAACTCCGAGCCATGCTCATGGCCAGCATGCCGATCGTCGTGTGCTAACGACATGTAGCGATTATCCAGGCGACCACCGTCCAAGCACAACCGCAGGCACTATGCGCTCCTCCAT
>JAFASQ010000399.1 GCA_019244395.1 Solirubrobacterales bacterium | reverse complement strand
AGGGCGTTCCGACTCGAACCATCGACAGCCCGCTCCACAGCGGCAAGCCGCTCGCGCTCCTCCTGGACGTCCTCGCCGAACACATAATCGCCATCCGACACGAACACAAACGAATACCACCCCTGACGCTCGACGCTCCAGCAGCGGGTCGCGGCGTACACGTGCGCGAACGAAAGCGACGCGACCCGACAACCGGTGGCGCCCTGCGCCTCGCCAGTTCCGCGCTCGGGTGCTTACAGCGCTCGCAGCTAGCGTCCGGTCGATGGAGAAGTGTCAACGAACTCGGGCGGGCTGCCGGATCCAGGCCTCGGGCGTGTCACGAGCTCGCCGCCGTCGCCACGACGCTTCTCCTCCCGGCCGGCGAGGAGCCAAAGCGGGAGCCAGTCGATCACGGCCCCCCCGGCGACAATGCAGAAGCACTTGGATCTCGGTGCCGTTGTGGTCCGTGCATACGCAGAAGTTGTCCGCCAGCGTAGTGCCCGGGCGCTGCTGCGTGTCGTCGAGGCTGTTTCTCAAAGGTTCTCGCGATTAGGCGTCGCTGCTCGCTGGTGGGTGGGCCGTTGATGGTGTGCCCGCGGTGTAGGGCGTTGTCACCGGGTGGGGGCCGTTTCAGGCCGCCACGGTGGCTATCTGGGCGCGATGGGCCTTGGTGAGGTTGTGGGCCATCATCAGTAACCGGAACTCGGTGCGCACCTTGATCCTGCCTCGCCGATGGAAGCGGATGAAACCTTTGTTGTGTTTGGTGTCACCGTAGAGCGGCTCCACAGTCTGTTTTCGTTTCGCATATCGCTCCCGGCCGTGGTCTGACTTCAGGACGGTTCGCATCCACGTGGCGCGGGGCTCGTTCACCCACCGCTTGGGTGTGCTGCGGCTGCCTTTGTCGGGAGCGACCAGCACGGGGACGTGCTGGTTGGCGACCACGTCGTCCATCTGCTGCTCGTTCCAGTAGCCGGCGTCGGCGGCGACCGCCTCCAGTAGCTCGTGATTGACGCCGGCACGCCCCAGCTCCCGGACCACGGCGGCGACCATCGGCGAGAGCTGCGAGAAGTCTGTGGACAGGTTGGTGATCTCCGCCGCGAGCACGACCTGCTGCTCGTTAACGGCGGTCTGCGCGTTATATCCCTGCACGAACCCGAACCCGACCGGGATCGGACGCGAGTCCGGGTCGGTCACGTTCACCTTGCCCTCCGGGACCTCCGGCGGTTGATGCGGATCGGGCGGGCGGCCGAAGCGGCGACCGTCGCGCATCCGCCCCCGCTGGCGGTAGGCCTCATACGCTTCATTGCCCGCCCGCTCGGCCGACAGCTCGGCCTCCAGGCGCCGCAGCGCCAATAGGAGCCGCTCCACACGGGAGCGCACGATCGGATCCGGGTTCTCCCAGCGATGCTGCTCGAGCTGGCGCTTGGCCTCAGACAGCCACCGGCGCCGACCACCACCCGCATCAGTGATGGGGCTGCTCTCGAAGCAGAACTCCGGCGTTGACGCGGGCTCCTCGGACGCCTGCGTCTCGAGCTCATCGATCTCATCCGGACCCTTGCTCTGCTCCGCGTCGCGCAGCTCCTGCCGAACCTGGCGGAAGAACTCCCGCCGGCCCTCCGGCGTGCGCAACTGCTCGGGCAGCTCATCGCCACGCGCCTCCCCGAACTCCTGATCCTCCGCCTCGTCGGTCGCCCTGACCTCGGCCAGCACCTCGCGGGCGATCGGCCCGAAGGGAAAGTTCACGTCCGGGTTCGCGTTCCCCGCGATCCGAGTCCCATCGATCGACACTACCCCCGACTTAACCAACCCCGCCTTCTGACACAGCTTCAACACGTCGGTGAACAACTCGGCCAGCGCCTGCTGGTGGCGGCAGATGAACCGCGCCACCGTCACATGATCAGGAACCAAGTTGCCGGTGATAACCCGAAACGCGACATGCTCGCGACAGTGCCGCTCGATCGCCCGCGACGACCGCACACCACTCGCAAACGCAAACAGGATCACCGCCACCATCAGCGATGGCTCATACGCAGCCCGACCATGACCGTCAGCCCGATAGGCGGCATAGAACGCCGACAGGTCCATGTCCTCGACGGCGTCGATCACGAACCACGCCAAGTGATCCGGAGCGAGCCAATCCCGAACGTCCGGAGGCAGCAAAAACCCCTGCTCACGACGACCTTCAATGAAGTTCTGCGGCATCACGGAATCGTCCCCCGCACCGCGGACAGAACCCGTTTGCGAAACAGCCTCGGTCATCAGCCATTGCTCGGTGGCGCGGCGGATAGTTTCACCGTGACGCAGAGCCCGCCGGCGTCCCGGGCGGCGAGGGTGAGGG
>JAFASQ010000340.1 GCA_019244395.1 Solirubrobacterales bacterium | reverse complement strand
CCGCCATCCCATCAGCAGCTTCAGTCGAGCACGCTGGGCTGGCGTATGGTCAACCCGAACATGCCCGACCAGTGGACGATCTCGCTGGGCGAGAGCGCCGAGAAGCTGGCCGGCATCTATCGCGTCACGCGCGAGGAGCAGGATCAGTTCGCGCTGCGCAGTCACCAGCGCGCACAGGCGGCCTGGGAGAGCGGCTTCTACGGCGAATGGGTGATCCCGGTGCCCGGCACCGAGCTCGAGCGCGACGAGAACATCCGCCCCGACACCTCAGTCGAGAAGCTGGCCAAACTCAAGCCGGCGTTCGTGAAGGACGGAACGGTCACCGCCGGCAACTCCTCGCCGCTCAATGACGGCGCCGGCGCGGCGCTGCTGGCCTCCGAGGAAGGCGCCCGAAGTGTCGGGCGCGATCCACTCGCGAGGATCGTCTCCCGCGGCGCGGCGGCTGTCGATCCGGACGTGTTCGGCATCGCCCCGGTTCGGGCGGCGGAGATCGCGCTGGAGCGCGCCGGCATCACCTGGGACGACGTCGCGGTCGTCGAGCTGAACGAGGCGTTCGCCTCGCAGTGCCTGGCCGACATCGGCGAGTGGAAGGGGCTCGATCCGGAGAAGGTGAATCCGAACGGCGGTGCGATCGCGCTCGGCCACCCGCTCGGGGCCTCGGGCGTGCGCATCATGGGCGGGCTGGCCCATGAGTTGCGCCGGCGCGGCGGCGGGTATGGGGTAGCTGCGCTGTGCATCGGCGTCGGCCAGGGTCTGGCCGTCGTCCTACAGGCTTAGGTATATCTATAGATATATGTATAGAGGTATACAGAGATGACCGAGACAGACAGCGGCGAGGTTCGCACGATCTACACCCCGATCGCGGACACCGCGACCAGCTACGTACGCGAGCCCGAGGGGGCCCATCCCCCGATGGACTACGAGGGCTACAAGTCGACCGCGTTGCGCCACCCCAAGCAGCCGCTCGTCTACCTGCCGCAGACGGTGACCGAGATCACCGGGCCGCAGCTCGGGCCGGTGCTGATGGGCGAGAACGACCACGACCTGACCGTGCAGCACGAAGGCGAGCCGATCGGCGAGCGGATCGTGGTGTCGGGCCAGGTGTTCGACACGGAGGGAAAGCCCCTGCGCGGCACCCTGGTCGAGATCTGGCAGGCCAATGCGGCTGGGCGCTACAAGCACCGCTGGGACCGCTGGCCGGCTCCGCTCGACCCGAACTTCAGCGGCGCCGGGCGCTGCATCACCGACGACGAGGGTCGCTACACGTTCACGACGATCAAGCCGGGCCCGTATCCGTGGGGGAACCACTACAACGCCTGGCGCCCGGCCCACATCCACTTCTCCCTGCTGGGCCGGGCCTTCACCCAGCGCCTGGTCACCCAGATGTACTTCCCGGGCGATCCGTTCTTCGCCTACGACCCGATCTTCAACTCGGTGCGCGATCCGAAGGCCCGCGAGCGCATGGTCTCGAGCTTTTCCATTCACGGAACCGTGCCGAATTGGGCCGCCGCGTATGAGTTCGACATCTACCTGCGCGGACCGGGCACAACGCCATTCGAGGAGGCACATTGATCTTCGAAACGACACCCTCCCAGACCGTCGGACCGTACTTCGCCATCGGTCTGCCGTTCGACGTCGGCCCATTCGCCGTCGCGGAGGGTACCCCCGGCGCCATCCACATCACCGGCACGGTCTATGACGGCGCCGGCGTGCCGATCCCCGACTTTCTCCTCGAGACCTGGCAGGCTGACCCCGAGGGGCGGTTCGCCGACATCCACGGCCAGGGCGGTCCCTCGCAGCTTGACGGTTTCCGCGGCTTCGCCCGCTACGGCCTCGAAGACGGCGACGGCAACTACGACATCGTCACGGTCAAGCCCGGGCTGGTCCCGGGCCTGGCCGGGGCCATCCAGGCGCCGCACATCGACGTCTCGGTGTTTGCTCGCGGGATGCTCCACCGCACGGTGACGCGGATCTACTTCGCCGACGAGACCGAGGCCAACGCGTCCGATCCGGTGCTGGCGCGGGTACCGGTCGAGCGCCGGCCCACCCTGCTGGCCGAGGCGGTCGCCGGCGGTTACCGCTTCGACATCCGCTTCCAGGGGCCGCGCGAGACGGTGTTCTTCGCGGTCTGAGACCGACCATTTGGGATGAAACGTCCAACATGTGGATGTTTCATCCCACGCGAACCGTCGCCACCGCGCCGCGAGCTCGGTCCGCCCGGCGGTCGCCCGGCCGGTGCCCAGCGCCACTAAGACGAAGACTAGGGCACGCGCATGCCCAACAGCCGGAGATAGCGCGTCACCGCTTCGGCGCGATTGGCCGCGTGCAGCTTGCGCAGGATGCTCCCGGCGTGGAACTTGACCGTGCCGCTCGAGATCACCAGCGCGTCGGCGATGGCCCGATTGCTGGCGCCCTCGGCCATGAGCCGCAGCACGTCCAGCTCGCGCCGGGTGAGCAGCCCATCGAACAGCATCCGGTCATCACGTCCTCGCGCTCCTCCCACCGTTTGGTGCTCGAGGTGCGGCGCCGCCGCGGGGAGCGGGGCCCGGCTGCCGGCCGCCAGCGTGACCGGCGCGTCGGTCAACTCACTTGAGCGCACGCGTAGCCATTCGAGGAACTCGCGCATCTGGTCGCGCTCGGCACGCAGGGTGCGGCGCAACGTTGTGCTCTCGTAGGACTGGGCGAGGCCGGTGGCGAACTCCCACAGGACATCTCGGTCGAGCACGTCGAGCGACCGGTCGGGTCCGCGGTCGGCGTGGATCACCCCCGCCACCTGGGCGCCGACCACGAGTGGCGCGGCGGCATACGACCGCCAGCCCATGAGCTCGGCCATGCGGCGGTCGACCCGCGGGTGGACGTGTGCCTCGAGCACGATTGTGGCCCGCCGCCGGCGCAGCATCTCGGTCTCGATCAACGTGTGCTCGAGCCGCAGCGGATTGGCCTGGAGCTGTGCCAGCGTGCTCTGCGCGGCTCGCTCGTGCCCGGCGAAATGCGCCGCCTCGGCCACCATCCGCCCGCCCTTGACCAGGCTGACGATCGCGCGCTCGAAGGCGGAGCCCGTGCACAGCGCGGCGGGCGCGCGGACCAGCAGCTCCCGCGGCGAAGTGACCTCGCGCAGGTCCGCGACCACGAGCTGGACCCGCTCAAGCGCCTCGAACCGGGTATCGAAGCGCTGGCGCAACCGCTCGAGCGCGGCCTCCTGCTCCTCGATCGGGGCGGTCCGCCGCTCGGATTCCGGCAGCGTCTCGCGCAGCGCGGCGCTGAGCGCCCTCAGCTCGTCCAGGTCGTCGGCCGCCCCTTCTCGGGGCAGGCCGAGCAGCTCGCGCGCCTGGGCGGTGGCGATCTCGACGCGTCGACCGAGGGCATCGCCCACGGGGCCGCCGAGCGCCGCGGGGCGGGCCGGCGGGAGGGTCAACGCGGCCCCACGGCTCATAGCGCCTCCCCTGCGCGCGTTCGCGCGTAGCGGGACACCGCGTCGGCGCGGCTCCTCGCCCCCAGCTTGCGCAAGATGTTCTTGACGTGGTACTTGATCGTGCCTTCGCGGACGACCAGGGCGCGGGCGATCTCGAGGTTGGTCTGGCCGCGGGCGAGCAGCCGCAGGACCTCGACCTCGCGCGGGGTCAGCGCTTCGGCGCCGGACGGATCGGCTTCTTGGCCACCCGTCGTCCAGTCGCCCGCGTCGGTGGCGAGCTGCCCGAGCCGCGCGCTCATCCAATCCACCGCGGAGCGCAGCTCGTGATGGTGCAGCTGGAGCATTTCCCGCAGGACGGCCCGCTCGAAGACGCCGGCGAGGCCCTCGGCGTAGCGGGCAACCACCTCGGCGTGCAGCGCGTCCAGCGGCCCAGCGCCGGCCGCCGCGTCCGCATGCAGCAGCCCCACCGTATTGCCCTGCACGACCAGCGCGCTCACCACGTAACTGTCCCAGGCGAGCACCTGAGTCAGGCGCCGGGAGGCGCGCGACCGGGTGGCCTTGGCCCGCACGATCTCGGTGCCCTGCCGGCGAGCGACCTCGTCCTCGATCGAGGGGTACTCGAGCGGGATCGGCGCGCCGCGCAGTTCCTCGAGCGCAGCCGCCGCGCCGGGTCGGTCTTCCACGCTCGCCATAGATCGCACATGGAGCCCGTCCTCCCGCACGTCTCCGATCAGCACCCGATCGAACTCGGAGCTGACCACGAGCTCTTCGGCCGCGCGGTCGAGGATGCCCTGGGGCGAGCCGATCTCGCCCAGCCGCCGCACCGCGTCGGCCACCCGCTCGAGCGCGTCCGTCCGGCGGACGTACTCCGCCTCGACGATCTCGCGCTCAAGCGAGAGCAGCTCGACGAGCACGCGCTCGCTCGCGGCCCGGTCAGCCACGGCGGCGTCGGCGGTTCAGAGAGACGCGGGGGTGGGGGGCCGCAGGCGCTCCATCAGCGCGTAGCGGCAGGCGGCCTCGTGACCCACGCAGCTGATGCCGAACGGGCGCCCTGCCCGCTCGATGCTCAGCCACACTTCGCCGGCCTGCTCGCGAGGCACGAGCGTGAGGGCCTGGCGATCGGACTGAAGCAGCCACGAGGTCGGGACCCCGTCGATCGACCCGCGCGCGAACGGCTTGGCCTGTCGCGGATCGAGGCTCTGGCCATACGCGCCGAGCGCGGCCAGGACCTTCCTCGTGTGGCGTCCGAGCAGCCCGATCGCCGTCAGCTCGCTCGAGCGGTCTCTCACCGCAACGTGGCGGGCGGCGTCGGCATGAAGCGCATCGACCAGGCGCCCGCCGGTGCGCTGATCGCACACCACGATCACCCGGTCCGGCGCCTCGCCGCACCACCAAGCGCCCGCGCCGGAAACCAGGCCGCCCGGGGATACTGCGGCGCCGGCGAGCCGCGTCATCAGCGCCGACAGCTGAGCCTGCGGCGCCTCCAGTCCGACCATGCTGAGATCCGAGCGCTCGACGAGCCCGACCCCTCTGACGCAGACCGCGAGCTCCGCGGCGCCGGAGCCGAAGTGAGCCACCACCGGTCGACCCCCGCGGGTCGTGAGGACCGCGCCCGCGCGACGAAGGATCAGCTCGAGCGGGAGGCCTGCGGGAGCGGTAGCCGACACAGCGCAGAACGTACCGCCAGGCCTCGCACACCGCCCTGCTCCTTCTACCGAAGTTACCTATCCAATAGAGAGGGAAGCCGCAATGCTGAGCCATTGCCCGCCTCGCATACCTTGCCTTTAGACCCTCTCTAAAGTCTAGGCTAATCCGGCGCTGCGAGAGTGGCGCTGCCGACGGCGTACCGGCAAGCTGTTCCGGTCGCCAGTCGGGCACGGAGGGAGATCAAAGTGAGCACGCACCTGCAGGTCACGTCTATCCAGCCCGATGAGCCGGCCGAGAGCCGCTACGAGCGCCTGAGCCGGCTGATCGCCACCGATCGCGCAGTGATCATGGACGGCGCCACGGGAACCGAGCTGATCCGCGCCACCGGTGAGCGCCCCGAGCTCGAGGAGCATCTGTGGGGATTGACGGCGATCCTCGAATCGCCGGCCAAGGTGAAGTCCGTGCATCGCCGTTATGTCGACGTGGGCTGTGACGTGATCTGCACCGACACCTGGGGCCTGGCCACGGCGCTGCGCGACGGCCAGGCCGCGCTGTGGGACACCGCCGAGCCCGTCCACTGGATGGACGTGGCCCGCCGCGCCGTCCGGCTGGCCCGCGCCGCCACTGCGGAGGCCGGACGCGCGGATCGGGTCGCCGTCGCCTTCAGCATCAACGGCGACGTCGACACGCCGGACGGGCGCGAGACGATTCGCCTGCTCGCCCGCGCGTTCGAGCACGATCCGCCCGACCTGATCCTCGTCGAGACGCTGACCCTCGTGCGCAGCTCCACCTACGCCACGATCGAGGCTCTGCTCGACACCGGCCTGCCGGTATGGCTCAGCTTCCGGCGCTGCCGCCACGGCGTATGCGGCGTATACGGCGAGCATTGGGGCGGACCGGAGGGCGATGCGTTCGGACGGGCGGCCCGGCGCTTCGAGGAGATGGGCGTTGGCGCGCTGGCCATCAACTGCCTGCCGCCCGACCACGTCA
>JAFASQ010000159.1 GCA_019244395.1 Solirubrobacterales bacterium | reverse complement strand
CCCGCGCTCGAGATGGGAGGACACGCGCTCGGGTTCGAGCATGTCGTGGAGCGCGTCGAACAGGGGCCGCAGATAGGGATCCACCTTGGCCATCAGGTCGCCGGGCAGGAACCCGAGGCGCTCGCCGGCCTCGACGGCCGGACGGGTCAGGATGATCCGGTTGACCTCCCGCCGGCTGAGCGCGGCCGCGGCGAGCGCCACCGCCAGGAACGTCTTGCCGGTGCCCGCCGGGCCGATGCCGAAGGTGATCGTGTTGGTGCGGATCGAGTCGACGTAGCGTTTCTGGTTGACGGTCTTGGGCGAGACCTTGGTCGCGCGGTGGCGCCAGACTACGTCCTCGAGGATGCGGGCCGGGGATTCGTGGGCGTCGAGGGCGCGCTTGACCGCCTCGATGGTGCCGGGCGCGATCTCGTGGCCCTGCAGGATCAGCGCGGACAGCTCGTGCACGACGGCTGCGGCGGCATCGACCCCCTCGGGCTCGCCGTCGAGCGTGAGGACGTTGCCGCGCAGGAAGACGTCGCAGTCCAAATGTCGCTCCAGCGCCCGCAGGACGGCATCCTTGCTGCCCGCAAGCTCGGCCGCAACCGCGTTCTCGAGCTCTATCTGCCTACGCACCCACCATGTCCCGTCTACGCGGTTAGAGCCTCCCGCACGCGCGCGGAGGCGCGCTTGCCGTCCGCACGGCCACCGGCTTTGGCCATCACGGCCTTCATCACCTGACCCAAGTCCTTGGGGCCGCTGGCTCCCGTCTCGACGATCGCGGCCTGAACGATCGCGTCGAGCTCGGCGTCACCAAGCTGCGCGGGCAAGTAGCTCTCGATGATGCGCGCCTCGGCCTCCTCCTGCTCGGCCAGCTCGGGCCGGCCACCGCCGCGGAACTGCTCGGCCGCCTCCAGGCGGCGCTTGCGCTCGCGCCGCAGGACGGCCAGCTCGTCGGTACCGCCGTCCTTCTGGGCCATCTGGAGCTCGGACAGCACCAGGCGCAGCGCCCCGACGCGATCCTTCTCGCCGGCCTTCATCGCACGGGTCATGTCGCCGCGAACCTGATCGATGACGCTCACGCCCTCAGGATAGCCCCGGGGGATGCCGTCATTCGCAGCGGATGCCGTCCGCGTAGAGCTCGAGGCACGCCACCTCGCGCATCTCACCCCGCGCGCCGGCGCTCGCGGGCAGGTAGCAGCGGGTGTAATCGGCCGTGTACCCGGAGCATTGGGCGTCCGCGACCTTGTCGATCAGCACCCTCTCCAAGCCGCCCAGCTTGCCCGTCCGGTGGTGGCGCGAGCGGACCTCCGAGCGCGCTCGGAGCACCCGTGAGCGGCGCTTCTTCTCCTCGGCCGGAATACGGTCGCCGAAGCCCTCGGCCACCGTGCCGGGACGCGGCGAGTAGGAGAACGTGTGGACCCGCGTGATCCCGGCCGCGTCGATCGCGTCGAGCGTGCGCCCGAACGCCTCCTCGCCCTCGGTCGGGAAGCCCACGATGACGTCGGTGGTCAGATTCACCTGGGGCACGGCGCGCCTAAGCGAGGCGATCGTCTCGAGGTACTCGCCGGCGCTGTAGTGGCGCCCCATCGCGCTGAGGACCTGGTCATCTCCGGACTGCATGGGCACGTGCAGGTGAGGGCAAACCTTCGGCTCGGTGGCCAGCGCCTCGAGCAGCGAATCCTTGACGTGGATCACCTCCACGCTTGACAGCCGGACCCGCTCGACGCCGGGCACCCGCGCGACCGCCGCCATCAGCTCGCCCAGCTCGAGCCCGTGCTCCGGGTCGCGATAGTCGCCGACGCTGATGCCGGTCAGCACCATCTCGGGCTGGCCCTCCTCGACGCGCCGGCGCGCTTCCTCGAGCACGGCGCCGGCCGCGCGCGAGCGTGCGCCACCCCGGACGTTCGGGATGATGCAGTAGGCGCAGTGGCAGTCGCACCCGTCCTGGATCTTGATGAACCCGCGGGTCCGGTCAGCTTGAGCGATCGCTCCCCGCTCGCCCGGTTGGCGCGCTCCCGGAGCGCGCGCCCGGCCGCCGGGCGCTCCCGGAGCGAGCGTCCGGCGGACCAGGACGTCGTGCTCCAGATCGGCGCACCCGCCAAGACCCGCCGCCATCGCGCCGGCCACCTCCTCCGCCGTTCCCACGAACGCGCTGACGCGCTCGTCGATCTCCCGGAACTGCGCTCGGTTCAGGTTGACCGCGCAACCGCCGACCAGCACCCGGTCGGCGGCCCGGAGCGAGCGCCGCACGGCCTGGCGCGACTTCGCCTCCGCTTCGCTGGTGATGCAGCACGTGTTGATCACGTGCACCTCGGCTGCGTCCTCGGCCACCTCCGCGTGCCCGGCGGCGAGCAGCGCCCGCCGGGCGATCATCGCGTCAGCTTGCGAGACCTTGCAGCCGAGGAACTTGATGGCAAACGACGCCACGGTGGCCGCACGTTAGCGCGGCGCGACCACCGTGGACGCCTCGATTCAGTTGAGTCGCACGCCCGCGGCCGGCGGATTGTCGTACTCCTCGTGCGCGGCCTCGTGCGATGGTGTCCTCGAGACGGAGCGCGGTGAGAGGAGAAACGGCTCGCGCGCAGATCCAGCCCGAGGCTTTGGCCGTGGCACGATCGCATCGAGGAGTAGGCCACCGAGCGTCACGCCGATCGCGAGCGGGTTGGGCAACTGGGCTCACCTCCTTTGTAAGTTCGTCCGGGTCGCAACGTGAGCAACAGCATGCGCCAGCGGCCGTGTGGCGGCATCGGCCCGGTGGCCAAGATCTGGCGCCGGCGCGTTGTCCACGGTGGCGCCGTGTGCATGACGCGCCACTGGCTGGGCAACACCCGCGCGGTGGCGCTTCATCCACCTCTACTGTGGATCACGCGCCACAACCCTGGGGAAGACGGCGCTGAGGCGCGCTATCCACATTGGCGGCCCAGGAGCAGGGCCGTCCAGTCGCCGGACTCACGGCGCTCGACCTCGGCTAACCCGGCGGCGCCGAACGCGCCGGCCACCTCGTCCGCCTCGTGCACCAGGAGACCGCCGGCGATCACGCGCGCGGGTCGCTCAGCCACCTCCGCCAGCCGCGCCGCCCAGCCCAGCAGCAGTGCTCGGACCAGGTTGGCGACGACGGTCTCAGCCGAGGCCACTGGATCGACGCGCAGGTCGTGCCGGCGCACGTCGATTGACTCCGACACCCCGTTCACCCGGGCGTTCGACGCCGCGGCGTCCACCGCCGCGGGATCGTTGTCGAGCGCCACCACGGGCGCCCAGCCGAGGCGCGCCGCGGCGATCGCCAGCACGCCCGAACCGCACCCCAGGTCGACCAACGCCCCACCGCCACGCAGCGACAGCATCAGCTCGAGGCATAGCCGCGTGGTGGCATGCGACCCCGTCCCGAACGCCTGCCCCGGATCGATCACGAGCTCAACCTCGGTTCCCAGCCGACCTTCCCACGGCGGGCGAACCGACAACCGCTCCCCGATGACCAGCGGTCTGTGAAACGACCGCCAGCGCGAATCCCAGTCGTCGGCGACCTCGGACGTCCGGACCTCGACGAGCGCCGAACCCGCGGCCGCGGTCAGGTCGGGCAGCGCCGGGAGCTCCCCCGGCGCGCCGTAGACGGCGTACTCGACGACTCCGGCATCCAGCGAAACCTCCTCGACCCCGGCGGGCGCCAAATCGAGGAGCTCGGCCAGCACCACCTCGGCGTGATCCCGGCGGACCCGGACCGCCAAGCGGAGCACCGAAACCTCAGCGCGCGCCGAAGGCCCGCCTCAGCTTGCCGAACACGCCCTCCTCGGTGCGGAGGTTGTGCGCGGTCATCGAGTCGGCCAGCCTCTCGTAGAGTTCCCGCTGCTCGCGGCCCAGGTGGCGCGGGACGACCACGTTGACCACCACGCGCAAGTCACCGGTCCGGCGGCCTCGCAGCGCCGGCATGCCCGCGCCCCGCACGATCAGAGTCTCGTGCGGCTGGGTTCCCGCCGGGATCTCGAGCTCGATCTGCCCGTCCACGGTCGGAACGTCCACGAGGGTGCCGAGCGCGGCCAGTGGCGCCGACACGTCCACCACCGTGACCAGATCGTCGCCGTCGCGAACGAAGCGCGGGTCCTCGCGAATGCGGATGAGCACGTACAGGTCGCCGGCCGGACCGCCGCGCTCGCCGGTGTGGCCGCGTCCGGCGATCCGGATGCGCTGTCCGTCGGCGATCCCCGCCGGCACATCCACCCTGACCTTCGGCCGTTCCACCCGACGTCCCCGGCCGCGGCACACCTTGCACGGATCGCGCGCCACACGGCCGTCACCGTGGCAGACGTCGCACGCCGTCGTGCGCATGACCTGACCGAACGGGGTGCGCGACACCGCGCGCAGTTGACCGGTCCCCTGGCACCGCGCGCAAGTCTCGATCGGCGTGCCGGGCTCGGCCCCGTTGCCGTGGCAGTGCTCGCACACCGCCACCGCCTCGTAGGTCACCTCGACGGTGGTGCCGGTAGCCGCCTCGGGCAGATCGATCTCGGCCGTGACCGCGACGTCCCCGCCCTGCACGCGACCGCCGGCACGGGCCGCGCCCATCCCGAACAGGTCGCCGAACGCACCGCCGCCCCCGAAGAACGCCTCGAACAGGTCGGACACCGAGCCGAACGCCTCGGAGTTCGGCGCCCAGCCGCCGCTGCGCAGACCCTCGCGCCCGTAGCGATCGTAGGTGGCGCGACGCTCGGCGTCCGAGAGCACCTCGTAGGCCTCGGCCGCCTCCTTGAACTTCTCCTCGGCGTCGGGGTCATGGCTGTTGACGTCCGGGTGAAGCTCGCGGGCCAGGCGCCGGAAGGCCTTCTTGATCGTCGCCTCGTCCGCGTCACGGGCGACCCCCAATACGTCGTAGTAGTCGCGCGTAGAGCTCATCGTTCGTCGTACACCTCGGCGATGAAGCTCGACAGCTGCGAGGCGGCGTCTCGCACCGCGTGGATGGCGCGGCCATAGTCCATTCGCAGCGGCCCGATCACCGATACGGTTCCCAGCCGGCGCTGCGGCAGGCCGTAGCCCGCCGCCACCAGCGCCAGCGAGCGCAGGCCGGGCGCCTCGTTCTCGGCCCCGATCCGGACCAGCACGTCGCGCTCGGTGAGCGCCGCCTGCAGCACGCCGAGCAGGGTCACGCGCCGCTCGAGCATGTCCATCAGCACATTCAGTTCCGACACCTCGCCCACGCGGTCGCCGCGCAGCAGGCGCGAGGTTCCCTCGACGTACAGGCTGTCGTGCGCGCCGTCCTCGAGTTCGGTGAACACGGGCGAGAGCGCATCGAGAAAGTCCGACTCCGAGCGCGCCAGCGACGGGTCGTGCAGGCGCTTCTGGAGGATCCGAGCGCCCAGGCCGAGGCCGACCAGGCGCTCGTTCAGGTAGCTCGCCGCCCAGTCTGCCAGCCCCGGATCGACGGGGCGATCGAAGGTGAACAGCCGTTTGGTCACGCCGCCGGTCGAGGTGATGACGACGACCATCAGGACCTGGGGCTGGAGGAGCAAAACCTCGATGTGACGGATGGTCGAGGTCTCGATCGGCGGCGCGGTGACGATGGCCAGCAGGTTCGTCACCTGCGAGAGAGTTTCGGTCGTCACGCGCATCGCTTCGTCGAGCTCTCGGCGGACCAGCGACAGGGACAGCCGCGGCCCGACGTCCTCGCTGGGCAGCAGGCGATCGACGAAGTAGCGGTAGCCGGCCTGGGTGGGCACGCGGCCGGCGGACGTGTGCGGGTGCGCGAGCAGGCCGATCTCTTCGAGGCTCGCCAGCTCGTTGCGGATCGTCGACGGCCCCCACTGTACGTCGACCGACAGCGCCTTGGAGCCCACGGGAGCGCCGCCCTCGAGGTACCCCTCGACGACCTTACGCAGCACGAGCTCCTGACGAGACGTCAGCATGAGCCTGATTGTAGGTCGGCCGGTGCGCCGTCGGACCGGCCCGGCGCGCGGCAGGAGTTAGACCGCGAGCTCCGCCACCCCGCCCCGGATGAGCCGGCTCCCGGACTGCTCGGCCTGCGACTCGACGATCGCCAGCCCGTCGTTGACCTCGCGCACGTTGCCGGTGACCACGATCTCCTCGCCCATCCGGCCCATCCCCCGGAACTGCACGGACAGCCGCTTCAACCGCTCGGGCCCGCCGGCGGCGTCGGTGTGCGCGCGCGCCAGGAGAGCCATCGTCCACAGCCCGTGCAGGATCCGCCCCGGAAGACCCACGCTCCGCGCGAAGTCCTCGTCGATGTGGATCGGGTTGAAGTCGCCCGAAGCGCCCGCGTAACGGATCGTTACGTACGGGTCCGGCGTCACCCTCAGCTCGATCTGATCCCCGGCACCCAGGCTCACGACGACGCAGCCCCTCGCACGATCTGACGCCAGATCCCCGTGCAGACGAGATCACCGCGTTGGTTGTGTGAGCGCGTCTCGAACTCGTAGAAGCCCAGCCCGCCACGCTCTGAGATGTCCTTGACCTCGGTGACGGTCGTGACCTCCTCGCCGGCCACCACCACCGAGCCCCAGGCGAACTCCTGGCCGGCGTGGAGCATGTTGGCGAAGTCGATCCCCACGTCGGGATCGAACAGCGCCGGACTGATCGCTCGCCCGGCATAGACCACCACGAACATCGGCGGCGCCACCACATCGGCATACCCGGCGGTGCGCGCGGCGTCGACGTCGAAGTAGAGCGGGTTGGTCTCTCCCACCGCCGCGGCGTACTCGCGGATCTTCTCCCGTCCGACCGCGTACACAACCGCCGGATATGTTTTGCCGATCGCCTCGGTGCTCACCGTCATCGCGCCGGCCAGTCTTGCAGACGGCTTCAAATGATCACCGGGACGCTGCCCCCGTCCACCGACCACGCGGCCCCGGCCACGTTCGACGCCGGCTCCGAGCACAGGAACGCGATCACCGAGGCGATCTCCTCCTCGGTGCCCAGCCGTCCGATGGGCACGCGGCCGGCCGTCGCTTCCAGCACCTCCTCGCGCGTTATCCCACGCGCAGCGGCCTGCTGCTCGGCCAACCCGCCGGGCGCCAGCCACAACTCGCCGCCCACCGGACCGGGCGCCACCGCGTTCACGAGCACCCCCCGCCCGGCGTACAGGTCGGCAAACGCCCGCGACAGCGACAGCTCAGCGGCCTTGGTTACCGAGTAGGACATGTTCGTGCCCGTCGGCCGCCTGCACAACGAGGAGCAGACGTTGACGATCCGCCCCCAGCCCCGGTCCGCCATCGCCGGCGCGGCCGCTCGCATCAACCGCATCGGCGCCATCACGTGGAGCTCCCACTGACCCTGCCACTCCTCGTCGGTTAGCTGCTCGGGCGTCCGGACCGCGCTGGTGCCCGCCCCATTGACCAGTGCGTCGATCCGGCCGAACCGCTCAAGGCAGGCGTCGAGGATCCGTTCGCCGGCATCCACCGCGGTGAGATCCAGCACGAGGGACGCGCTCCGCGCGCCGTCCTGTTCGCACTCGCGGGCCAGCGCGGCGAGCCGCTCCTCGCGGCGCCCCACCAGCACGAGGGATGCGCCCTCGCGGGCCAGCGCCAACGCGGTGGCCCGCCCGATCCCGCCCGACGCGCCCGTCACCACGCACGCTCGCTCGCGCAGACCTAGATCCATGCTGGATGATTCTTCCATGGCGATCCGGGGCGAGAACGGTCGCGCCGCCGAGGCGATCATCCGCACCGAGGCCCTGACCAAGGCCTACCCCGGCACCGACTTCAAGGCCGTCGACGGCCTCGACCTGCGAATCCAGCCGGGCGAGATCTTCGGGCTGCTTGGCCCCAACGGTGCCGGCAAGACGACCACGGCGGGCATGCTGACGACCCGCGTGGTCCCCACCGCCGGAAGGGCCCGGGTCGGCACCGTCGACGTGATCGCCCACCCCGCGCTGGCCAAGCAGCTGATCGGCATCGTCTCGCAGCAGAACACCCTGGACCGCCAGCTCACCGTGTGGGAGAACTTGTACTTCCACGGGCGCCTGTTCGGGATCCCGGCGACCGCGTCGCGCGAGATCTCCGACCGGCTGCTCGAGCAGTTTCATCTCAGTCGCTGGGCACAGGCGTCCGTGTTCGCGCTGTCAGGCGGGATGGCGCAGCGGCTGATGGTGGCGCGCGCGATCTTCCACCGGCCCGCCGTCCTTTTCCTGGACGAGCCCACCGCCGGCCTGGACCCGCAGAGCCGGCTCGCCTTGTGGGAGATCCTCGGAGAGCTGAACGACGCGGGCCAGACGATCATGCTGCTCACCCACTACATGGAGGAGGCGGATCGCCTGTGTAGTCGCGTGGCAGTCATGGATCACGGCAAGATCCTCGCGCTGGACACGCCGGGCGCGCTCAAGCAGACGGTCGGCGCGGACACGATCGTGACCGTCAAGGCGTCGGGCCGTGCCATTGAGCTCGCCGAGCACCTCGAAGGAGACATCGAGGGCGTCACCCGCACACGCGTGCTCGACGGAGGGGTCGAACTGCACGTCCGCGGCGCGGAGCGGATCATTCCGCGAGTGGTGTTGGCGGCCGAGCGGGCCGGATTCGAGCTGGTCGACGTGGCCGTGGCCGAGCCGACGCTGGAGACGGTGTTCATCACGCTGACGGGCAAGGCGCTTCGCGAGTGACCGCCACCCCCGGGACAACCCCCCGAATCGCCGAGGCCCCCGCGCCGGGGATCTCCGTAACCCCGACCCGCTCCACGTTCGTCGCCAGCCGCGCGGCGCTGTGGGCGCTGGTGCTACGCGACCTGACGGTGCTCCGCAAGCACTTCGCCGAGTTCGTGGTCCGCACGATCATCCAGCCCTTCCTGCTCGTGTTCGTTTTCCTGTACGTGTTCCCGACAATCGGTCAGGGAGTGGGGGGCGGCCGCGGCCGCGTCTCGGAGGAAGCTTTCGCCACGGTCTTGGTGGCCGGCGTGGTGGGGATCTCGATCATGTTCCAGGGGATCCAGGCGGTGGCCCTGCCGATGTCGACCGAGTTCGGCTACACGCGAGAGATCGAGGACCGGGTCCAGGCGCCCTGCCCGATCTGGCTCGTGGCGATCGCCAAGGTGCTCTCCGGCTCGGTCCAGGGCATCCTGGCTGCGCTGATCGTGTTCCCGATCGCCGCCGTCATCCACGCCACCAGCGTGACGGCCCATCTCCACGTGCACTGGCTCGTGGTCCTCACCCTGATTCCACTCGCCTGTCTGGCCATGACCTCGTTGGGGCTCGTGCTCGGCACGAGCTTCGAGCCCCGCAACATCGGGCTGATGTGGGGCTTCGTGGTGCTGCCGCTCACCTTCCTGGGCGGCACCTACTACCAGTGGACGAAGCTCGCCCCGGTGCAGGTCGGGGGGATCCACTGGCTCCAGATCCTGGTCCTGATCAACCCGCTGATCTACGTCACTGAGGGGATGCGAGCCGGCCTCACGTCGTTCTCTCACCTGCACCTGTACATCATCTATCCCGTCTTGCTCGCCTTCTGCTGCGCGTTCCTCTGGTTGGGCCTGCGGAACTTCAGGCGCCGCGTCCTCGTATGAGGCTTAGGGCCGGCTCCAGAATTAATGGTGGAAATTGACGAGTGGCTGGGCGTGACTGACGGCGCCGGCTCGCCGCGATAATACCGGGAGTATTTGAGGGCGAGCCGGCGGTGTCAGGCGCGTCCAGACGCCGTCAAGGCCGTCAATAATTCTGGAGCAGGTCCTTAGTCGCCGGGGATGGGCGCCCCGGCGGGCAAGCCGCGGCGCTGATACTCCTCGTAACGCGCCCGCCAGTCCTCGTTCGCAGTCTCCCTTCCGGCCATCGACCCCTCGAGGCGGTCGAGGCACACGTGCCAGCCGGCGGCGTCGCGCGCGGCCTTCTCATGCTGGTCGAGCAGCACGGTGAGGCGCAGCAGACACCCCTCCTCGGAGCCGCGGCCAGGCTCGAGCTCGAAGCGCAGGTGATCTCCGCCCCATGAGAACGAAAAGCGCCGCGGTGGATCGAACTCGGTGACCCGTCCGGTCATCGTCGTCGGCGCGCCCTCGAGCGGCATCGACTCGAACGTGAACGTCATCTCGGCACCGGCGCGCAGTTCTCCGACCTCCACCTTGGACGGGAACCAGTGCTCGAGCTCGCCTGGATCGGTGATCGCCCGCCACACCGCCTCGACCGGATGCGACAGGCGCCGCTCAAACCGCAGCGCGGGACGGTTCTCAATGGTCTCGTACGCGCCGAACATGCTGATCACTCTTCCTTGGCCGGGGGTGAGTTGGAATCGAGATGCCGCTCGAGGGCGTCCAGGCCGCGCTCCCACGCCCGCCGGTAGGGCTCGAGCCAGGCGTCGAGCTCGCCCAGCGGCCCGGGATCGAGCGCGTAGATGCGCCGCTGAGCCTCTGTGCGCGTGCTGACCAGTCCGGCGTCGCGCAGGACGCGCAGGTGCTTGGACGTACCGGGCTGCGTCAGCCCGGTCATCTGCACCAGCTCTCCGACGGCACGCGGCGATTCGCGCAAAAGCTCAAGCATCGCGCGACGATGCGGATCGGCCAGCGCGTCCCAGGTTGACGGCACCTACTCATATAACCAGTCAAGCATATGCCTGTCAAGGCATACTGGCGCACGCTTGTGACCGGGCGCGCGGCGCGGTAGCCTCGTGGCACACGCTGAGCGTCAGGCGGCAACGAGGAGCAACTAGGACATGGCACGGCGATCGACGTTGAGGGCATCGGACGCGGACCGCGAGCGGATCGCCGAGCGGCTGCGTCATGCGACCGGCGAAGGGCGGCTGTTGGCCGAGGAGCTCGAGGAGCGTCTCGAGGCGACGTTTGCCGCGCGGACCTACGGCGATCTCGATGCGGTCGTGGCCGACCTGCCGGGAGCGGCGGTGCGGCAGCGAGAGCGTCCGCAGACCGTCCCCTGGCTCCGGCCGCTGTCGGTCTTCGCGTTAATCATCCTCGCTCCGTTCCTGTTCTCGCTGCTTCTGGCCGCGGCGGTGGTCGTGGCCACGCTGTTCTCGACCTGGGTGGTCGTGCTCGTCGTGTGCTGGTGGCTGTTCGGGCACCGGTACCGCCATCGCGTCCCGAGCCGGCACACGCTGCACGCCTACGGGCGCTGGCCAGCCGGGCGCCCCGGCGGCGCCAGGCCGCGACCGTGGGTCTAGGCACGTCCTGAGCCGCGATCCGTACACGGTCCTCGGCGTCCGCCCCGGGGTCTCCGAGGAGGAGCTTCGGGCGGCCTACCGACGGCTCGTTCAGCTTCATCATCCCGACCACAACAACGGCTCGGCCGAGGCCGCACGCCGGTTCGAGGAGGTCCAGGAGGCATACTCCGCGATCACCCGCGAGCGCCGTCGCAGCCCGGCGCGCCCGCGCTCGGAACAGCCGCCCCCGGCGAGCCCCGACGTGGAGCAACGGCTGGCCGAGATGGAGCGGGATCTGCGCGAGAAGGCACGGGCGGCCCGGGAGACGGCACGGGCAGCGCGCGCGCGGGCCCAGCGTGCGGCCCGCCGGGCGACCACGAGCAACAAGCGCGCCTCCGATGAGGAGCTTGGCTACGTCAAGACCGACGACAGCTTCGGCAAGATCCTGGCCGATGGCCTCGACGACGTCGCCGAGTGGCTGCAGAAGCGGCGACGGGACGGCGACTCTGACTAGGTCCTACTAACCCTTCTCACTGAGCTCCAGCACCGCCAGGAACGCCTCCTGGGGCACCTCGATCCGCCCCACCTGCTTCATCCGCTGCTTGCCGCGCTTCTGCTGTTCGAGCAGCTTGCGCTTGCGCGTGATGTCCCCGCCGTAGCACTTCGCGATCACGTCCTTGCGGTAGGCCTTGATCGTCTCGCGCGCCACGATCCGCGACCCGATGGCGGCCTGAATCGGCACGTCGTACTGTTGGCGCGGGATCGTCTTGCGCAGCCGCTCGGCTAGCGTCCGGCCCGCGTCGTAGGCCTTGCTCTTGTGAACGAGCATCGACAGCGCGTCCACCGGGTCCCCGGCGAGCAGGATGTCGAGCTTGACCAGGTCAGACTCGCGCAGTCCGATCAGCTCGTAGTCGAGCGAGGCGTAGCCGCGCGTGCGCGACTTGAGCTGGTCGAAGAAGTCGAGCACGATCTCGGCCAGCGGCAGGTCATAGGTCAGCTGCACCCGTTCGGAGGACAGGTAGTGCAGGCCGGCGTGATCCCCGCGCCGCTCCTGGCACAGCTCCATGATCGGCCCGATGTACCCCTTAGGAGTGAGGATCGAGGCGCGGATGTACGGCTCGCGGACCGACGCGACGCGGGCCGGATCGGGCATATCGGCCGGGCTGTGCACGGGAATCACGGTGCCGTCGGTGAGCGTCACCTCGTACTCCACGCTCGGCATCGTGGCCAGCAGCTCGAGGTCGTACTCGCGCTCTAGGCGCTCGCGCACGATATCCATGTGCAAGAGACCGAGAAACCCGCAGCGGAACCCGAATCCGAGCGCGTCGCTCGTCTCCGGCTCCCAGGAGAGCGCCGCGTCGTTGAGCGAGAGCTTCTCGAGCGCGTCCCGCAGGTCCGGGTAGTCGTCGGATTCGATCGGGAACAGGCCGCAGAACACCATCGGCTTGACCTCGCGATATCCGGGCAGCGGCTCTGTGGCGGGATTTCGCTTGGTGGTAAGGGTGTCGCCGACCCGTAGCCGGGTCACGTCCTTGATCCCGGTGATCAGGAACCCAACCTCCCCGGCGTGCAGCTCGGCGGCTGAGGTCATCTGCGGCGTGAAGAAGCCGATGTCGTCGATGTCCGCCTCGGTGCCCGCCTGCATGGCCCGGATCGCCTCGCCCTTGGTGAACGTGCCGTCGACGACGCGGATGTAGGCGATCACCCCGCGGTACTGGTCGAACTCGGAGTCGAAGATGAGGGCGCGCGGCGAGGCGTCGGGATCCCCATTCGGCGGGGGCACGCGCTCGATCAGCTCGTCCAGAACGTCGGTGACTCCTAGACCGGTCTTGGCGCTGATCCGCCGGACGCTCTGCGCCGGCTCGCCGAGCAGCTCGGCCACCTCCTCGGCCACCCGATCGGGCTCGGCGCCGGGCAGGTCGACCTTGTTCAGGCAGGGGATCAGCTCGAGCCCCGAGTCGATCGCGAGATACGTGTTGGCCACCGTCTGGGCCTCGACGCCCTGGCTTGCGTCGACCACGAGCAGGGCCCCCTCGCACGCCGCCAGCGAACGGGACACCTCGTAGGTGAAGTCGACATGACCCGGGGTGTCGATCAGATGCAGCTGATACGTCTGCCCGTCGCCGGCCTCGTAGAACACCCGCACCGCCTGGGCCTTGATCGTGATGCCGCGCTCTCGCTCGAGCTCCATCGAGTCGAGCAGCTGGGCACGCATCGAGCGGGGGTCGACGGTGTGGGTGAGCTCGAGGATGCGGTCGGCCAGGGTCGACTTGCCGTGGTCGATGTGCGCGATGATCGAGAAGTTCCGGATGTGGGCCTGATCGGCCATGCTTCTAGGGTATTGGGGGGCGAAGCGAGGCCCGTCATGGCCTGCGCAAACGCCTTGAGATCAACTGCTGGATCTGGCGCGCCTCGGGGACCCGCATGGTCAGGACGAGCCGCGCGTACAGCGCACACGCCACGAGCAGAGCAACGCCCACGGCCACCGCCTGCGCAGCCAACGCGCGCCCAAGCAGGTGATCGAGCCCCGCCCAAACGCTCCACGCAACCGCGGCCATGATCGCGGTGGCAACCAGGATCCGCGTCGTCATCATCAGCGTCTGGCCGAGTTCGAGATGACCGTTGAAGCCCATGCGCAGGCGGCGCAGCTGCAGCCAGGTCATCACGATGTTTGCCGCCGCCGTCCCGATCACCAGACCGGCGATGCCCAGCGGCTTGTACAGCGCGAGGCTGACGATCACGTCGACCACCAGGTTGAGCGCGGCCAGCTTGGTCGGGATCCAAGGGCGCTGGAGGGCAAAGAAGGTCCGGGTCAGCAGCAGGTTGATCCCGCTGAAGGGAAGGCTGACCGCGAACCAGAACAGCGCGATCGAGACCAGATGCGTCGAATACGGACCGAAACGGCCGTGTTGATAGATGAGCCGGGTGATCGGCGTGGCCAGCACGAGCATCAGCGCCGCCGAGGGGATCAGCAGCAGGTTGATCTGACGCATCCCATTGCCGATCGCCCGCCGCATCCCGTTCGCGTTCTTGCGCGCGGCCAGCCGACTGAGCGTTGGGAACAGCACGGTGGCGACGGCGACGCTGAAGATGCCCTGGGGCAGCATGTAGATCCGGAACGCGTTGTTGATCGCGGCCGGCGCATGCGTACCGGCCGGCGGGGGGACCAGCGACCCCAACCAGGCGTTGAGGAAGATGTCGAGGTTGATGATCCCGATGCTCATGGTCACCGGCAGGAATAGGATCAGCACCTGCTTAACGCGCGGGTCGCGCCAGTCGAACGCGAACGAGAGCCGGAACTCCACGCGACGGAGTGCCGCGGCCACCATTAGGAACTGGACCACGGTCGCCGCAAGCCACGCAACTGCGTACGCGTAGATTTGCTGCTCTCCGTGAAAGCGCGGATAGAGCGCGATTAGCCCGACGAGGATCACCAGGTTCCACACCGCCGGGGCAATGGCGGGGATCGTGAACTCGTCGTACGACTGCAGGATGCCGACGAGTAGCCCGGTCAGGCTGAGCAGCAGCACGACCGGGAACAGCACTCGGGACAGCCCCGCCGTGAGGGGGTTGCTGATCCCGCCGCTGCCGGTAAGCAGCGGGGCCGCGAGGTCCGCCACACCGAGCCACAGCAGCGTGAGCGCGCCCAGCGCGATCAGGATCACCCAGAATAGGGTGGTGGCGAGGCGAAACGCCTCGCGTTTGCGGCCCTTCGTGAGCAGCTCGGTGAACACCGGCACGAACGCCGCCGAGAGCGCCGCCTGCGAGAACAGGTTGCTGAACAGGTTCGGGACCTGTGACGCAAGCGTGAACGCCGACGCCGCCGCGGTCGTGGCGAAGAACGCGGCCTGCACCACCTCGCGCGCCATTCCGGCCACGCGCGAGATCGCGGTGGCGACCGCGAAGATGGCCGTGTTGTCGGCGATGCGCCGCCGGGGGCCGGGCGGCTCGCTGGGCGGCGCGGGCTCGTCCGGCGGCCGAGGCGGTTCCGGCGGTAACCCGTCCCCGGAGGTGGTGTGGGTATCGATCTGAGCCAGGGCGGCTATAGTAGGGCCGCGCCGCGGCGGAAAAGCCGGCGGCTACCCTCCCGCCCTCATGGCCAACATCAAGTCACAGAAGAAGCGGATCGCGCGTGCCGAACGCGAGCGACTCGAGAACCGCCGCTACACGTCAAAGATCAGAACCTTTTTCCGCCGCCTCGAGCGCGCCGTGGCCGACGGCGACGGCGCGCAGGCCGATACCGAGCATCGCGAGCTCGTGCGGACGATCGACAAGGCCGTCAAGCGCGGGGCGCTGCATCGCAACGCGGGGGCACGCAAGAAGTCGCGCGCGGCGCGGCTCCGTCACCGCTAGCTCGACCCGCAAGCGCAGTTGCGAGCAGGTGCTCGGTGAGCGCAAATCGGTAACCTCGGCGCCTTCATGGCGGAAGCTGTCGAGGCGGCAAGAACCGGAACGGGCGGCGTCGCCTTCGAGCTCGATCGCATCGAGATGGCAAACGGCGATCGGCTCGAGGTGAACGGTCGCTGGTTTGGCGTGCGCGGTCGCCGCTTCATCCGGCCGAGCCTCACGCTGGTCGCGGACGAAGAACACCGGCGGCTTCTGGCCGACCTCGATCACAAACCGTGGGCGGCCGAGGACGGCGAGCCGTGGAAGGCGACATTTCCCTACGAGGAGCAGGAGGATCACTGGGTCGAGGCCGAGCTCAACGTTGCTCCCGACATCACGATCCCGCTTCCGATGCCGGGCTCGCAGCGCGCGCGTCGACGCCGGCGGCCGGGCGCGGCCGCCGAAGGGCCGGCGCCGTCGAGGCGCCCGCACCCGCCCTCGCCCGAGCTGGTCAAGGCGCGCCGCGAGATCCACCGCCTAGCGCGAGAGCTCGAGCGCAAGGAGGCCGAGATCGCCGAGCTCTCGAGCGAGCTCGAGCTTCGCGGCGCCAAGCTCGAGGAAGTGTCGGGTGCGCGCGACGCCGCCCGCCTGGCCCACGAGGCGGCCGCCGAGGAGCGCGAACGGCTGATGCGCGCTCGGGGTGAGGCCCTGGCTCTCCGCGACGAGGCGACGGCCGAGCGCGACGGGGCGGTGCGGGCCCGCGAGGACGCGATGCGACTGCGCGACGGCGCCCTCGCTGCGCGCGACGAGGCGCTGGCCGAGCGGCGCAGCGCGATCGATGAGCGCAACGAGATCGCGGCCAAGGTCGCCGCCGCGCTGGCCGCGCAGGAGAGCGCGCTGGCCGAGCGCGACGATTTCGCCGCCGACCGTGACGCACTGCGCGAGGAGCGCGATGCGGCGTTCCGGGCGCGTGACGAAGCCCTGGCCGCGCGGGGCAAGGTGGCGTCAGAACGCGACTCGCTGAACGCTACCGTCGAGCAGCTGCGAGTGGAGCGCGACGATGCGGTGGCCTCTCACGGCGCCGCCCTCGTCATGCGCAACGCGGCCAACGCGCCACCGGCCTACCGCCGCGAGGGGCATCGGCTCCTGCACTTCCTGCCGGCGCTCGTGGTGGTGGTCATCGCGTTGCTCGCCGCGGTGCTATTCCACGTCTTCTAAGCCGCTACGCGCTGGATGGCCAGCAGCGCGGCGGTGTCCTCGCCGCCGGCGCCGCTACCCCCGCCGCGCGAAGCAAGCTCGAGGTCGGCCAGCTGCTCGATCGTCCGCCGAAGTTTGTCGGCGCCCGCGCGTCCCGCGTCGGCGATCAGGCGATCGGCCGCCCGCGAAGGCATCCGCAGCCGGCGCTTGATCTGGGCGGGGGATTCTCCGGCCTCGAGCGCGGCCGCGATCTCGTGGGCCGTGCGGACTCGCGTGCTCATCCAGTACAGAAGTCCTGGCAGGCGCTCGCCCTGGCTGCGCAGGGTCAGGTAAAGGCTCGTAGCCGACTGCGGGTCGCCGCTCACGATCGCGTCGGCCAGCGACCACGCCCGGTGCTCGGCCGAGGGGGCGGTCAGTTCGTCCACCATCACGGTGTCGATCCGCGCGCCCGATCCCGCGTACAGGACGAGCTTCTCGAGCTCGCGCATGAGCCGCTGCTGCCGGTCGCCGACATGTGAGATCAGCGCCCGGGCCGTATCCGGTTCGACTTGCAAGCCCAATTCCCGCGCGCGGGCGATCACCCACTTGGGCAGCTCCCACGGCTTGACACTGTCTTCCGCGCTGACATCGCCGCCCGCCTTCTTGACTGCGTCGAGCAGTCTTTGCGGCGCCTTGTTCCGGCTGTCTTCGCGCGCGAAGAAGGCGACCGTGGTGTCGGGGGGGATCGCTGTGAGGGCGCCCGCCAAGGGTTCGAGTTGCCTGTCGGTCCACCGTTCGACGCCGTCGACCACGATGAATCGGCGCCCGATGGCGAAGGTGAGCGCGGCCAGAGCGGTTGCCACGGCGTCGGGCGTGGCGGTCTCGCCCTCGAACAGCTCGACTCCCTGGGCGCCGCTCTCCTGCTCGGCCAGCGCACGGAGCCGGCGCCGGCGCTCCGCGATCCGGCCGTGATCATCGCCGCGGATCAGGTAGGCGGGCTTGAACGCGGGCATCCGCGCTTGAGTCTATGAGCCGGATCGGCCGGCCGCTTGCAGAGCCCGCGCCACCGCCTCGCTGGGCGAGCTCACGCGCTGGATTCCTTCATGTCCCAGGTGCCCAGACCGATGACGGGGACGCCGCCCTTCAGCGCGAGGGCGATCTCCGACAGTGTCCGTCGAGGCCACCGCAGACCAGGATCGCGCCGGCGTCGGCCAGTGCTCGTCCCACCGCCTCGGCGGCATGATCCTGCTCCGTGGTCGCGTCACCGGGACCCACGACCGCGACGTACGGTCCGTGCGTCACCGTCGCTCAGCGCACGACGACGTTGACCAGCTTGTCCGGCACCACGATGACCTTGGCGATCTCTTGGCCGTTGAGATGCGCCTGGACGCCGCGGGACTCCAAGCAAAGGCGCTCGAGCTCATCCCGTGCCGCGCCGGTCGGCGCGTTGACCCGATCCCTGACCTTGCCGTTCACCTGGCAGACCAGCTCAAACGTCTCGGTCTGGAGCCTTTCGGGATCGGCGTCGGGCCATGGCTCCTCCCAGACTCGCCGCCCGGTCAGCATCTCGTACGCCTCGGCCCCCAGGTGGGGCGCGAACGGGAACAGGAGCGATGCTGCCGTCCCCGCCGCGAACCGTCGAGCCTGGGGGTCCGCGTGGGGGTATCGGTAGATCTCGTTGATCAGCTCGATGATCGCCGACAGTGCGGTGTTGAAGGCGAACCGGGTCGCCATGTCCCGGGTCACCTTGTCGATGGCCCAGTGCGCCTTGCGGACGATGGTCAGCGCGTCACCCTCGGGGTCGACCGGCTCCTCAGCGTTTGTGGGTTTGCCTCCGCCGCGGTCCGCGAGCTCGTCGGCGAGGCGCCAGAGCCGACCCAGCAGTCGGCGGTGCACGCCTTCGATCCCGGTCGTCGCCCACGCGGCGTCCTGGTCGGGCGGGCCGATGAACAGGACATAACAGCGAGCCGCATCCGCGCCGAATCGCTCGATGATGTCGCTCGGCGCGATCACGTTGCCCTTGGAGCTGGACATCTTGTTGCCGTCTGGACCGAGGATCATCCCCTGCGTGAACAGGGCCTGGAACGGCTCCTGGACATCCAGCAGCTCCATGTCGGCGAGCGCCTTCACGAAGAAGCGCGAGTACATCAGGTGCAGGATCGCGTGCTCGACGCCGCCGATGTACTGGTCGACGGGCATCCAACGGCGCAGCACCCGGCGGTCCCACGCCGCGTGGTCGTTGCGCGCATCGCAGTAGCGCAGGTAGTACCAGCTGGAGTCGACGAACGTGTCCATAGTGTCGGTCTCACGCTTCGCCGGGCCGTGGCAGTTCGGACAGGCCACGTTGACCCAGTCTTCGGCGGCGGCCAGTGGTGAGCGGCCCTGCGGCTGGTAGTCCTCGATGTTGGGCAGCTCGACCGGGAGCTGCTCCTCGGGCACGGGCACCATCCCGCAGGAGTCGCAGTACACGATCGGGATCGGACAGCCCCAGTAGCGCTGGCGCGAGACCAACCAGTCGCGCAGTTTGTAGTTCACCGAGAAGTGACCCTTGCCCTCGCGGTCGAGCCACTCGACGATGGCCTGCTGGCCCTCGACCGCGTTCATTCCGGAGAACGCCTCCGAGTTGATCAGGACTTCGTTCTCGGTGTGAGCGCTAAACGCGCCATCTTGACCGTCCTGCCCATCCGCGCCCTGCGCTGCCACCACCTGACGGATCGGCAGGTCGAACGCCACCGCGAAGTCGTAGTCGCGCTGGTCGTGCGCCGGCACGGCCATGATCGCGCCTGTGCCGTACTCCATCAGCACGTAATCGGCGACGAACATCGGGATCTGCTCGCCGTTGACCGGATTGGCGACTGTGCGTCCGAGCGGCACACCTGTCTTTGGCTTGTCGACCGCACCGCGCTGCTCGGGCGTCTCGGTGAGGGCTCGGTTCACATACTCGTGCACTTCTCGTTCGTGCTCGGTTCCCTCGGCCAGCCGGAACACGTCCGGGTGCTCCGGGGCCATCACGAAGAACGTGGCCCCGAACAGCGTGTCGGGCCTCGTGGTGAACACCGGATAATCGATCCCCAGCTCCTCGCAGCCGAACACCACCTCGGCGCCCTCGCTGCGGCCGATCCAATTGCGCTGCATGGCCTTGACGTGCTCGGGCCAGTCGATCGTGCCGAGGTCCTCGAGCAGGCGGTCCGCGTAGTCGGTGATGCGGAAGAACCACTGCTCGAGCTGGCGCACCTCGACCAGATGGCCGCAGCGCTCGCAGCGTCCGTCGATCACCTGCTCGTTGGCCAGCACCGTCTGGTCGTTCGGACACCAATTGACGGCGGCCGTCTTGCGATAGGCGAGGTCTCGCTCGAACAGCTTCAGGAAGATCCACTGCGTCCATCGGTAGTACGACGGCTCGTGCGTGCCGAGCTCGCGGCTCCAGTCGATCGAGATCCCCCAGCGATGGAACCAGTGCCGGTAGGCGGCGATCGAGCGGTCGGTGGCCACGCGCGGGTGCACGCCAGTCTTGATCGCGTTGTTCTCCGCCGGCAGGCCGAACGCGTCATAGCCCATCGGGTGCAGCACACGGCGCCCGATCCGCCGGTGAAAGTGCGCGATGGCATCGCCCAGCGCGTAGTTCTTGAGGTGCCCGATGTGCGGCTCGCCGCTCGGGTAGGGCAGCATCTCGAGCACGTAGGACTTCTCCCGGTGGTCTGTGTTCTCCGGGTCGTTCGAAACCTCCCAGGTGCCCTCGCGCGCCCAGATTTCCTGCCATTTGGGCTCTATCTGCTTGGGCTCGTAGCGTCGCTCGTCCACAGCACTGGGAGGTTACTTCGAGTCGAGTCGAGCCTGCGGAGCGTGCGCGAGGTCTGCTCGAGGACGCCCGCGCCACCGCCGACTACAGAGGGTCGCTGCCTGCCACGGACCACGGGCCCGAGGTGCCGGAGTTTCATCCAGCCCCGGTTAGAACCTTCGCCGCGCGCGTTTCTCCTGCATCCCCAGTGTTTCCGTCCGATGCCGATGCGAACATATGTTCCCATGGAGCTCAACTCG
>JAFASQ010000002.1 GCA_019244395.1 Solirubrobacterales bacterium | reverse complement strand
CCCGCGGAACGGGCCGCCGGATGCGGTCAGAATCAGGCGATCGACGGTTCCCGGACGTTCGGCGCCGAGCAGCTGGTGAAGCGCCGAATGCTCGGAGTCGACGGGGATGATCGCCGCGCCGGTGGCCTGGGCGAGCGCCGTCACGAGCTCGCCGCCTACGACCAGCGACTCCTTGTTGGCGAGCGCGAGGTCGATGCCCTCGGCCAGGGTCGCCACCGTCGGCAGGAGTCCGGCCGAGCCCACGATCGCGTTCAGGACCATGTCGCATTGGCAGTCGGTGATCAGCCGTACCACGCCGTCCGGGCCGGCGAGCACATGTCCGTCGGTCCACGCTTCGCTCGCTCGTGCGGCGGCGTCGGCGTCGGCGATCGCCACCTGACGCACCCCGTGTCGCCGCGCCTGCTCGATCAGGGCCTCCCACGAGCCGGCGGCGCTCAGCGCCGCCACCGACAGCTCCCCGCCGGAGCGGGAGACCACGTCGAGCGCCTGGCAGCCGATCGAGCCGGTCGAGCCGAGGATCGCAAGGCGGCGGGGCATGCGCCCAGTCTAGGGAGAGCGCTTGGAGCTCCGGCGCCGCGCCCGGTCAGTGGGCGACGGCGAGCCAGATGTAGTAGCCGGCCACGACCGTGAACAGCGCGGCATCCAGCCTGTCCAGCGCGCCGCCATGCGCGCCGAACAGCGTGCCCGCGTCCTTGGCCCCCGCGTCGCGCTTGACCAGCGACTCGAACAAGTCGCCGAGCGGCCCGATGACGGCGACCGCTACGCCGAGCAGGAGCGCATCTCCTTGGGTCAGCCAGGTTTGGTAGAGGCCGGCGATGAACACCGCCAGGATCGCACCGAGCATGCCGCAGACCAGCCCTTCGACCGTCTTGCCGGGCGACACCCGAGGGGCGAGCTGACGGCGCCCGAACAGCCGCCCGCCGGCATAGGCAGCGGTGTCGCCCACGAACGTGCCGACCAGCACGTCGATCAACACGCTGTTGCCGTGGGGCAGCTGCCGCAATAGCTCGACGTGGCCGAAGGCCAGTCCAACCCAGTAGATGCCGAGCAGCGTCCCGCCAATCGCCACCGTGGGCCGCGGTTGCTCGCCGAGCAGCACAAGCAGCACGGTGACCGGCACCGCGGCGACCGCCACCTCCAGCACGCCGCCCTGACCACCGGACCGGGCCGCGAAGACCATCCCGGCCAGCGCGGCGAAGCCAACGACCGAGACCGGCCGCCATGCGCCCAGCAGCCGGTAGCACTCGTGCATGCAGATCAGACCAGCGGCGATGATGAAGAGCTGGAACGGCAGCCCACCGACCCCGATGAAGATGATCGTGGCCAGCGCGAGGGGAATCGCCACGAGGATCCGCGACAACAAATCTGAGCGCCGGCGGGGCTTCTTCGGCGGCGGGTCGCGGCGAGCGCGCCGCTGGCGCGGCGCCGCCCCGGCACGTGCGGCCGGCATCGCTACCGGCCTCCGAAGCGGCGGCTACGCGCGGTGAAGTCCTCGAGGCTCTGCTCAAGCGCCTTCCGCGAGAAATCCGGCCACAGCTCATCGCGGAACACGAGCTCCGCGTACGCCCCCTGCCAGAGCAGGTAGTTCGAGATGCGCCGCTCGCCGCTGGTGCGGATGATCAGGTCGGGATCGTGCATGTCGGGCGCGTAGAGGTGGGAGCGGAACTCGTCCTCGCTGCCTGAGGTAAACCTTCTCGCAGCATCGACGATCTCCGCGCGGCCCCCGTAATTGAAGGCGACGAACAGGGTGATCCGGCCGTTCTTCCGGGTGAGCTCCTCGGCCCAGGCCATCCGCTCGATCAGCACCGGCGGCACTGGGTCACTCCGCCGCCCGATAAAGCGCATCCGAACCCCTTCGTCGTGAAGCTCTGGCGTCTCGGCCTCGATGCGGCGGGCCATCATCGCCATCAGGCCCTGGACCTCGTCCCGCGGGCGGGTCCAGTTCTCGGTCGAGAAGGAGTACACGGTCAGCTCGTCGACGCCCAGATCGACGGCATCGCGCAGCCGGGCCTTGACCGTGTCTGCCCCTGCCTCGTGCCCGGCCAGCGCAGGCAACCCCCGTCGCTCGGCCCACCGCCCGTTGCCGTCGGTGATGATCGCGACGTAGCGGGCGCGCGCACCGTCGGTTTGGGCGGTCCCCCGCTCGTCGCGAGTTACCACCACCTACACCTCCAGGATCTCGGCTTCCTTGTGCTTGAGCACCTCGTCGAGCTCGGCGATGCGACCGTCGGTCACCTTCTGGAGCTCGACCTCCGCGCGGTGCTCGTCGTCCGATCCGGTCTCGCCCGCCTCCTTGAGCTCGCGCAGGTCGTGCATCACATCGCGGCGGATGTTGCGGATCGCCACCCGGCCGTCCTCGGCGATGTGCCGGACGACCTTGACCAGCTGTTTGCGCCGTTCCTCGGTTAGCTCGGGAACCCCCAGACGGATCAGGTTGCCGTCGTTGTTGGGCGTCAGCCCGACGTCGGATTCGAGGATCGCCCGCTCGATCGCCTTGATCGACGTCTTGTCATAGGGCTGGATGGTGAGCAGCCGCGCCTCCGGAGCCGAGATCGTCGCCAGCTGCTTGAGCGGGGTCGACGTCCCGTAGTAATCGACATTGATGCGATCCAGGAGCGCCGGGCTGGCCCGCCCGGTGCGCACGGATCCGAACTCGCTGCGGATCGCCTCCACCGACTTGGTCATCCGCTCCCGTGCGTCGCCGAGGAGCTCGTCGATCATGTCCGTGGTCATGTTCTCACCAGCGTCCCCACTCGTTCTCCTGACACTATCTTGTCGATGTTGCGCTCGTCGGCCATGTTGAAGACGACGATCGGGAGATTGTTGTCCATGCACAGGGCGAAGGCGGTCGAGTCCATCACCTGGAGACCGCGCGTCAGCGCGTCCTTGTGGGTGATCTCGGGGATGAACTCCGCGCTCGAGTCCGACCTCGGATCGGCCGTGTAGACGCCCTCGACCCGATTCTTGGCCATCAGGATGATCTCGGCGTGCAACTCCGCGGCCCGCAGCGCCGCCGCGGTGTCGGTGGTGAAGAACGGGTTGCCGGTGCCGGCCGCAAAGATCACGATCCGGCCCTTCTCCAAGTGCCGCATGGCGCGGCGGCGGATGTAGGCCTCGGCCACCTCCGAGATCGTGATCGCCGACTGCACTCGGGTCTGAACGCCGTCCTTCTCGAGCGCATCCTGGAGCGCCAGCGCGTTCAGCACGGTGGCGAGCATCCCCATGTAGTCGCCGGTGGCGCGGTCCATTCCCTTGGCCGCCTCGGCCAGGCCTCGGTAGATGTTCCCGCCGCCGACCACGATGGCGACTTCGACGCCGCGCCGGTGTACCCCGGCGATCTGGGAGGCGATCGCCTGGACACGGGCCGGGTCGGTCCCGTACTCGAGGTCTCCCATCAACGCCTCGCCAGACAGCTTGAGCAGAACGCGCCGGTAGACGGGCGGCCCCCCATCCTGTTCTTCGCGCGCCACCGTGGTGGCGGCGCCCGTCGGTTCGGAGGCGGGGGTCAAGCGCCCACGGCGAAGCGGGTGAACCGGCGGATCACCACGTTTTCGCCCGTCTCGCTGGCCAGCTCGGCGCGAAGGTCCTCGATCGTCTTGCCGCCGTGCTTGTCCTCGTTGACGTGCTTCTGGCGCAGCAGGACGACGTCGTCGAGCCACTTGTCGAGCTTGCCCTGGACAATCCGGTCCCGGACGTTCTCGGGCCGGTCGGCGGCCTGCTCGACCGCGATGCGCTCCTCGCGCTCGCGCTCCTCGGCCGGCACGTCGTCGTCGGACACCGCGATCGGCGCTGCTGCCGCGATGTGCAGCGCGAGGTCGCGCGCGAATTCGACGAAGTTGTCGTTGCGCGCCACGAAATCCGTCTCGCAGTCAACCTCGACCAGTACCCCGATCTTGTTGCCGGCGTGGATGTAGCTCTGCACCACACCCTCGCTCGCCTCGCGCCCGACGCGTTTGGCCGCCTGGGCCTGACCGCGGGCCCGCAGGATCTCGATCGCCCGATCGGCGTCGCCTTGCGCCTCGCTCAGCGCCTCCCGGCACGCGAGCACGCCCGCCCCGGTGCGGTCGCGGAGAGCTTTCACGTCCTTGGCGCTAATCGCACTCATGCGCTCTCCCCTGCGGTGGCTGCGGAATTCTCGGACGCGGGTGCTGCTTCGGGCGGCTCGGTCTGGTCCTGCTCGCCCGCCGGCGAATCGTCGACGGCTTCGGGGACGGGCGACTCGTCGACGGCTTCGGGAGCGGGTGGCGGTGGCGGCTCCTCGGGCGCGGGCGCGTCGGGTGCGGGGGCAGCGGCCTCACTCGCCGGCGCCGCCGCCTCGGGGGCCGGCGCGGCCTCCTCGGGTGCCGGCGCGGCCTCCTCGGAGGTTGGTTCGGGCGCCTCAGGCGCGGGGGCAGCCGCTTCATTCGCCGGCGCGGCCTCCTCGGAGGTCGGTTCGGGCGCCTCAGGTGCGGGGGCAGCGGCCTCGGGGGCCGGCGCGGCCTCGTCGGAGGTCGGTGCGGGCGCCTCAGGTGCGGGTGCAGCCGCCTCATCCGCGGGCGCGGGCGCCTCGGGGACCGGCGCGACCGCCTCGGATGCTGGCGCGGGCGCCTGGGATGTTGGTGCGGCCGCTTCAGGCACCGGTACGGCCGCCTCGGGCGCCGCCGGCGCCGCCTCAGGCGCCGGCACGGCGGGTGCTGCGGTCGGCTCTTGCCGGGCGGCGGCCGCGTGTTCCTGCGCCCGGGCCTCGGCCTCCTGGCGCTCGAGCACTTCGGCCTGGAGACGAGCCCGCTCCTCGGCCTCCTGACGCGCTCGCTCCTCGGCCTCCTGCCGCGCACGTTCCGCCGCCTCCTGGCGCGCTCGCTCCTCGGCCTCCTGGCGCTCGCGCTCGATCCGCGCGCGCTCCTCCTCCTCGCGGAAGACGTTGTGGCCCTGCGAGACCACGTCCCCGATCGCCCTGGTGACGAGCGCGCAGGAGCGGATCGCGTCGTCGTTGCCCGGCACCACGTAGTCGATCCCGTCTGGGTCGCAGTTCGTGTCGACCAGTCCGATGATCGGGATCCGCAGGCGCTGGGCCTCCCGCACCGCGATCACCTCGGTCTTCAGGTCGATCACGAACACCGCGTCGGGCAGGCGCTGCATGTTCTTGACGCCGCCGAGGTTGGCGCGGAGCTTCTCCAGATCGGCCTGCGCAGCCATGCGCTCGCGCGTGGGCAGCAGCTGCAGCTGGCCCTCCGCCTCGTAGCGCTCGAGATCGTGCAGCCGCCTGATCCGCTGCGAGATCGTCTGGAAGTTGGTCAACAGGCCGCCGAGCCAACGGTGGTTGACGTAGGGCATCTCGGCGGCTTCCGCATTCTCGCGGATGGTGTCGCGGGCCTGCTTCTTGGTCCCGACGAACAGCACGGTCCCACCGCGGCGCGAGAGCTCCGCCGCGAACTGGCGGGCGTCCTCGAGCAGCGCCTGGGTCTGCAGGAGGTCGATGATGTAGTTGCCGTCGCGCTCGCCGAAGATGAATCGACGCATCTTGGGGTTCCAGCGACGGGTCTGGTGGCCGAAGTGGACGCCGGCCTCCAGCAGCTCCCTGATTCCGATCTGAGCCACTGCTTCTACTCCCTTGGGTTGATTTGTTACTTCAGCCCGCTCACGCGCGCTCGCGGACCTCGGCGGACGAGGCAGGGCGCGATCCACGCGAACGGGATCGGGGACGGTTCTGGTTCAGTTTACGCAAGTTTTGGTGCGCCGCATCGTTTTCAGGTGTAGCGGGCCATTCGCTTCCCCTACTTCAGCGGTGGCTCGCGCGCGGGCCGAACCTCCCTTCCCCTACCTCCGGTGGCTCGGTTCGCAACGTCAGGCGGGGCGGCTGTGGACGGGCCGCCCCGTCTTCTATTCAGGCGGGTTTGCGGCGCTGCGGGCCCAGACGCACCACGATCATCCTCCGGTGTGCCCCGCTTCCGGCCCAACCACACACTCGACGCGTATCCGCAGCCGAGTGCGCTCGTAGCCGCCCTCTGGCGGTCCGAACTCCACTCTCGATCGTCAGCCCACGTCGAGTGCGCACTTGGGCCGGTCCCGAGCCTAATCCTGATGCTCGCCGGGTATCTCCCCCCTCTCGGCCGCGGCCAGCGCCCCCGCCAGGTCCGCCGGCAACTCTGATCGCACGTCCACCTCCTTCCCCGTCACCGGATGCACGAAGGCCAACCGCGCCGCGTGCAGGAACTGGCGGGCGAGACCGAAGCGTCCGGCCGTGCCGTACTGAGGGTCGCCGCACACCGGGTGGCCGATGGCAGCGAGATGGACCCGGATCTGATGGGTGCGCCCCGTCTCGAGCGCCACGCGCAGCAGCGCGGCGCCGGGAAGCAGACGCTCGATCTCGAAGTGGGTACGAGCCTCCCGCGGGTCGTCGCTGTCGATCGACATCAGCTTTCGGTCGCGGCGGTGGCGCCCGATCGGGGCGTCGATCGTGCCGGTGCGGGCCGAGGGATGACCGTCGGCCAGGGCCAGGTACTCGCGGCGCAGCTGGCGCTGCGCGAGCAGCGCCTTCAAGCCCCTGTGCACGGCATCGTTCTTGGCCACCACGAGCAGCCCGGAGGTGTCGCGATCCAAGCGGTGGACGATGCCCGCGCGCCACGTCTCCTCGCCGCCGGCGGCCCGTCCGGCCAGCGCCTGGGCGAGCGTCCCGGACCAGTGGCCGCGCGCCGGATGCACGACGACCCCCGCGGGCTTCTCGACGACCAGCAGGTGCTCGTCCTCGTAGGCCACCTCGAACGGAGCCACCTCGAACGGAGCTTCCTGCGCGGAGACGACGCCCGGCTCGGCCGGCGCCTCATCGACCAAGATCGCCTCTCCCGAGTGGACCAGGTGGCGCTTGGCCACGAGGGCGCCGTCAACCCGGACGCGCCCGGCGTCGATCAGCGCCTGCGCGCGCGTTCGCGAGCCCACTGCATCGGCCAGAAACCGATCCAGGCGTGTCCCCTCGACGTCCTCGGGCACGCGTAGCTCGATCCGTGCCACGGCGCTCACCGCTTCGCGCGGGGACCCTCGAGGACCCATAGGAGGACCAGCACGCCGAAGGTGATCGACATGTCCGCGATATTGAAGGCCGGCCAGTGGGGCAGTTTGATGAAGTCGGTGACGGCGCCGTTCGCGATCCGATCGATCAGGTTCCCGACCGCGCCCCCGACGAGCATGCCGGTCGGCAGCCACAACAAGTGCCGCTCGGGGTGCCGAAAGAAGTATCCGATCAGCAGCGCCAGCGCGGCCAGGGTGAAGACCAGCACGAGCGTTCCTCCGCCCGAGAAGATGCTGAACGCCACGCCCGTGTTGCGCACATGCACGAGGTGCACCCCGGGGAGGAACTTCTTTGACTCCCCCGCGTCGATGCCAGCCGCGATCGTGTGCTTGGTCACCTGGTCGAGGACCAGCACGATCCCGGCGGTCAGGCCCGCCCAAGCGAACGCCGCCGCGCGGCGCGATGCCGTCGCCCGCCTCATCTCGTCCTCCAGGGTGCCTTCAGCCCGCAAGCACGACCTTGCGCATCAGCCCGCGATCAAGTTGTGCACGACCGTCCGCACGATGTAGAGCAGGATGATCGCGATCATCGGGGTGAAGTCGAACATGCCGATGGGCGGGATGAAGCGGCGGAAGATCCGCAGGTAGGGCTCGCAGACGTCGCGCAGGAAGCTCATGACCGCGTCGACCGCGCGGGAGTATGACGGCCGCAGGCCAAGCGAGAACATCATGTTGGCGAGGATGTAAACGAAGATCAGCAGGATGTAGACGAGGAACAGCGCGTCCACATAGTTGGCGATGTCGGCCCGCGAGATCGCCGCCAGCGCCATCATCGCGCCGCCCCCACGACGGCGTCGAACGCGTCCTGAAACGCCGGACGCACCCCGCCTCGCTCGAGTGCGGCAAGGCCGCGCGCGGTCGTTCCGCCGGGGGAGGTCACCCCGCGGCGGACAGCAAGCGTGTCGTAGTCGCGAATCTTCAAGAGGGCGGCCGTTCCGGCCATCGTCTCGGCCACGAGCCGGCCGGCGAGGCCCGGCGCGAGCCCGTGCCGAACGGCCGCATCGACCTGAGCCTCGACTAGGAGCGCCTGGTAGGCCGGCCCCACTGCCATGACCGCACCAGCTGTGTCGATCAGCCGTTCGGGCACCCGCACTACGTGGCCCAGGCGGCCGAACAGCTCGAGCACCCGTGGTTCGAGTTGCGCGTCGGCGTGCCGCTCCGGCGAGTAGCAGACCACGCCCTGGCGAACCTCGACGGGAGTGTTGGGCATGAATCTGAACACTGGAACCTCGTATCGCTCCCGCAGGTTCATAGTGGCCACGCCACTGAGCACGGACGCGACGGCCTTGGCGTGCCCCTTCAGCTCGGCGGCGACTGCAGCGAACTGCGCGGGCTTGTGACATAGCACGACGAGATCGGCGCGGTCGGCCACCTCGACGTTCGTGTCGAACGCCTCGCCCCCCAACTCGGAAGCCAGCTCCCGTGCCCGCCCCGATCCGCCGTCGGAAACGAGCACGGGATCGCCCCACCCGTGGGCGAGCGCTCGAGCCATGTTCCCAGCACCGATCAGTCCGACCTGCATCACAGGGAAATCTATCGCTGGCGGCCAAGCCAGCCGTTGGGCCGGCCGCGACCGCTCGTTAGCTCTGGTTGAAAAACCCCTTCTCAAGCAGCCGCGCGCGCTCTTCGGCGGAGACCTCGACATTGCGCGGCGTGAGCAGAAACACCTTGTCGGCGATCCGCTGCATCCCCCCGTCGAGGGCGTACGTGAGTCCGCTCGAGAAGTCGATCAGCCGCTTGGACAGATCGTGATCGGTGTTCTGCAAGTTGAGGATGACCGGGATCGCGTCCTTGAACTTGTCCGCAACGTCCTGGACCTCGTTGAAGTTCTTGGGGGCGACGAAATGCACCCGGTCGGCACCTCCGCGGCCGTTGCCGCGCCCGCCGCCGCCCACCGGCCGCAGTGAAGCGGTGCGCCGATCCGCCTCGGGATCGTCGGCGAAGATGTCGTCGAACTCGTCGCGGCGGCGGCGGGAGCTCAGGCGGCGCACATTCGGGCGGTCGCTATAGGCGTGCTGTGCCTCGGCCTCGGGCTCGCTGTAGGGCTCGAGGTCGTCCTCGTAGTCCTCCTCGTCGGCCAGGCCGAAGTACATCAGCGTGCGGTGCCAGGTGTCTCGTAGGGCCATCTCGGATTCGGTCTTTCGCTGGGAGGCGATGATTCCCTGCGTGATTATGACGAGCCGGAGCGGTAGAGGCTGGTGCCGAGCCGCACAATCGTGGCGCCCTCCTGGATGGCGACCAGGTAGTCCTGGCTCGTGCCCATCGACAGGTGCCGCAAGCCGTGCTCGCCCGCGAGTTCTCGCAGCGCCGCGAAGTGCGGCCGGCTGGCCTCCGGATCGTCGGCCAGCGGCGGCATCGTCATCAGCCCGACGACCCGGACTGGACATCGCTCGAGGAATCCGGCGAGGTCGCCCGGCGCGATCCCGCTCTTCCCCGGCTCGCCGGCCACGTTGACCTCGACCAAGATCTCCGTGGACGACGTCCCATGGCGCCCGAGCTGCCCCAGCGCCGAGTCGCTGGCCACGGTCTGGATGTAGCGCACGCGGGGCAGGACCTGCTTCACCTTTCGGCTCTGGAGCTGCCCAATGAAGTCCCAGGTGAACCGGCCTGGATGCGCCTCGGCCTTGGCCGCCAGGTCCTGCGCCCGGTTCTCCCCCAGCAGCTCGAGGCCGGCCTCGGCCAGCACTTCGAGCTCCTCGATCGGGACGTACTTCACCGCCGCGAGGATCTGGATCTCGTCGGGCTCGCGTCCGGCCGCGGAAATCTCGGCCCGGACCCGCTCGAGGTTCGCGCGGACCTGATCGGCCCGCAGCCCGGTGATCAGCTCAACCACGCGACCCCGGCCTGCCGTCCGGTTACGCCGCGATCGCGCCGGTGGGAAAAGAACAGGGACTCCGCCGAGCAGATCGTGCACAGGCCGACGTCGTGCACCCTCTCGGCCCCGGCGCGCGCGAGCTCGCCCCTCGCGATCGCCTTCAGATCGAGGTTGCGCCCGCGCCGGACGTGGTCACCGGACCCGGCGAACACCTGGTGCACCTCCTCGCCCACCTCATAGCAGCAAACGCCGGCGCCCGGCCCGATGGCCGCCTCGAGCGGCCCATCGACGCCGAGCTCGCGGACCGCGCGCACGCCCTGCGCGACGATCCCGCCGGCCAGCCCGCGCCATCCTACGTGGAGCATCGCCACCGCCCCCGCGCTGCCCCGGCCGTCCCCACGCCCGGCCAGCGCGACCGGCAGGCAGTCCGCCACCAGCACCATGGGAGCCACGTCGCGCAACGGCGTTGCCTGGCCATCGGCCTCCGGCAGCTCGACGCCTTCGTCGGGAAGCGGCGCCACACCCGCGGCCGGCAGTGCGGTGATCCTGCGTACGAACGTGCCGTGGATCTGCCGGATGTGGGCCGGTGGAACCCCGAGGAGATCGAGCAGCTTGGCCCGGTTGCGCTGCACCGCCTCGGGCCGGTCGTCAGTCAGACGACCGAGGTTGAGACTGGCGTACGGCCCAACCGAGAAACCTCCCCGGCGGGTGGTGAACAGCGCGTGCGCTCCCGGCAGGTCGATCGCCAGGTGCTCACCGCGCGCATAGAACGGCTCGGGCAATCTCAGCTGGGGCACGCCGATCAGGCTACTGCGGAGCGCTCCAGGCAGCCCGCAACGCCTCGGCGAGCTCCTGCCGGCGGTCGCACGCGCGGCGATCCAGCTTGGCGGCCAGTGCGGCGCGTAGCCCGCGCCCGATCGCGGGACCCTCGGGCACGCCGGCGGCGAGCAGATCGCGGCCGTCGATCGAGAGCCGCACGTGGCGCAGGTGGTCGAGCCACTCGCGGGCTTGGCCCTCGGGCCCGAGCGCGCCCGCCAGCGCCACCAGCTCGACCGGCGCGCCCGCCGCCGCGGCGGCGATCTCAGACGGACTCTCCGCACCGGCCAGCGCGCGGGCGAGCTCCTCGGCGCGCGTGGCGGCGGCGACAATGGCCTGGCGATCGCCGGCCTCGAAGGCGAGCCAGTCGAGCAGGGCCGGCAGCTCTCGCCCCGGCACGCCCCGCGAGGCCAGCGCCAGCACCAGCCGATCCGGCCGCGCGTCAGCCGCGAGCAGCGCCAGCGCGCGCCGGGCGAGCGCCTCGTCGTGCAGGCCAAAGCCAGGATGAAGCGGACGATCAAGCCCGAGCTCGCGCAGGCCGATCAACGCATGCACGGCGTCGCGCTCCCGCGCCAGCAGCCTCAACTCGGCGCCGAGGCGCGACCCGCTCACCGTCCCTACGGCGCCACCGTCGACCGCGTCGATGGCCAGCGCTCGGGTATGCGGCTCGATTTCGAAGCCGAGCCGGGTCGCGTACCGCGCCAGGCGGAACAGGCGGGTCGGATCGTCGATGAAGCTCGCGTCATGCAGCACGCGGAGCCGGCGGGCGCCGAGGTCCTCGAGCGCCTGCGCCACGGCGCTCAACTTGCCCGGCGACTCGCCGGCGAGCGCGATTGCCATCGCGTTCACGGTGAAGTCGCGCCGGCGCAGATCCTCGTCGAGTCGCGCCGGCTCCACGTCCGGCAACGCCCCCGGCCGGGCATACGTCTCGCGCCGGGCGCGCACGATGTCGTAGGCGAAGCCGTCCAGCACCACCGTGGAGGTCCCGAAGCGGTCGTGCGCCTTGAACTCACCGCCCAAAGCCGCGGCAAAGGCGGAGGCGTCGCCCTCGACCACCAGGTCGAGGTCGAAGGGTGCCCCGCCCAGCAGGAGATCCCGAACGGCACCACCGGCCAGGTGCACACCGGCGCCCTCGTCCAGGTGGGCCAGCAGCGGCTTGGCTGCCGGCAGCGCCCGGACGCACTCGAACAACTCGGCTGGGTCGCGCACGTCCACCGCGGCATCTTCCCGCCCGGGGGAGAAATCCGCCCCTCTGGCTAGCATGATCGGCATGCCGAGTCCCGGTTCGCGGCGTCGTTGGCTGCGGCGGGGGCTCGTCGCCGTGGTGGTCCTGCTGGTGATGCTGGGAGGCGCGGTGACGGTCCTCCTGGCTAACGCGCCCCACAACGTCTCCCACCCGAACGTCGAGTTCACGCAGCCGACGACCACGACGACTGCGCCGCCTACCCAGACGCCGGTGCTCGTCGACACCTTCGCCTGGCCCCGCTACGGCTTCGACGCCGAGCGTACGCATGCTTTCCCGGGTTCGAAGGCGCCCGGGCCGCCGCTACAGGTGGGCTGGCGCTTCGAGGACTACGCGCTGCTCGAGTTCCCGCCGGTGATGTACCAGAACAGCCTGTACCTGATCGACGACGACGGCTCGGCCAAGGCGCTCGACAAGCGGACCGGCCGGAAGCTGTGGGAAACCAAGGTGGGTACGCTGGCGGCGGCCTCACCCGCACTCGGGGTCAGGCAGGGGCTGATGTATGTGGCGCTGCTCTCGACCAACCGCAACGCGACGCAGACGCAGGTGCCGGGCAACGGCCTGTTCGTCGCCCTCTCGATGAAGACCGGCCGGGTCGTCTGGTCGAAGCCGATGCCACCCGGGACCGAGTCCTCGCCGATCGCCTGGGGCAACGCGGTCTATTTCGGCGACCAGAGCGGCACCGTGTACTCGCTCGACGCAACCACCGGACACGTGAATTGGACCTACCACGCGAGCGGCGCGGTTAAGGGTGGCCCCGCGCTGTCGAACGGGATCCTGTACATCGGCGACTACTCCGGGCGGGCATACGCGTTGAACGCCGCCACCGGCCACAAGATTTGGGCCGTCAACACCAGCGGGGCGGATTTCGGCTTCGGCTCGGGCAACTTCTACTCGACGCCGGCGGTCGCCTTCGGTCGCGTCTACATGGGCAACACCGACGGCCGGGTGTACTCGTTCGCCGCCAGGACCGGCCAGCTGGCCTGGGCCACCGGAACCGGCGCCTATGTGTATGCCTCGGCCGCCGTCCAGGACACCCCGGGTCTCGGCCCGACCGTATACCTCGGCTCCTACGACGGGAACTTCTACGCCTTCGACGCCCGGACGGGCGCGATCCGCTGGCGCCACCCGTCCGGCGGGAAGATCTCGGGCTCGGGGACCATCGTGGGCAGTGTCGTGTACTACTCCGACCTCGCGAGCAAGACGACCGTGGGTCTCGACGCGCGGACAGGCCGTCGCGTGTTCCTCTTCCACGATGGGGCGTTCAACCCGGTGGTGGCCGACAACGGGGCCGTGTATCTCAGCGGTTATACGATGCTCTATCAGATGCTGCCTAAGCATCAGTGAGCACCGTCGTTGCCGGAGCGCTAACTTAATCCGAACACGGCGCTCGCAGCCGTCAACACAAAATCCCCGCATATGGCGTGCAATGAAGCTCGCAGGGAACGTGCGTTCGAGAGCTTCCTGCTATCCTTGAGCGTCTATGCGTTGTCGTAGTGGAAGCCACTGCCAGGAGTCGGCCGTGCCGGGCCGTAGGTTCTGCGCGGAGCACGCGGCGGAGCTTGATCGCATGCGCGAGGAGCTCAAGGACGCCGCAGCCGCTCGCATCGGTCGGGGTCGGCCGAAGCGGTCATCTACGTGCTGCCGTCCTGGCTGTTATGAGCCCCGCGTCCCGCCTGCCGCGTACTGCGATGCGTGCGCCGCCGCCGGATACGTGGAAGAGGCCGCCTGAGCGCGGCCGAATCATCCGGGCCGACATAGTTACCGCAGGTTCACCGAGCTAGGGCGTGGATTCCGCGCCTTGCGGGCGGCTGCCTGACGTGTCCACCGGCCGGACCGCCACGCCGTCCGAGGCCAGCTGTGCCTTCGCCTCGGCCACCGTGTGCTGTGCGTAGTGGAAGATCGACGCGCACAGGACGGCGTCTGCGCCGGCCTGGACGGCGGCGCTCAGATGCTCCAGGCGGCCCGCTCCGCCGGATGCGATTACCGGCACCCCCACGGCGCCGGCCACGGCCGCCGTCAGCGCTAGGTCGTAGCCGGCGTTTGTGCCGTCGCGGTCCATGCTGGTGAGCAGGATCTCCCCCGCTCCTCGCTCCACGCCTTCTCGCGCCCACTGCACCGCGTCGCGCCCCGTCGGGGTGCGCCCGCCGGCCACGTAGGCTTCCCACGACGAGGCGCCGCGGGTTTTGGCGTCGATCGCCAGGACCACGCACTGGGCGCCGAACACCGCCGCCAGCTCCTCGATCAGTTCGGGCCGGGCCAGCGCGGCGGAGTTGACCGAGAGCTTGTCGGCCCCCGCGTCGAGCACCGCCTGCCCATCGGCGACCGAGCGGATGCCGCCGCCGATCGTGAACGGGATGAACACATCGTTGGCGGTCCGGCGGGCCAAGTCGACGACCGTCTCGCGCTTGTCCGAGGTCGCGGTGATGTCGAGGAACACGAGCTCGTCGGCACCCGCGTCGTCGTAGCGGCAGGCCAGCTCCACCGGGTCGCCGGCGTCACGCAGATCGACGAACCCGACGCCCTTGACCACGCGGCCGGCGTCGACATCCAGGCAGGGAATCACCCGCTTGTAGTGCATTCAGTGGCCCGCGAGCACGGCCTGGGCCTCGCCGACCGTGAACCTGCCCTCGTACAGCGCCTTACCGACGATCACGCCGCTGAGATTGACCTGCCGCAGCTCGACCAACGCGCGCAGGTCGTCGAGCGACGAGACGCCGCCCGAGTACGTGTAGGTGCCCCGCACGCTCTCGGCGACTCGCCGGGCTCCGTCCAGATCGGGGCCCTGGAGCATCCCGTCGCGATCGATGCTCGAGTACACGAATCGGCGGATGCCGCGGGCGTTCAGGTGCTCGATCACGACCTCGAGTGGGATGTCGGTCTGCTCGGTCCATCCGGCCGCCGCCACGCGGCCGCCCCGCACGTCGACCGACACCACCACGCGATCCTCGAACTCGGCTACCGCCTCGTCGAGGAAGTCGATGTCTTGATAGGCGGCAGTGCCGAGCAGCACGCGCGCCGCGCCCGCGCTGATCGCCTCCCTGACCGACTCGATCGTGCGCAGGCCGCCGCCCACCTGCACCGGAACGGGCACCCCAGCCGTGATCCGCCTGACGTGCTCCAGGTTGACCGGCGCGCCGCTCCGCGCGCCGTCGAGGTCGACCACGTGCAGGCTGTGGGCGCCGCCTTCGACCCAGCGCCGCGCTGCGTCGAGCGGATCGGCGTCATACACGGTCCTCTGGTCGAACTCCCCCCGGGCCAGCCGGACCGCCTTGCCCTCGAGGATGTCGACGGCGGGCAGCAGGATCATGCGCTCGCACCGACCAGGCTCGCGCACACCCCCACGAACCCCTGGAGCATGCGCAGCCCGTGCCGCGAGGACTTCTCGGGATGGAACTGGACGCCGAACACCGCGTCGCGGTTCACCATCGTCACGAACCGCTCGCCGTACTCGGTGGTGCCGATCACCGCGTCCGGATCGTCCGGCCAGGCCGCGAACGAGTGCACGTGGTAGAACGGACAACCGGCTGCGGGCAGCTCGGCGGTCAGCGGCGACGCGCGCGCAAGGCGCACCTCGTTCCAGCCGATGTGCGGCATGCGCAGACCGCCGGCGTTCAAGCGCTTCACCTCCCCGGGGATCAGGCGAAGCCCCGCCGCGCCGCCCATCTCCTCGGAGGAGTCGAACAGCAGCTGCATCCCGAGGCAGATGCCGAGCAGCGGCACGCCCTGGGCGACGCGCTCCTGAATCAGCTCGGCCAGCCCGAGCTCCCGGAGGTTGCGCATCCCCTGGGGAAACGCGCCCACCCCAGGCAGCACCAGTCCGTCAGCGGCGCGCAGCTCGTCGCGGTCGCGGGTGATCTCGGTTTCAGCGCCGACGTGCTCGAGCGCCTTCTGCACCGAGCGGCGATTGCCCATCCCATAGTCGATGACCGCGAGGCGGGTCATACCAGTGTCCCCTTGGTACTGGGGACGCCGTGCTCGCTCGGGTCGAGGGCCACCGCGCTCCGCAGCGCGCGCGCCAGCGACTTGAACGACGCCTCGATCATGTGGTGGGCGTTGGTGCCGCGCTCGACCGTCAGGTGCAGGGTCAACCTGGCGTTCAGCGCCAGCGCGCGGAAGAACTCCTCGGTCAGCTCGTGATCGAAGTTGCCGCTCGCGCCGGGCGGCAACCTCGCGTCGAAGGCGCACAGGCCGCGGCCCGAGATGTCGATCGCGCACGACGCGCGGGCCTCGTCCATCGGCACCGTGGCCTGGCCGAACCGGTTGATGCCCGCGCGGTTACCCAGGGCCTCATCGAGGGCCTGCCCGATGCAGATCCCAACGTCCTCCACGGTGTGATGGGCGCCGGTGTCGAGATCGCCCTGGGCCCGAACGACCAGGTCAATGTGCCCATGGCGGGCCAGCAGGTCGAGCATGTGGTCGAAGAACCCGACCCCCGTGTCACGCTCCCCGGCGCCGCCCCCATCGAGCTCGAGGCTGACATGTATCTCGGTCTCGGCGGTCGTTCGGTCGATCTCGGCGCGGCGGCTCATCGCGAGCCATTCTCCCGGATGCGTGCCTCCATCGACCGCGCATGCAGCTCGAAACCCTCTGCGTGGGCCAGCGGTGCGGCCGAATTCGCGAGCTCGGCCGCATCGTCGATGTGCACTTCGCTGAAGCGCCGAACGAAGTGATTAGGGCTGAGCGCGGACGCGAAGCGGGCCGCGCCGTTCGTGGGCAGGATGTGGTTGGACCCGGCGATGTAGTCGCCGAACGCCGTGCCCGCATTCGCCCCGACGAACAGGCATCCGGCGGTTGTGACACGGTCAGCGAGTGCCTCGGCGCGGGCGCCGATGAGCTGCAGGTGCTCGGGCGCGAACGCCTGCGCCACCGCCAGAGCCTGCTCGAGATCGGATGTGGCGACCAGGCACGCCACCGCGCCCGTCGCCTCCCCCTCGCTCAGCGAGACCTCGAGCGCGCTCAGGAGATCGGGTGCGTCGGAAACGGCGATGACCAGGGTGCCGGGTCCGTGCTCGGCCTGGGCAAGCAAGTCGAGCGCCAGAGTCCCGGCGTCGGCGCCGTCGGTGGCGAGCGCGAGAAGGTCGCTGGGCCCGGCGAACCCGTCGATCCCGACCTGGCCGAACACCTGCCGCTTGGCCTCCTGGACGTAGAGGTTGCCCGGTCCGACGATGACGTCGACCGGGATGACCGAATCGGTCCCATAGGCGAGCGCGGCGATCGCGTGTGCGCCGCCCATCCGGTAGACCGCCGAGGCGCCGGTAAGCCGGCACGCGGCCAGGATGACCGGGTCGACGTCACCATCCTGGCGCGGCGGCGCACATACCGCGATGTGCTCGACACCGGCCGACCTGGCCGGAACCACTCCCATCACCACCGTGCTCGGGTACGGCGCCCGACCACCGGGAACGTAGACGGCGGCGCGGGCGACCGGTGCGTGGCGCAGCACGACGCGGCCTGACCCGAGCTCTACCGACTCCGTCAGGCGGCTCCGCCAACCGCTGCTTACCGCCTCGACGTTCTCGATTGCGCGAAGGAGCCCGTGCTCGACGTCGCGATCCAGGGCGGCCGCCGCGGCGTCGAGCTCCTCCTCAGAGACGACGAGCGGCAGCGGCTCGCTCCCGGCCGTATCGAACCTGCGCGTGTAGTGGCGCAGCGAGTCATCCCCTCCCGACCGGACCGAGGCGATAATGCCGGTCACGCCGTCGCGCACCGATTCGGGCGCGGGGATCAAGGCGCGCAGCGCAGCGGCCGTCTGCGCCGGGTCCTCGCCGGCGGTCAGGCGCTCACATTGCATCGAGCCGCTCTAGCAGCGCGTCAATCGCCCGCGCCTTCAGCTTGTGCGACACCGGGTTCGCGATCAGGCGGGCCGTGCTGCGGGCGATCTCCTCGCGTGCTACGAGCCCGTTCTCCCGCAGCGTGGCGCCGCTCGCGGTCAGGTCCACGATGCCTTCGGCCAGGCCGGTGAGCGGCGCGAGCTCGACCGAGCCCTTGACCTCGACGATCTCCGCTTGACGCCCGGTCTCGAGGAAGTGCCGCGTCGCGGTCCGCGGGTATTTAGTGGCGATGCGCATCACGCCGAGGCGCCGAAGCGCCTCGGCCGCAGGGTCCTTGCCGGCGACCGTGGCGAGCACCATCGTGCAGTGTCCGTAGTCGAGGTCGACGAGCTCGTAGAGCTCGCGCTCTGACTGCTCGAGCAGCACGTCCTTGCCGGTGATACCCAGGTCGGCGGCCCCGGCCTCGACGTACGTGGGGACGTCGGAGGGACGCATGGTGATGATGCCGGCGCTCTCGAACAGGAGCTTTCGGTCGTTCTCGCGGACGTCCTTGGTGGAGACCCCGAGCCGGTCGAGGAGGTCCAGGGTGCTCGTGAACAAGGCTCCCCGCGGAACGGCAATCCGGAGGTCGCTCACTTCCGGCGCTCCTCGCTGGTCAGCGCGATGTGCATTCGCTCCACGTTGAGGGAGAAGCCGACGGCCGGGAGCGGACGCCCGAAGTGCCCCAGAAGCTCGTCGTATCGGCCGCCAATGCCGATCGGGACGCCATGGGCCGGGTCGTAGACCTGGAACACAGCACCGGTGTAGTAGCCAAGGCCGCGCACCAGGCCGAGGTCGAAGATGATCCGGTCGGCCACCTCGGGAGCGAGCAGCGTGTGCACAGCGCGCATTCCCGTCACGGCGTGCTGCAGCGGGTCGGACAGGGCCTGAAGCACCTCGGGGCCGCCGCGGGCCTGCGGCACCTCGAGGAGCAGCCTCGCGTCCTCGTCGTCGATGCCGAGCGCGCCGATCTCGTCCTGGAGGCCGACGAAGTCGCCGTTCGCCAGCTCGGTGAGGATGCGCTCGCGGCGCTCCTGGTCTTGGATGTTCAGCCGATCCAGTAGAGCCGGGTAGAGTGCGGCGTCGCCGAGCCCGACTCGGTAAGTCTGCAGTCCGGCCGCGTCGAGAGCGTCGCACAGGACGGTCAGGACCTCGACGGTGCCGTCCGGGCTCTCGGCACCGATCAGCTCGATCCCGGCCTGGAGGAACTCTCGGGACTGTCCCCGCTGCGGCCGGACGCCCCGGTAAGCGTGGGCGAAGTAGCAGAAGCGCAGCGGCGGCTCGGCGTCGTGGTAACGGGTCGCGACGAGCCGGGCGATCGGGACCGTCATATCGGAGCGGAGCACCAGCACGTTTCCGTGCTCGTCGAACACCCGGTAGGCGGGCCGGGCGGTTGGGCCCCAATCCAGGTGAGCGCGGGTGAAGGTGGCCTCGTACTCGAGCGCCGGCGTGTACACCTCGCCGTAGCCGGCGCGCTCAAACACCGCCCGCATGCGATCGGTCATCGCGCGCAGCTCGCGCATCTCGTCGGGCAGGAAGTCTCGCGTTCCGCTGGGAATGCGATCGACCATCTACGGTCTGCCGTTCAGGAGGATTTCGGCTTGACCGGGCGCCGGGGGCCTTCAGACCGCGACGGGCACGTCATCCTCGCGCTCGATCCGCGCGCCGAGATCGCGCAGCCGCTCGTCGATGCGCTCGTAGCCACGATCGATGTGGCGGACGTTGCCGATCTCGGTGACGCCCTCGGCCGCCAGCGCAGCGATCAGCATCGCCATGCCCGCGCGGATGTCCGGCGAATCGACACGCTGGCCGGTCAGCCGTCGGGGCCCGACGACCATCGCGCGGTGGGGGTCGCAGATCGTGATCGACGCACCCATCAGCACGAGCTTGTCCACGAAGAACAGCCGGTTCTCGAACATCCACTCGTGGATCATCACTGAGCCCTCTGCCTGGGTGGCCAGCGCCAGCGCCACGCTGGTCAGGTCAGCCGGGAAAGCGGGCCAGGGGCCGTCCTGCACCTTCGGGATGTACTCCCCGGCGTCGTTGCGGATCACGAGGCGCTGGTTGCCGGGGACGATCACGTCCGCGCCCCGGACTTCGGTTCTGAGGCCGAGACGTTCGAACACCAGCCGGATCATGCGGAGGTCCTCCGGCACGGTGTCCCTGACCACCAACTCGCCGCCGGTGACACCGGCCAGCGCCATGAACGACCCGATCTCGATGTGGTCGGGGGCAATCCCGTGAGTGCATCCCCGCAGCCTGCCGACTCCGTGGACGGTCATCACGTTGGAGCCGATCCCGTCGATCTGCGCGCCCATCGCCACCAACATGCGCGCGAGGTCCTGCACGTGCGGCTCGGAGGCGGCATTGCGGATGACGGTCGGACCGCGGGTCAGGGCGGCGGCCATCAGAGCATTCTCGGTTGCCATCACCGACGGCTCGTCCATCAGGAAGTCACACGGCCGGAGTCCCAGGGGAGCCTCGAGCTTGATATGACCGCGATCCTCCTCGACCGAGGCACCCAGCGCCCGGAAGGCGTCGAGGTGCGGGTCCAGGCGCCGCCGCCCGATCACATCCCCGCCGGGTGGCGGCATGCGTGCCTGGCCGAAGCGAGCCAGCAGCGGCCCGGCAAGCAGGAACGAGGCCCGGATGCGCTCGGCCAGTTCCTGGTCCACCTCGCAGCTCTCGACCGTCGAGCTGTCGATCGACACCTCGCCCGGCCCGAGCCACTGGACGCGCGCTCCGAGTTGCTCGAGCAGCAGGGTCATCGCCTCCACGTCCCGGATTCGGGGGACGTTGCGGAGGATCACTTCGTCGTCTGTCAGCAGGCACGCTGCAACGATCGGCAGCGCCCCGTTCTTGTTGCCGGCGGCAGTGATGGTGCCCGACAGGGGCACCCCGCCCTCGATCACGAACTTTTCCATAGGAGGCCGCAGAGTACCTTGTCGGGTCGGCGGCGTCGTCGCCCCGGTCGATCGGGGTTTCGCGCGACGGATGGTGATCTCCCCGTCCGCTGACACGCCGGCGGGCTGCCGACCAACGACCTGCGGACGCTCAGCTAGGCTCCCGTCCATGCAGGTTCAGATTTCGCGCCAGGAGGCCTGGGACCTCCTTTGTGAATGGACCGAGTCGGATTCGCTGCGCCGCCACATGCTGGCGGTGGAAGCCGCGATGCGGGCCTACGCTCCTCGCTTCGGGGGTGACGTCGAGCTGTGGGGATTGACCGGGCTGCTCCACGACCTCGACTACGAGCGCTATCCCAATCTGGAGGACGGCCATCCCCGCTATGCCCTTCGCGAGCTCGAGGCGCGGGGCTATCCACCCGAGCTGGTGCGGGCGGTGGCCTCCCATGCCGATTTCCTGGGTGTCTCCCGTGATTCGCCGATGGAGAAGGCTCTGTACGCGGTCGACGAGCTGTCGGGGTTCGTGCTCGCTGTGGCCTACGTCCGGCCCGAGCGCTTGCAGGGCATGACGCCGAAGTCGGTCAAGAAGAAGCTCAAGCAGCCGAGCTTCGCCGCGGCCGTGAACCGAGAGGAGCTGCAGCGCGGCGCCGAGGAGCTCGGGGTGGACTTCGACGAGCATCTCGCGATCGTCATCGCCGCCCTGGCGGAGCGGCAGGACGAGCTGGTGCCGGCCGGCGCGCCCTCACCCTGAGCGGCTAGAGCGGCGAAGCCGGTAGTCGTCGAGGCTCCAGACCAGCCCGAGCGCGCCGGCAAGCCTGGCCAGCTCGATCGCGCGGCGCACCGGGCCCTTGCCGCACACCACGGTGAGGGAGCGCGACCGGCGCGCGAGGCGGCGCTGAGCGCTCAGCAGCGTGCGCAAGCCGAGCGAGTCGATGAAGCCGGCGCCGCTCAGATCGATCACGACGTCGTCTCCGTCGCGTCGGATAACGTCGTCGAGGGGCACGCTGAGCCTCGGGGCCGTGAGGACATCGAGTTCGCCTGTCACGGTCAGGATCGTGGCCCCGGCCTCGTGGCGCGTGGTAACCGTGAGCTGGACGGGGCCGCGAGGGCGGAGCGAGCCGGCGAGGGTCGGGTCGTCACTTGTTCTTCTCATCAGTTCGGGAGACTCGCCGAGCAGCCCGCGGGTTACCGCATCGACCGCGCTCCCCTGCGTGTCACTTGCCCCGGGGGCGCCCGCCAGACTGTTCCCGTTGCGCGCGCCGCGAAACCTCTCCGTGGCGCGAACGCGATGGGCCAGACCGGCCATGTCGGCTATGGTCCGGGCGGCATGGCCGAGACGGTCAAGATCGTCGTGCTCGAGGGCGACCAGACCGGGCAGGAGCTGCTCGAGCAGTCGGTGCGCCTCCTCGACCCGGGCCTGCTCGGGCTGGACCTCGAGCTTCAACGGTTCGACCTGTCTCTTTCGAATCGCCGCGCCACGTCGAATCGGGTGGTCATTGAAGCGGCGCGTGCCATGCAGGAGGAGAGCCTGGGCCTGAAGGCGGCCACGATCACTCCCGAGGGACCCGACGACGTCGGCTCGCCCAACCGGATCCTGCGCGAGGAGGTCGACGGCAAGGTGATCGTCCGTACCGGCCGACGCCTCCCGGGCGTCCCGCCGGTCGCCGGCGTCCACTATCCGATCTCGGTCGTGCGCATGGCCGTCGACGATGCTTACGGGGCCACGCAGTGGCGCGAAGGCGAGACCGGCTCGCCGTCGGAGATCGCCTACCGCACCGAGAAGATCACGCGCTCGACCTGCCGCGCCGTGGCCGAATACTCCTTTCGCACCGCCGAGAAGATGAACGCCCGTGTCTACGGCGGCCCGAAGTGGACGGTCTCCCCCGTGTACGAGGGCATGCTCAAGGAGGAGCTGGATCATGCCGCTGCGCGCCACCCGCAAATCGCCTACCAGCCGGTCCTGATCGACGCCACCTACGCCGGCCTGCTGTCGGGGGCGACCGACGTCCCGCTCGTCATCCCGGCGCTCAACCGCGATGGCGACTGCCTATCGGACCTGGTGCTGCCGATGTTCGGCTCGATCGCCGGCGCCGAGTCCGTCCTGCTCGCCTTCAACCAGGACTACGAGACGACCGTCGCTATGGCCGAGGCTCCCCACGGGACCGCGCCGGCCCTCGAGGGCAAGGACGTGGCCAACCCGCTGGCCATGATCCTCGCCTGCGGCGCGCTGCTCCGTCATGCCGCCGACCGCCACGGCGCCGCCGCCGAGCGCGCCTCGCGCGCGATCTACGAGGCGGCGCTCGAGACGATCGCCTCCGGCATCAGGACCCCGGACCTCGGTGGCGCCGCCGGAACCACCGAGTTCACAACCGAAGTGCGCGGCCGCGTGGCGACGAAGATCGAGGTCTCCTCGACGCTCGGCTCGGCGGCGTGATGCGCGGCGGCATGACGTGATCACCGGGGCGCACGCGATCATCCATAGCGCCGACGCCGACGGCGTTCGCGCGTTTTTCAAGGATGTGCTGGACCTTCCCGCCGTCGACGCGGGCCACGGCTGGCTCATCTTCGCGCTGCCCCCGGCCGAGGTCGCGGCGCATCCGACCGACGGCGCGGGCCGACATGAGCTCTACCTGATGTGTGACGACATCCACGCCACCGTCGCCGAGCTCGCGGCCAAGGGGGTCGAGTTCTCGCGCCCAATCGGTGAGGAACGGTGGGGGTTGGTGACGGCAATCAAGCTGCCCGGTGGGGTCGAGCTGGGCCTGTACGAGCCGAGGCACCCGCGTCCGCCGCTGGCCGGGTCAGGGAGCTGATGCGGTTCGGCGCCCGGCTGGGGCCCGGGCGAGGCCGCTCGCCGACGGGCCAGCGGCTCCAGAGCCTCCGCCCGGGACCCCCGGGATCACGGCCAGCGGTTCCAGAGCCTCCGCCCGGGACCACCGGGATCACGGCCAG
>JAFASQ010000152.1 GCA_019244395.1 Solirubrobacterales bacterium | reverse complement strand
TCGCGGCGATTGAAGGCGCTGCCCGCGTTGTTGATCAGGATGTCGACGTGGTCGTAGCGGCGGCGGACCTCGTCGGCCACCCGCCGGACGTCGGCCTGCACGGAGACGTCGGCGAGCATCAGCACGGGCGGCTTGCCGGTGGCGACACGCGCGACCTGCGATCGCGCCGCCTCGCTGCGATCGCGGTTCCGGCCGATCATCACGACCTCGCCGCCCTGGCTCGCCAGCTGCCTGGCCGTCTCGAGCCCCAGCCCGCCGCTGGCGCCGGTCACAACCACGACCTTGTTCCGAACCGATCCGGCGCCGGACGACGCCCGACCATTCTGCGTTGAAGATGAAACGCTCATCGAGATCCCTTCATTCGATTCGTGACTGTAATGTAGCGTTTCATCTATGTTACGTAATGGCGCTTCTTGCTGTCAACTGCTGTAAGCATTCGTTAAGCCGAGGGGAGAAACCGGTGGCGGGCGTCGAGTTCCTGGGCGGCCGGTTGCGGGCGTCGAGTTCCTGCCCGCCGGTGGCAGGCGTCGAGTTCCTGCCCGCCGGTGGCGGGCGTCGAGTTCCTGCCCGGCGGGTGGCGGGCGTCGAGTTCGGGCTGGGTCAGGGTGCACGGCGCGCCACTCGTCCTCGCCGCGGGCGGCTGTGGCGCGTCAGTTGCCCCCTGGTGTGCTTGACGCGCCACATCCCCCGAGGAGCCGACGGCGTGGCGCGTCATGCACACGGATCCGGACCTCGCTTAGCTCGGCGTCCTCCGGACGATGCCTCGGAAGGCCGCGGCGGGGAATCCGCGCCCGGCGGTCCAATCACCAGGTCTCCCCCGCCGTGCGCCGTTGGCGTGCGCCGCGGCCGGCGGCCGCCAAGCGCGCCTCGCGCTCACGGTACTCGACCACGGTCCGCATCGTCCTGCTGGTGCCGCTGACGCGGTTGATCGCCGGGCCGAGGCCCGGGGAGCGGTCCATGACCGCGCGGAGCAGCTTTCCGGGTCCCGGAAGCACGACAAGTTCGCGCTTGTCCCGGCGGATCGCGCGGACGGTCTCCTTGCCGATCTTGGCCGGTGAGACCAAACCCACCGGGGGGAGCTTGATCCCGACCTCCTCGGCGGTGCGGGCGCCGACTCCTGCCTCCCCTACCGGGCCGAGGATCAGCGTCGAGGCGCTGACGCCGCGGCGGCGGTAGTCGGCCCGGAGCACGCGCGTGAACCCGATCAGGCCGTCCTTGGCGGCCGCGTAGGCCTCGGTGTACGGGAACGAGACCCGACCGGCCATCGAGGATACGTTCACCACGTGGCCGCGCCCACGCCCGAGCATCCCCGGGAGGACCAGTCTCGTCAGCAGCACGGCGCTCGTCAGGTTGAGCTCGAGCAGGCCTTGTACCTCTTCCTCGGTCAGATTGTGGAACTCGCGCTGAAGGTCGCCGCCGGCGTTGTTGACGAGAATGTCCACCGGATCGAGCCGCCGCTCCACGGCTTCGATCAGCTCGCGTCGCGCCCGCGCTGAGGTGATGTCGGCGGGCACTGCGATCACCTCGCCGCCGGCATCGGCAAGCCTCCGCGCGTTGGCCTCGAGCTCTGACTCGCTGCGCGCGACTAGCGCGACCCTGGCTCCTTGGCCGGCTAGCGCTTCCGCGATATAGGGACCGATGCCCCGCGATCCGCCGGTGACGATCGCGGTGGCGCCGGTCAGATCCAAATTTCCCATCTGTATCTCCTCGCAATCTGAGAGTTAGCGCTACACCTTGTAGCGCTACAGAGCGTAGCGCTTCGATACACATCGATGCGAGATGTAGACTGATTGTTCTTGGAATCGAAAGAAGCGCGGGAGCCGCGCCGGCCGGGCGCGCGGATGGACCCAGAAGCCGACCGGCTGATCCTTGAGACGGCGCATCGCCTGCTCCGCGAGCAGGGCTATGACCGGTTGACCATCGATGCGGTGGCGCGAGAGGCCGGCGTCGCGCGCACCACGGTGTACCGGCGCTACCGCGACAAGGCGGACCTCGTGAGCGCCGCGATCCAGACGCTGCGCCAGCCGGTCAAGCGGGCCGCCGGTGCGGACGCCCGCCGCGTCCTGATCGCGCACCTCGACAGCGTGCGCCGCAACTACGGCATGTCGCTGGCTGGCACGCTGCTTATGGAGGAGCCCTACAACCCGACGCTGCTGGAGCTGTTCCGCGAGCGCATGGTCATCCCCCAGCGCGAGATGGTGGCCGAGGTGATCCAGGCGGGGATCGATCGCGGCGAGATCCGCGCTGACGTCGACGTCGAGCGCGTGCTCGACCTCCTGCTGGGAGCGCTGTTCGGGGCGGTTTTCGCCCAGGGCCGGCCCGGGCCTGGTTGGTCCGAGGCGATCGTCGATGCGCTGTGGCCGGCGCTGGCCGCGGGTGGCCCCCCGCGCCGCTGACAATCCCGCGACGCGAGCGACCACCCCGCCGTCAGCCAGCGAACTCCGGCAGGTTGCGGATCTCCTCGAGCTGGCGGGCCATCGCATCCACCACAAACGCCTCGTTCAGCGGGTGAAGGCGATCCTGGCTGCCCAACTGCGCGATGTGCTGGCGGCGATCGAGGTTCCACCACCAGTTGAACATCGTCCGCAACGCGCGCCGCCGCTGCGGAACCACGGCGATGGTGGACCGGCGGCCTGTTCTCGGGGTGGTGTCCATCTCAGGCCCCTAGCACATGCCCGAGTAGGGAGCCGGCACCGGCGTCGGCTCGGGCGTTCGCTCCTGGCGGCGCTCATCCCGGCCCCGCCGCGCGCTCATCCGCCGGCGGCCCCGGCGCGCGCTCATCCGCCGGCGACCCCAACCGATGAACCGCCACGCCGCGTACGACGGCGCCGCAACGGTCGCTGCGGCGAGCCCCAGCACCACCAGCGGGAGCACCAGCACGACGCCGACCAGGACGGTCAGGGCCAGGAACGGGAACACCCCGGGGATCAGACCCACCCACGCGAGCGCCACGCTGGTCCCCGCGCCGGCGTGCATGAAGTGGTCGGATATCTCTGTCTTGCGGTCCATGTCAGCTCACCGCCGAGCGCGAGAACACACGAATCGAGATGGCCGTGAGCGCCACTGCCCAAAGCGCGACCACGGCTAGGCTGAGCCACGCCTCGCCGGTGACGTTGTGCATGCCCCAGATGTCGTGCAGACCCTTGCCGCTTGGGTCGATGAACCCGTAGCGCATCAGCGCCAGCGCGTGGGTGAGCGGAAATACCTTCGCGATCGCGGTGAGCACCGCCGGCATGGCGCCAATCGGGAACAGCGCGCCGGCGAAGAAGAAGGGCAGGATCGCCACGGCGGGCGTGGCGCCGACGTAATCCTCCTGCTTGGTCACCCGGCTGGCCAGCGTCTCAGCCACGCCGTACATGAACACGGTGAAGAGCAGCGCGGCGGCGACGAACCAGGCGACGCCGGCGCCGGTGATGTGAAACGTCCCGCCCCGGAGCGCCGACAGCCCGATCAGCACCGCTACCTGCAACGCGGCCAGTCCGATCGCCACGATCAGGTTGCCGAGCACGAGATAGGCGCGGGGAACGGGAGCGGCCAGCAGCTCCCGCTGGGCCCCCGAGTGCCGGTCGACCAGCACGCTCAGCCCAGCGAAGATGCAGCTGAGCGGGATCACCAGACCGACGGCGCCGACGCCGACGAACGAGGTGTAATCGATGTGGGAGTGAAGGCCGCCGGTGGCGACCTTGAGCGCCGGCGCCACGACCAGCGCGAGCAGCACCGGTCCGAGGAGCGGTACGGCGATCTGGCGGGGGGTCTTGGACGTCAGCGACGCCCGCCGGCTGGCGAGCGTGAGCAGGACCCCGGCGGGCCGCGCGCGGCCCGGAGCGGGCAGGGCAATCGACCCGGCTTCTGCGATAGCGGACATCTGAAATTTCCTCTCTTTGCGTAGTGGTGATCAGCCGGCATGCGCCATGCGCTCGCCGGTCAGGTGTAGGTAGACGTCGTCGAGGGTTGGGATCCGGCTGGCGATCTCCGACACGTGCAGGTGCTCGCTCTCGATCGCGGCCAGCGCGTCGGCCGCCGCGTGCTCGTGTAGCGGCACGGTGACCCGGGCGCCTACCGCGAAAGCGTCCTCGCCGGCCACGCCTCGGTCCCTGAGCGCGCCGAGCGCCGCATCGGGGCTCCCGCTCACCCGGAACTCGAGGATCTCGCGGCCCAGGCCGGCGAGCAACGCGCGCGGGCTGTCGAGCGCGACGATCGCGCCTTCGTGGATGATCGCCACCCGGTCACATAGGCGCTGGGCCTCATCCAGGTAGTGGGTGGTGAGCACGATCGTCATGTCCTCGCGCGCCCGGAGGCCCGCGATCACGTCGAGCAGCTCGTGCCGGATGCGTGGATCGAGTCCGACTGTGGGCTCGTCGAGGAACAGCACGCGCGGCGTCGAAACCAGCGCGCGGCCGATCTCGAGGCGGCGGCGCTGTCCGCCGCTGTAGCTCGAGACGGGCCGCCCGATCAGCTCGGTCAGGCCCACCGCGTCGACCAGCTCGGTAATCCGGTGGCCGGCTTGCGCCGCGGGGACGCCCCACAGGCGGGCGTGCAGCTCGAGGTTGGCGCGGCCGCTTAGCGGCCTGTCGACCACGGAGTCCTGGAAGACCACGCTGCTCACGCCGCGCGCGAGCAGCGGCTGCTGGGCGACGTCATACCCGGCCAGGCGGGCGGTGCCCGAGGTGGGGACCACCGTCGTGGTCAGCATCCCGATCGTGGTCGACTTGCCGGCTCCGTTGGGGCCGAGGAGGCCGAACACCTCACCTGGAGCGACCGAGAACGAGATCCCCTTGACGGCCTCCACCCCGCCCGGATACGTCTTGCGAAGCTCGGAGACCTCCACGGCGGCGACCCCAGTCGAGTCGCCGAGGCCGTCGATGCTCCTCAGCCGAACGCGGCGCTCCGGCGCTTCGGCCTCGAACGACTGCTTGCGCTTGAGATTGTTCACTTGCCACTTCTCCTCTTGTGGTGTAGCGTTGTTCCATGACGATACAGCTATGTAACGCTACATACAAGTGACGTAATATGAACAATCCGGAAACTCGACCGCGGAGTCGCCCCAGCCCGAATGCCGCGTCGGGCCCATCTGCGAGACTTGCTCCGATGCCAGCGCGAGACCAGGCCGAGCCGATCGATCCCGTGCGCGCCCGCGCCGCCGGGCGGCCCCTGGACGAGAACGTCGACGCCGCGATCCTCGAGACCGCATGGAGGCTGCTGCTCGAGGAGGGCTACGCCAGGATGTCGATCGCCCGCGTGGCCGAGGAGGCCCGCGTCGGCCGCCCCGCCATCTACCGGCGCTACCGCGACAAGGCGGAGCTCGTCGCGGCGGTACTGGCGGACAAGCAATCCCGCACTCAGCCGATCGACACCGGCAGCGCCCGCGGCGACCTCGTCGCCCATCTGGAGTTCGCGCGGCGCCGCTTCGCCGTCGAGCTGGCCGGAACCATGATCGTCGAGGGCCGCAAGCATCCCGAACTGCTCGAGGGCTTCAGGCGAGGCATGCTTCGGCCGCGCATGGCCGACATCGTCGCCGCTCTCGAGCGCGGCAAGGAGCGAGGGGAGGTCCGCCCCGATCTCGATTCCGAGCTTGCCGTGCACGCGCTCATGGGTGCCTTCATGTACCACCGGATCGCCGAGGGGCAACCGAAGAAGGGCTGGCCGGAGCACGTCGTCGATACCCTCTGGCCCGCCTTCGCCGCCTGACCGCCGCTTAGTGCGTGCGGGTGGCCGAGCATTCGCTCGACCACGCCCGTGACATAGACGCTCCGCGTACTCACGCCACGCCCGAGAAGGCGCGTTCGACGGACTTCGGGTCAGTCCACCAGACCTGGGACATCGCCTGCGAGTTGGGGTCGGGGAAGATGTCCTCCTGGTCGGCGGCCAGGCCGGCGAGGATTCCGCCCGCCACCTCGGCCGGCGCCGTCTTGGGGGCGTCGATGCCCGCGAGCATGTCGGTGTCGATCCCTCCTGGGTACACGCCATGCAGCGTGATGCCCCGCGCCGCCAGGACCGGCCGGAGCGCCTGCGTCAGGGAATGCGCGGCGGCCTTGGAAGCCGAGTACCCGGTCATCGGCGGGGTGCTCGCCAGGCTGAGCAGCGACAGCACGTTGACGATCTGCCCGCCGCCGTTCGCCTCGATCACCGGCACGAACGCGCGGATCGTCCGGTAGAGGCCTTCGAAGTTGACCTCCATCTCGGTACGGACGACGTCGAGCTCGGCTTCGAGTGGCGTCGAGAAGACGGCGGTCGACGCGTTGTTGATGAGCAGGGTGGCATCGGCGGTCAGGCGTGGGGCGGCTTCGATGCTCGCGGGATCGCGCAGATCGAACTGCACCGGCACGACGCGCGGGTCGTGCCGGACCGTCGAGGTGTCGCGCGCGAGCGCGTACGCCTTCGCGACGCCCCGATCGAGCAGTTGGTCGACGAGGTGACGCCCCAGGCCGCGGCCGGCTCCGGTCACCACCGGGGTTGAGGTTGAGATGTCCACGTTGGCTCCTTTGGGTTGATGGGGTCGTCGGTTGGACGCCGAGGCAGCGCGCGCACCGCCGCGTGTTGGGTCAGTGCGGCGATCGCGTGCGTCTCGAATCTCATGCTCGTAACCGTAAGCTCGACGTGAACGCTGGTAAATGATCGATATCGCCTAGTTCTTGTCCGTTCGTCTCACTGACAGTCCGGACTCTGGATTTCGGGTAATCTGCGACCCTTGGATCCGCTCGCCGACGTTCTCGACCTGAGCCGCGTTCGCGGTGCCTTGATGGCCAACGTCCGCGCCCACGCGCCGTGGGGTCTGGAGCTTCCGCAGAACAACGGAGCGTCGTTTCACGCAGTGACCTCGGGCACGGCCTGGCTGCGCGTCGATCGCCGCCAACCGGTCCAGCTCATGCCGGGGGACCTGCTGCTGCTTCCTTCCGGCATCGCCCACCGTCTGTCCTCCGAGCCGAAGGGCCACTGCCGGCCGTTCGATCGCTCAATGAAGGAGGAGCTGATGACGCCCAGCGGCGACCTCGAGCTGGGCGGCGACGGCTCTGTGACGACATTCGTGTGCGCGGCCTACGACTACGACCTCGAGGCGGGGCAGCCGCTCATGGGTCTGCTCCCCCACGTACTCCACGTGCCGGCGGATCCGGTGGCGGGTCGGAGCATCGCCGCGATCGTCGACTTACTCGCCGGCGAGATCGGGCTCAAGGAGGCGGGCTCGCGCGCGGCCGTGGCCCGGCTCATCGACCTGCTCCTGATCGCGACGATTCGCCGGTGGGCTGAGCGGCAACCGGACGCTGGCCCGCCATCGTGGCTCACCGCGCTCCGGGATCCCCTGATCGGCCGCGTCCTGGCTCTACTCCACGACCGCCCCGGCGGACCGTGGACGCTCGAGAAGCTCGCCCGCGAGGTTCATGTCAGCCGCGCCACACTCGCGCGCCGCTTCACCGACGAGGTCGGCGAACCACCGCTCGCCTACCTCTCGAGCTGGCGCATGCAGATCGCCGCCCAGCGGCTCAAGCACACCACGGAGACCGTTGAGAGCATCGCGCACGAGGTCGGCTACACGTCCGAGTACGCGTTCAATCGAGCCTTCTCACGCCACCGCGGTCAGCCACCGGGCCGGTATCGACAGCTCGCGGGGGCGGCTTGACCCGCCATGTCCCCCCGCCGCGCGCCCTCTCGAGCGGCGGGCAAGTTCGTCGTCCGAGCAGAACGCGCTCTACGCGAGGGGCTCTGTCCCGAACCGGTACAAGACGGTTTCAGCGGGACGGAGTCCCCGCCGTTCGTACAGGCTCTGGGCAGCGGTGTTGCCGACCATCACCGCAATCTTCAGGTCCCGGATCGACCGGGTTTCGAGCTCGCGGTCGACGAAGTCGAGCAGTCGGGTCCCGATGCCGCGTCCGCGCAGCGCCGGCGCCACCGACAGCGAGTAGAGCTCCGCGTAACGGTCGCCGACCGGGAACGTGTCATCGGGGCCGTCCTCGATGCACACCAGCGCGTACCCAATCACTGCGTCGTCATCGATCGCCAGCACAAGGAACCCGGTCCCGGAGCTCAAGCGGTTCACGTAGAGTGCGCGCCGGCGCTGCCAAGACGCCGCGTCGTCCTCGACGAGCGGCACCGTGCCGACAACCGCGCGGTGGTGGCGATGCAGCTCCAGCCAAAGCTCGCGCACCTCGTCAACGCGCTCGACACCGGCAAGCTCGATCTTCAACCTTTTGATGGTCAAAGGTTCCTCCTTCCATTTAGCCGCTGTGTCGCCGATGCTCAGCACCGCCGCCGTGGCCCCGCAGGTATGGAAACGCCAAGACCTCGCGCACCGCATCTCGGCCGAGGCTCTCGACGAGTTCGATGCGATCGCCGGCCTGGCATCGTTACGGACCGGAGTAGAGCTTTACCCGGCATTCAGCCGTCATCGTGCTCGATGTCAACGAGACACTCTCGGACATGAGTCTGCTCGCCGGGCGACTCGAGCAGGTCGGCGCCCCCGGCCATCTCCTGGCGACGTGGTTTGCCAGCACGCTCCGCGACGTGTTTGCCCTCAGCGCCGCGAGCGCGTATGCAGACTTTGCCGAAATAGCACGCGACGCATTGAGATCGATCCTGGCAGCCGTCGGCGACCTGGCGCGCGAGCCGGACGAGGCGACCGAGTTCGTGCTCGCCGGGATGCGTGAGCTACCGCGCCGGCCTGGCGAGCGGCTGGATCAACCGCACTGCCGTTCCGTACCCGGACTCATTCCGAGCACCCGATCTCACGTGTCAAGACTTCGTCGAGCTGGCGGATGCTCTGGCCAGGCGGATCGGTCGCCAGGCTGAACGACCCCGTTCATCCAACTAGGACACGGCAACCTCGATTCAGCCAACCTGCCCGCGCAGGCGACGTGAAGGCCAAGGTGCTTGTGTGTCACGGCGCGCTTGACCCGCACGGGCGCCCGGCGTCGCGTTTGACGCCACCGCCGACACGCGCCTCGTTTGCGGCCATCAAGGCCTTCCTCGGTGAGGTCTTCGGGGATGCGCGCGAGCGGCCCCCTACGTCTGGACACGGTCGAGCACGGCGCGAAGCGCGGAGCGGATCAGCTCGTGCTGCGCGCTCCACGAGGCCCACACCGATGTCGCCCATTCGAGGGCTCGCCGCTCGTAATCGGTGGGGTCGGCTGCCCCGGCCATATGCAGCACCGTGACCGAACCTGGCGCACCGGTCCGCTGCAGGGTCGGGAAGTCGCCACCGCGCTGCCGAATCACTTGACCAAGGAGACTGGTCGCAAATGGTTGAGGCAAGCCATGCTCGAGCACAGCACAGAGCCCGACCAGGTGAACGAACACCGATTGGCGGTCGCGGCGATCGCGGCCGTCGCCGGGATGCTGCGCCATGTAGGCATCGACCACCAACCGGTGCGCGGCCGGATGGCCGAAGCGCTGCGCCTCGGCTGCCTGCACCTCGCCAAACGCCTTCCAGCAGCCTGGGGAACTCGGGACGTACTTATGCACCGGCCCGTCGATGTCGGGCACCAATGCTCCGCAACCCGGACAGGCTCTCGTTTCGTTAGGTATCACGAGCGCTCCGCCAGTACTGGGCCGCGGTCTGAGGATCCCCGGCGAGCTGACTTCTCGGCTCGCCGCTGACCATCAACGAGCACACGCTTGGTTTCGAGCACCGGGAAGAGCCCCGCCTCGCCATGCAGCAAACGCTCGACCTCATCGAGCCCCACGAACTCATCTGAGCCCGTCTGCCAAACCACGTCCGCGGCGAGCCCCGCCAGCATCCGTCCAACCTGCCCAGCGTTAAATGCACACACCTGCTCTTCCACCAGCTCGATGACATCTCCGCGGCCAGCCACGGGCTGGACAACAGGAGGCCGGACGCGAGCCCTTCGTTGCAGGAAGCGATCGGATCAGATCGAAGATCCCACTAATAGAACGCACCTTCCCAGAGCAGCGACGACCAACACGCGCGGATACGTGAGCGTTCCGCGGAATAGTCCAGTTCCGAAAAGGAGTCAAATATGCCGCAGATGACCGAGGCATACGAATGGCACGGCCGTAAAGTCGTCGACAAAACAGGAGAGCCGGTCGGAAAGATCGAGGAGATCTATGAAGATCAGCTGAGCGGAGAGCCAGAGTGGGCGTTGGTTCACACAGGCTTGTTCGGCTCGCGCTCACACTTGGTGCCGCTCACCGACGCCTCACCCGACGGCGAGGACGTTCGCGTCCAGGTCCTAAAGGAGCAGGTCCATGCGGCGCCTACGCTCGAGGCCACTGAAGAGCTCTCCGAGCACCAGGAGCGGCGGCTCTTCGCGCACTACGGCATGCACCACGCCGTGCCCCGACCCGAGAAAGCGGTCGTCGGCCAGGTGCGAGGCTCCATCGACGGGACAGCGAACGGTCGAGCCATCGATGACGGTCCGGTCGTTCCAACGGTGCCACGTCGAGCTGCGACTCGAGCCGAAGCCGCGGCCCCAGATCTCGTCGATCAACCGGAGCTGCCACTCTCCGAGCCGGGTTCGGACAGTCGAGCCGATGAGGCCATCACGCGCTCTGAGGAGGAGCTTCGCATCGGGCTCGAGCGTCGTGAGCGCGGTCGAGTGCGGTTGCACAAGTACGTGGTCACCGAGCAGGTGACGAAGACCGTGCCGGTGCGCCGGGAGGTCTTGCGTGTAGAGCGCGAGCCGATCACCGAACCGAGCCGGCAAGGCACGCTGCCCGAGTCCGCGATCACGGAGGAGGAGCACGAGGTCCTGCTCTACGAGGAGGAACCGATCGTCGAGAAGCGCGTCGTGCCCAAGGAGCGCGTGCGGCTGTACACAGAGGTCGTGGAAGACCAGCGGGAGATTTCAGAGGAGTTACGCAAGGAGCAAATCGAGACCGACGCGCGCGATCGGTAGCGCCTCGAGTAAGCACGGAGAGAGTCCGTCCGGACGTCGCGCTGTACCTCCTCGTGGGCGTCTCCGCGGGGCGCATCAGTTGCCCATCGCACCGTGGTGCGACCTCGTAGTAGTGGGGCAGCTCGTTGAGCTCAGCGACGTCATCCGCGAGAGTCGCCGATGTCCGCGAGCTTGCTCGCACCGACGAACGGACAGGCCTCTCGTAACGGCAGAGGCAAGGGACCGTCTGCCGTCACGGGCATGAGATCCCAGCGCGGATCGTCGTCGCTCCATCGGTTCACCATCGCGTCGACGGTGAGCTTGTGGAGGGTAGGATCGAGCAGGCCATTGGCCGTGGCGAGGTCGAGCACCTGCAGATAAGTGCTCACCGCATCCGTCGGGAGCGCGGCTGCCACCGGTGAGACGGTGTCGGCGACATCACGCATGTCGACGAGGACGAACACTCCGACCACCTCGGCGCCCACACCGGCCAGGGAGGCGGCGAAGCGTTCGACGGACGTGCCGGTGGAGATCGCGTCGTCCACGAGCAATACCCGGCGCCCCGCTACATCTGCCCCTCGGACCGGTGGTTCGTCGATCTCGTGACCGCGATACCCCGGCTTGCGGACGAACGCGAACGGCAGCTTTGCGGCCAGCGAGATCGACGCGGCCAGCGGTACCCCGGCCGTCTCGGCGCCAACAACTATCTCGACGCCGATGTCTGCGGCGAACCGACCACCCCGCACTCCGAGATCCCGAAGCAGCTGAGGATCGGCATAGGCGCTCTCCATCGAGAGTGCGTGGATAGGAGTTCGGGCGTGATCCCAGCAGCTGGCGCCGGCTCGGACCAGCCCGGGAGCCGTCGCGACGCGCGCGGCGAGCAGTTCGTCCGTGCCCGGTACTAGTGCGGAGTCATCGTGCGCGGGCCGAACGTCAACGGATTCTCCGAGGACGGCGGGCGTGTCTCGAGGGTGCATTGGTCGCCTTCTGTCTCGCGGTGCCGGTTAGACATAGATTGCGTCGCGGGACGCTCCGTCGCGCCCGCGTATCCCCTGGTCGACTCCCGGGTCTGCTTGCGTCGGTCTCGCGAACCACGTCGGCGACCGTATCCAATGCCGGTCGTCGAGGCGAAGCAGTCGCCCCACCCTGGCCTTGAGGCGGTCCCTTCACGGCCCTTCAGCTACGCGGCCGGGCCTCCGGAATCGGAGGTTTCCAGGGCGCTTGCCAGTTGGCGTCGGGACTGGATGTCGAGCTTGGAGAACACGTGGCGCAGGTGCCATTCGACGGTGCGTCGACTGAGGAACAGGCGAGCACCGATTTCCGCGTTCGTGAGCCCATCGCGGGCGAGCTGGGCGATCTGGCGCTCCTGCGCGGTGAGATCGTCGCGCGTCGTGGCGGTTCGGCGGCGTGCTCGTTCACCCGTTGCAAGGAGCTCGCCGCCGGCGCGGTCGGCGAACGCGTCCATCCCCATCGACGTGAACAGCTCGTGCGCGATGTTGAGCTCGGCGCGAGCAGCGACCCGGCGCCCCTCGCGCCGCAGGCGTTCGCCATACAGTAGGTGCGTGCGGGCGAGCTCGGCGCGCACGCGAGTTCGACCGAAACGCTCGATCGCCGTGCGAAACCAGCGCTCGGCGTCGCCGCCTTGGGCGAGGAGGGCCCGGGCACGCGCCTCGATGCCGAGCGCCCAGTCGGTTCGCGCGGCCTGGGTCTTGACTACCAATCGGTTCATAGCGTCGGTCGCGATATCGATCCTTCCGCAACGCGTCGCCGGCTCGATCAGCTCGCTCAGCCCCCAGTTCTCGCCCACGACCTCTCGGTGCTCGCTGGCGGTGACGGCGGCGGCCAGGGCCTCCTCGTAGCGACCGAGCCCGTTGCAAAGCACCGCGCGTGCGTACGCACTGATGGCCAGCCCGATGCCCTCGCCACGAGCCTCCGCCTCGCGACCCGTCCTCTCGATGAGCTCTGTCGTCTCGGGCGGCCTGCCTCGCCACGCCCAGAGGATCAATGCGCCGTACGGGGCGGCCCGGATGCCCGTCGCCTCCTCGACCGACTCTGTCTCGGAAACCGCCGCGGCTGCGGCGACGAGGTCGCCACAGAAGACGAGGATCGGTGCACGCGCGCTCAGCGCGAGCGCGAGCTCGCTGAGCGTCCCGGTCTCGCGGGCGATCTCGACGCTCGACTGCGAGAGCGAGCCCGCATGTTCATCGTCCCAGATCTCGAGAGCGACGACGCAACCCTGCCACAACCAGCGCAGTCGTTCTTTCGCCGAAGCCTTCTCGCCAGAGAGCCGCTGCACCGCCTCGCGGCAGCGAGGGATCGCGCTGCCGTAGTCGTCGGCGAGTGCAACGAGCGCATCCAACAGCCCGTCGGCGGTGGTCGGCTCGGCACCTGCCGGGCGCGGCGCGGCCCGCGCGGCCTCCGCGACCTCGGCCATCCCGACGGCGCCGTTGAGCCTGGCCCCGAACATCGCCGCGGAGAACGCGTCCACGTACGTCTCCCGGGCAACGGAGATGTCCAGCGGTTCGAGGCGGCGGGCGGCAGCAAGCAGGAGCGGGGTCGCGTCGGTGCCTCGGCTGGAGACGAAGGCGAGCTGGGCCCGCACCAGGTCGATTTGCGCGCGCTGGTGCTCCTCGAGCGGCCCGGCGCCCGCCATCGCCAGCAGGCCTCGAGCCGCGGGGAGCGCGCCAGCTGCGAGACTGGCTTGAGCGGCCGCGAGCGCACGTTCTCGCCGACGCGCCGGGTCCGGGGTCAACGCGACGGCGCGATCCAGGAACGCCGCCATGGCGGCGGCGCCACCGCGAGCCTGCGCCCGGCCGGCCGACCGCTCGAGCTCGAAGGCTACGTCCTCGTCGGGCCCTCTTGCCGCCAGGGCCCGGTGCCAGGTGCGGCGATCGGCGTCGGAATCCGGATCGCTCACCTCGGCCAGCGCTTCGTGCACGCGCTGTCGGCTGTCGATTGGCGCCGCGCGGTAGACCGCCGAGCGCACAAGGGGATGGCGGAAGCGGACGCGGGCGCCGATCTCCAACAGTCCCGCAGCCTCGGCAGGCGCGAGCGCGACGGTCTCGATGCCGAGCGTTCGGCCCGCGCGCAGAACCAGCGCCGCGTCACCCAAGGGCTCGGCGGCCGCGAGCAGCATGAAGCGCTGCGTCGCCTCGGGCAACTCGCCGACGTGCTCGAGGTAGTGGTCCTCGATGTGCGCCGGAAGCTCGCCGGCGGCAGGAAACTCGAAGCCGCCGGCCAGCTCGGCAGCGGTCATGCGCCCCGGGAGCTCCAGCAGGGCAAGCGGGTTCCCCCCGGACTCGGCGACCAGCCGGTCACGAACGCGGCCGTCGAGGCGGCCGGTCACCACGCCGCGCAGTAGCGTGCGGGCATCCGGCTCCGGCAGCCCTTCGAGGCGCAGCTCGGGCAGGCCGCGGAAGTTGTGCTCCGCGGCCGGCTCGCGCACCGCGACGACGATCGCCACCGACTCCGCGCGCACCCGTCGTGCGACGAGGCCGAGGATCTGACTTGAGGCGCCGTCCAGCCATTGCGCGTCCTCCACGAGACACAGCAGCGGGCGCTCCTCCGCCACGGCTGCCAGGAGGCTGAGCACGGCCAGCCCAACCAGGAACCGCTCCGGCACCTCCCCGGCTGCCAGTCCCAGCGCGACGCCCAGGGCGTCCCGCTGCGGGGCCGGGAGTGCGTCGAGCCGGTCGAGCATCGTCGCGCAGAGCTGATGGATCCCCGCGAACGGCAACTCCATCTCCGCCTCCACTCCGCTGACTTCCGCGACCCGGAATCCGGATGCCTGCCGGGCGGCGTAGCGCAGCAGCGCGCTCTTGCCGATGCCCGCCTCGCCGTGGATAACCAGGACGGCGCTCTCGGCCCCGCGTACCTTCGCCAGCAGTCCATCGAGCACATCGCGCTCGGTGGCCCGACCCACGAACGCCGGCCCCGGGATGGCGGACATGGTTCAACGCTAACCGCCCGGCGACGTGCCGTGCGTCGACCAGGGGGATTACGGGCGCGACCGGATGGCGGATCGGCGATTTTGGCATGCCAGCACACCCCGAGCGAGGGAGCACACATGTCCACGATCCACTTCAGCCAGACGACCACGGCGACGCCCGAGCAGTACATCGCCGGGCTCACGGACTTCGGGCCGGGCCGCTCGAAGCTGTTCGGCAATAGCTCCGACGAGGACCTCAAGGTGCATTCCGAGAGCGCCCACCACGCAGATGTCACCGAGGGCTCGGGTGGCGTCTGGGAGCGCCTGGACTACGACTGGTCCGATCCCGACCGGGTCGTCGCGACGACCACCGACTCCAACACATGGGGCGGCCACTCCGGCCACACCTACTCGTTCACACGACGGCCCGACGGGACGACCGCGATCGACTACGTCGTCGTCCGCGAAGGGAAGAACCTCAAGGGTCGGTTCCTCGGCGTCGTGCTCGGCACGGTGGGCAAGCGCGTCCTGGCGAAGGCGTTCGTGAACTCCGTCAAGGCGGTCGAGGCGCGCAACACGAAGGCCGCCGCCGAGCACGCGTAGATCCCTACAGGTGTGCGGCCTCCTGCTCCCGTCGCGGCAGGGCGCCGTGGAGGCCGCTGCGCGAGTCGACCCCGAGCTTGCCGAAGACCTTGTGCAGGTGCCATTCGACCGTGCGCGAACTGAGGAACAACTGGGCGCCGATCTGCGCGTTGGTGAGGCCGTCGCGGGCGAGCCGGGCGATTTGCTCCTCCTGCGGCGTGAGGTCCTCCTGGGCCTCGACGGGGCGTATGCGAGGCTTCGCACCGGCGGCGATCAGCTCGCCTTCGGCGCGCTGCGCGAACCCCGCCATGCCGATCTCGGTGAACATCTCCTCGGCCGCCCGCAGCCGTTCGCGCGCCTCGCCCAGACGGCCCTCGCGGCGCAGCCATTCGCCGAAGACCAGATGCGCGCGGGCGAGCTCGGTACGAATTCCGGCTCGACCCAGCTGCTTGATCGCTTCGCGATACGACCCTTCGGCACCGGCGCCATCGGCGAGAAGCGCCCGACAACGCGCCTCGATGCCGAGCGCGAATCCGCCGCGAGCCGGCTGTGTCGTCGCCGCGAGCTCGTCCAATGCATCCCGCGCGGCGTTCTTGTCACCGACGCGTGCGGAGGCCTCAATCAGCTCGGACAGTGCCCACATCGATAGCCAGGGAAGGATGCCGTTCGTGACGACTTGTCCTGCCGCCGCTGCCGCCTCCCCGTAGCGTCCAAGACCATTATTGAGCACCGCGGCGGCCCAGTACGCGACCATCACCGCGATTCCCTGCCCTCGTTCCGTGCCCTCCTGAATCACATCCTCGATCAAGCGGGCCGCCTCGGCTTCCCGCCCTTGCAGGGCCAGGATTCGGAGCAGCGCGAACGGCGGGACCTGATTCCCCGTCGATGTCGAGATGCTTTCGGATTCGGCGATGAGCCCTCGCGCGCCCGACAGGTCGCCCCGCCACGCTCGTTCCAACGCTAGGGCCTGGAGGTGGATCGGCAGCTCTGCTAGCGCGCCTGCGTCGCGGACGAGCTGGGCCTGTCGCTCATACACCGCGATCGCTTCGTCGTCCCATATCGCGGACCTCACGCCGCCAACCTGCCAACCCCACCGCAAGACGTCCGGCACCGGCAATTGCATGACTTCTTTGGCTGCACGTTGGAGGATGGGCATGGCCGCCGCGTGTCCGTCGGTGATCAACAGGGCGAACCCTTCGATTACCAGATCGAGTGGATGCGGGTTCGGGGGCAGCGGTGGGAGCGCGCGCACGGAGCGCGAGACCTCGAACAGGACGCCCCTTCCGCCGAGATGGTGCGCAGTGATGGCGGCGCTCCACGCGGTTAGATAGGCCCGGCGAGCCAGGCTGAGGTCGAACGGCTCGAGCTGTCTCGCAGCTTCGAGGAGCAGCGGGGCTCCCTCATTGCCGTAGGCGAAGACCACGGCAGCGTGTCCTCGTAGGAGCGTGGCTCGCGCGCGCGCGAAGCCGTCGAGCGGGCCGCTTTCTGCCATGGCCAGGAGCCGCTGCGCCGCGTCGAAGCCGCCGGCCTGGAAGCTCGCCTCCGCCGCGGCGAGTGCGCGTCTCGCCTGGAGGGACGGGTCCGGGGTCATGGCGCTCGCGCGCTCGAGGAGTGCCGCTGCGGCCGCGAGGCCGCCGCGGCTCTGCGCTCGTCCTGCGCACCGTTCCAGTTCACCAGCCACGGCTTCGTCCGGTTCGGCAGCCGCGAGTGCGCGGTGCCAGGCGCGGCGGTCGGCGGCCAGCTCGGGGTCGCTGACATCGGCCAGCGCCGCGTGTACGCGCCGCCTTTCGTCGAGTGACGCGGCTCTATACGCGGCTGAGCGCACCAGCGGGTGGTGGAAGCGAACGCGGTCGTCGATCACCAGCAGCCCGGCTTCCGTGGCGGGAGCCAGCGCGCCCGGGTCGGTGGAGACTCGCTCGGCCGCCCGCCACAGCAACGCGGCGTCCCCCAGTGGCTCCGCTGCCGCCAGCAGAATGAGCCGCTGCGTCCCCTCGGGCAAACCGGTGATGCGCCCCAGGTACCGTTCCTCGAGCCGACTCGGAAGGTCGCTCGCCGTCGGTGGGGCAAAACCTCCGGCTCTCTCTGACACGGTCATGGTCTGCGCGAGCTCCACCAGCGCCAGCGGATTGCCCCACGTCTCGGCGATGATCCGGTCGCGAACGTGGTCGTCGAGCCGACCCGGAACGGCTCTCGACAGGAGGGCGCGCGCATCGTGCTCATCGAGCCCTTGGAGCGAAAGCTGGGGCAGGTCGTCGAGCGCTCCGGTGGTGGAAGGCTCACGCAGCGAGAAGACCATCGCCACTGGGTCGGCATGCAGCCGCCGCGCCACGAACCCGAGCGCCCGCACCGAGACGGTGTCAAGCCACTGAGCGTCATCCACCAGGCACAGGAGCGGGCGCTCCGCCGCGCGGGCGGAAAGCAGATTGAGCACGGCGACGGCGATCAGGAACATGTCCGGGGCATCGCCCGATGAGACGCCCAGAGCGACTCGGAGCGCGTGCTGCTGCGGCGGCGCGAGGACGTCGAGCCGACCGAGCATCGGCGCGCACAACCTGTGAATCCCCGCGAACGGCAGCTCCATCTCCGCCTGGACGCCTTCGACCTCGATGACGCGCAAGCCGGAGGCCTGCCGCGCAGCGTACCGCAGCAGCGCGGTCTTTCCGATGCCTGGCTCGCCGCGGATGACTAAGACGCCGCTCTGGCCGTCGCGCGCCTGAGCGAGCAGGGCGTCGAGGCGTTCGCGCTCGCTTGTCCGGCCGAAGAAACCGAACCCCCGGGTGCTAGGCATCTCCTTGACAACTCTAAAGGTGCCGCCGAGACGTCAGCGAGGAACTTGGTGTCCCCACCTGTCCAGGAACGAGAGCGGCTCTTCCGGCGAGGCCCTGCCGACGATGATGCCGCGCTCGCGCAACTGGCGTGCGACGCCAGGCCTCACGCCGTCGCTGGGGGCGACGGTGATGATCGCGCCTCGTCGACGGACGTGCCGCGCCGCGTGGTGATACAGGAAGGAGGGGCTATCCGTCGTGGTGTGGACGACCACGTCGACGCCTCCGAACGCGGCGCTCGACTCGGCGAACAGCCGCTGGACGTCGAGGTCGTCGGCGAGATCGGCGCGGACAGCGACGATCTTCCCGCCCGCGGCGAGGATCTCCGCGACGGTCACTTCGATGGTGCGCTGCTGCTCAAGGTAGACCACCACGACCGCCCAACCCCAGCTGGCCAGTCCGCGGGCGATCTCGCGGCCGGCTCGAACCGAGCCGCCTGTGACAATCGCCACCGCCTCTCGACGGAGCACTCTCGCGCTCGGACCGCCGCAGCCGTTGGTCTCCATCCCCACCGTCGTATCCACCTCAGATTCGGGCTTCGGATCGCCTTCACGATCGCGCGTCCGGCAATCCGTCGCGCCCCGTGGAGCACCGGCGTGTCCCGGGAGTCGGCCCAGTGCATCCCCGGGTCAACCCAAAACGCTCAGGGCGTTCCACTGGGTCGACGCGCCGCACAAGCCCGGGGCCCCACGGGCGCGAACCGCCGCGCGAACCGCGACTGTGCACACGAGAGGAGGACCGCAACATGACGAGTTTCGACTACGACGTACTGATCATCGGCTCCGGCTTCGGTGGAAGCGTCGCCGCGCTCCGTGCCGCGGAGAAGGGGTATCGGGTGGGGGTCGTGGAGTCCGGCAGACGGTGGAAGGATGAAGACATCCCGAAGACGCAATGGGACCTGCCGCACTTCATATGGATGCCTGCTGCTGAGCTGTACGGGATCCAGAGGATCGAGCCTCTCGACGACGTGCTGGTTCTTTCTGGCGCAGGCGTCGGCGGCGGATCGCACGTGTATGCCAACACGTTGTATGTCCCTCCGAAGCAGTTCTTCGATGCGCCGGAGTGGGCGAGGATTACCGATTGGGCAGATGAGTTGGCGCCGTGTATCGATCAGGCAACGCGGATGCTCGGTGTCGTTCGGTATCCGTACATGCCTACCGACGTGGATCGCGTCCTGCAGCAGGTCGCGCTCGAGATGGGGCGCGGGGAAACGTTCAACAAGGCCCCGGTGGGCGTGTATTTCGGTACTCCGGGCGTCGAGGCCGAGGATCCGTATTTCGGCGGGGTTGGGCCGCGCCGTACCGGGTGCATCTCATGCGGCAACTGCAACATCGGCTGTGGCCACAACGCCAAGAACAAGCTGACGACGAACTACCTGTACTTGGCGGAGAAGCTCGGCGTCGAGATCCACGAGCTGCAGGAGGTGTACGAGCTTGCCCCGCTCGATGGACGCGGATTTGAGGTGCATGCGCGGCATCCTGGCTGGGCGCAGCGTGCGCCACATCTGCACCACCGCGCGTACACCGCCGAGCAGGTGATCGTCTCCGCCCACGCGTATGGGTCAGCGAAGCTGCTTCATCACATGCAGCACACGGGTGGCCTGACGGGCCTGTCTGGCGAGCTTGGGCAGCGAGCGCGGACGAACTCCGAACAGCTGCTCGCGGTCACCCGGACGCACGGGGAGTGGGAGCGCGATCCGGAGAAGATCCGCCTGACACCGGGCTCTGTGTCGATCACCTCGGGTGTGTGGCCGGATCCGGTGACGAGCATCGAGCCGACCATCTGGGGGGTGGGAAGCGACGTGTTTGCCTTCCTTGTCACCTACCACCAGCACGGCGAGCAGAAGCACGCGACCACCTCCTGGCTGAAGGAACTGGTCGGGCACCCCGGCCAAGTGCTCAGCTTTAGCGACCCTCGCCACTGGTCCGAGCGGAGCTTCATCGCGCTGTGTTCGCAGACGACCGACACCTCGATCGAGTTGTACTGGCACGACGGGCTGCTGCGCAGCCGACCTTCTGGAACGCCCCCGTCGGTGCACATCCCAGCCATCGAGGACTTCGTCGATCGGGTGGCGGAGAAGATGGGAAGCCGCCAGGGGGCGGTGCTGTTCGAGGTCATCAACCGCAACGCGTCTGCCCACTTCATCGGTGGGATCCCAATCGGCGACAGCGTCGAAACCGGTGCTGTCGACCCCTACCTGCGCATGTTCGGCCAGCCGGGCCTTCACGTCATCGACGGGAGTGTCATGCCGGCCAACCCGGGCGTGAACCCGTCGCTGATGATCACCGCCCTGGCCGAGCGCGCGATGTCACTCTGGCCCAACCAGGGAGACCCGGACACCAGGCCGCCGTTGGGCTCTGGCTATGAGCGCGTTGACCCGGTCATGCCGCACCGTCCGCTCGTGCCTGCGGGCGCCCCAGGCGAGCTGCGACTCGATGCGAAGAAGGCCGACGTCATCCCCGCATATCCCTACTGAAACCAGGCCGCAACGACAGGAGAAGACGATGACTGAGCTCGCTACGAGCACCCTCCGCACGGTCGGGCGCGGCGACGCGATCGCCGCCGATTTCGTCGTTCCCTACTACCTCGAGGATCGCAAGCTACGGATCTCGGTCGCGCGTGTCGATGACCGCCTGTACGCGTTCGACGACCTCTGCACCTGCGCCGAGGAGGGGTGCCCGTTGTCCGGAGGGCTGCTCACTGGGACGACGATCATGTGCCAATGCCACGGCTCCCGGTTCGACATCACCACGGGAGCCGTTATGAACGGCCCAGCGACCGAGGCGCTGCACGTGTACGAGGTGCAAGAGGTCGACGGCGCCGTTCAAATCCGGGCCTGATCGAGATGGGAACCGCGCCGCCCTCCGAGGGCGCGAGACTCACAGACAACCCACACCGAGATGCGCCCGCTGAAGGAGCCGTCGATGGTTTGATAGCGAGCACCGCGCCCACGCCCAAGGCGGTCGCGCTTGTGCTCGTCCCGGCGCTCGTGCTGATGCTCGCGTTCGCTTTCTTCTACGTCGGCGCCTTCCACGATCCCACCCCACACCGCGTGCCGGTCGCCGTCGTCGGCCCGCCCGCGGCTGCGGCCCAGCTCAACCGCCTGCCCGGTGACCCGCTCGACGCGCGCCCGGCCTCCTCCCGCCCTGATGCGCTGTCGCAGATCGACGATCGCGAGGTCTACGGTGCCTACGAGGCGGCCACGAACCGCCTGTTCGTCGCCTCGGCCGCCAACCGGGCGACCGCCATCGCGCTGGAAGAGACGTTCAACCGTATCGCTGCTGCGCAGCGCCGCCCAGCCGTCCGGGTCACCGACGTCAAACCGCTGTCGCCCACGGACCCCAACGGCACCGCCGCCTTCTATGCGGTGATCGCGTGGATGTTCGGCGGCTACATCGGTGCGACGCTGATCGGGTTGATCGGGACCCCGCGCAGCACCAGCAGGCAGCGCGCCACAGCGCGGATCGGAGCGCTCGCCGGGTTTGCCATCGTCGGCGGGATCCTCAGCGTGGTCCTACTCCGCGCGAGCTTTGACGTGTTCTCGGGCCACGTCGTCGCGCTTTGCGCGATCGCGGCGCTGACCATCTTCGCCAGCGGCGCCGCCACAGCCGGCATCCAGGCCGCCGCCGGTCCGGCAGGGACCGGGCTCGTCATTCTCGTCTTCGTCATCCTCGGCAACTCCGCATCAGGCGGACCGTTCGCCAGGCCACTGCTCCCCGGCCTGTGGAGAACGCTCGGCGGTGTGCTGCCGCCCGGCGCAAGCGTCGACCTGACGCGGTCGGCCCTGTTCTTCAACGGCGCGCGGACCGCGGGCCCAATTCTCGTGCTGGTGGGCTGGGCGGTCATGGGCACGCTGCTCGCGCTCGCGCTCGGCGGCCGCATCATGGACCCGGCCGACACTGAGGCAGCAGCCGCCGCGGGAGCAGCCGTATGAGCACGAGCGAAGGTTTTCTGGTCGTTCGAGACACCGCTTCGTGAGGGGGTGCGTGACCCCGCGGCGCAGCGGCAGTCGAACGCCGCGTTCGAGCATGGCCTGCAGACCCGAGACGCCGAGATGGACTGGGCCCGGGTGCTCGACGAACTCAGCTGATCGTCAATCCGCGTCTCGGTCTACCTCGACAGCAGCCGCAGCGCGGTCGCCGTCGCCAGCCCGTAGACCAGGTGCGCGTTCAGATCGTTGGCCAGCGTCTTGGCGTCGTACTTCCAGATCGGCTCGTACAGCTTCGCGGCGGGCAGGATGACGTAATCGCCGATCCAGACCGCCGCGCCAAATGGCAGCCCGTAGCGGATCCGAGGTTCGGGCAACGACTCCGCGACGATCCCGTACTGCGCGCCGTTGAAGATCCCGTAGGACCAGTGCATCACGTTGTTGACCAGGCGTGTACGGGTGGCCGGAAGCTTGATGGCGAACAGGCCCTCTACGAGGCGCTTGCCGACCAGGGCCGGCGCTGGCGCCTGCTCCCAGCTCGTCACCCCCGCCGAAGACTCCCACTCCAAAGCACTGGTGGTCCCGCCTGTCCGGCGATAGCGCAAGAACAAGAACGTGTCCATCGCCGCGGTTCCCGCCGCCCCGGCAATCAGGCCGCGCACTACAGCCCCGGCCGGAGTCCGACTGCCACAATGCGACGGGTTCATGGGCACAAGGCTGATGCGTGCGCGGCAGGGTCGCGCCCGTGGCGACCCTGGTCACAGCACTGGTGCACGCGGTTAGGTACGTCGCGTTGAGTCTTCGCCTGCGAGAGGATCCATTCCCCCTCCTCGTTCTCAGCGCAGCAACCCTACCCCGCCCCGATGGCGCCAGGATGAGGCAGGCCAGGGCACCAGACTAGGGCCTACACGGGTGCGACATGCAGCCGAAACCGCGAATGTGGTCCCGGGCCACGGACCACCTCAGGAGGTCGACATGAGCACCACCACAGCAACCGAGACCCTCACCTACGACGTGTTCGTCAACGAGCCGCCGCCCCAGGACGGTCTTCTCCCGAACGGGGAGCCAAAGCGGTTCTCTCCCACGGCCAGCACGCTGATCTATGGCAGCAAGGATGCAGTGCTGACGGACCCCGGGATGACGACCGATCAGGCGCAAGCGCTCGGCGATTGGGTGGCCGGCAAGGGCCGGAACCTGACAGACATCTTCATCACCCACGGCCACGGCGATCATTGGTTCGCCGCCGCATCGTTGGCCGAACGGTTCGGGGCCCGCGTCGTCGCCTCGGCGGGAACGATCGCGCAGATGCACGCCAACGTCGCGACACGGCCGTTGCTCTGGGACAAGGTGTATACCGGGATCCCGGCCTCGCCTGTGACCGCGGCGACGGTCCCGGGCAATCGTTTTACCCTCGAGGGACACGATCTCGTAATCGTCGAAGTCGGCTCCACCGACAGCGACGACACCACCATCCTGCACGTCCCGGATCTCGAGCTGATCGTCGCCGGCGACGTGATCTACAACGGCGTTCACATGTATCTCGCGCAAAGCGTGCTCGTCGGCGGGTTCGGGCCATGGCGCGAGGCGATCGACAAGGTGGAGGCTCTTCGGCCTCGGCACATCGTCGCCGGACACCAGAACAAGGAACTCGACGACGACGCCCAGCGGACGATCGCCCAGACCCGGCAATACCTCGATGACGCGGAAGAGCTCCTGCGCACCGAGGACACTGCGATCGACTTCTTCAACGCCAAGCTCAAGCGCTACCCGAACCATCTCGGGAGGACAGTCCTGTGGGTGGGCACCAGCGTGCTCTACGGCGTGCGCGAACACCCCGAGCAGGACGTCCGCCAGATCATCGTCGCTGCCTGGCTGTGAACCGTGAACGGGTACGGTTCCCGGGTGTTCGTGGCCAACGGTGACAGCGATCCGATGGTCCGGCCGCCCTACTCTTATCTGCTCGCCGGGCTGATGCCCCAAGCCCAGGTGAGGATCTACGGGGACTCGGCGCACGGGTTCTTGTTCCAGCACCACGCGGCCTTCGCCGGCGACGTTGAGGCCTTCCTCAGCGCTCCCCGCTGACTCCGAGGCGATCGCTCTCGCACGCCGTCCACTCATGCAAGGTCCGGGCGCGCCAGGCCAAGCGCGCCGCCGCGCCTCGCTCGCGACGTACGGCCGCGCCCGCGCATTGCTCCGTGGGCGGGTTGATTCAGCTTGGCTGGGCCGCTTACGATCGCCCGTGGTGCCATCCGTCCGGCAATCACCTCACGGCGGGAGAGCGGTGTGATGGACTCGATCACCTCATCGATGACTCGCGAGGAGGTTGCCGCAGTGTTGGGGGGCGGCAGGCTGTACCTCGCGGGCCGCGACAGTCTCTACACGGTCGAGGAACTGATGGCCGGCTACCGGTCGGACGCGCCGATGCAGAGCCTCGACGCGCGTCTCGCCGCTCACGTTAAGGCGTCCGGTATTCCGCCAGAAGCCGTCGAGGAAGCGATCGCTCAGGTCGTTCATGACCAGGGCATGGACCGGGCCATGCGCGCCTACGTCGCGGCCTCCGTGACGAACGGACGGCATGTCGCCGGCGTGATGGGTGGTTCGTCGACCCCCAGGGATGCGCCCGCCTATCGGCTCGCCGCCGAGACCGCGAAGGCACTGAGCGAGGCGGGGTTTCTCGTGGCTACTGGCGGAGGCCTCGGAATCATGGAGGCGGGCAACCTGGGCGCCTACTTCGCGGGACGTCTACACGAGGAGCTCCACGCTGCCATCGACGACCTGAAACGTTGCCCGGTCTACCGCGGCCACGAGGCCCAATACATCGACACCGCACGCTCGATCATCGCCCGCCTGCCCGCTGGCGCGCCGAGCCTTGCCGTGGCCACCTGGCGCTATGACGAGGAGCCGATCAGCCAGTTCGCCACACACATCGCGAAGCTCTTTCAGAACTCGGTCCGCGAGGACGGGCTCCTCAGCATCGCCGACGCCGGGGTGGTCTACTTCGAGGGCGGCTTCGGAACGCTTCGGGAGATCTTCCAGGACCTCGCCCAGAACGACTCCGCCGCGCCAGCACGGCAGATGGCCATGGTCTTCGTCGACACCCCCGCATACGGGCAGCCAGGATCACCGTTCCACCTTGCCCGTTCTCGCGCCAGCCGTGCCGCGGCACCGTTCGACGACCTCATCACCCTCGCTGACTCAGCCGACGCGGTCGTAGCCGCCATAACGGCGCGTGGTGGGCGACTCCACGCCTACCCAGCCGGATGACTCGCGCCCCGGCATTCATGAGTTCTCGCAGGGACCTCGACGGCCCATGCTCAGTGTGCCGAGGCGAGCGCCGGATGCTCCCGAGAGAACCCGCGCAGCTCGTCCTGGAGCTCTGTGACTATCGGCCAGTCCGGCAGGCCCTCCTGGAGTAGGGCCAAGGAGCGCTGGTAATGCTTCAGCCGTCGGGTACGCAGTTCCCGCCGGCGACCGGGCGAGCCTGTGGCGTGCGGATCGATCGTCTGCTCCCGGCGCAGCTCCCGCACCTTGGAGAGCTTGTCGGCCGCGAACAGCATCAGGGCCTCATCGCCCGCAGCCGCGACCTGCCGGCGCAGCGCCGCCTTCCGCTTGGCGTAGCTCGTGATCCGATCGTCATCGCTTACGGCGAGGACCAGCCGCGTTGTCCGGAGCCCGAATTTCTGCCGCAGGTCCTCCTCGCGGGCGCTGGCCTTCTCAACGACGTCGTGGAGCACGCCGGCCGCGATCAGGTGATCCGGGGCGCCGGCGTAGTAGAGCAATGAGGCGACCTCGAGTGGGTGCAGGATGAAGGGGGTGCCGTCCGGGCGCCGCTGGCCGGCGTGCAACCGCTCGGCGTACTCGATCGCCGATTGCGTCTGCGGAAGCCGAACGAACGTTGGATTCCAACCCGGGACCGACAAGCTCATAAGCTTAGGGTGATCTCCCAAGGTGGGACATAAACCGCGCGCCGGTCTCCGTTGACGGGTGGCCGAGCGCACGGGGACTGGGCATCCGCGACGGGATCGGCTCGTGGTCACCTCGACCAGACGCCCTCGAAAGCCCGGAGGGACGCGAAAGCCAAGCGGCCTCTGATGGTTGCGGCTCAGCCCACGAACTGCTGCCCGCCGTCGATGTCGTAGGTCGCCCCGGTGAGCGCGGTGTTCGTCATGATGTGAACCGCCAGTGCCGCCACGTCGGCCGGGCCGACCACGCGCCCGATCGGCAGCGTCGCTCGCAGTTCTTCGCGGCGGGCTTCGAGGTCATCGCCGAGGAGCGCCGCGGAGAGCGGGGTGTCGACGAAACCGGCCGCGATGAGGTTGACCCGAACAGGCGCGAGCTCGAGCGCGAGCGCGGCTACGAACGGGGGCAGCGCGGCGGTCGCAGCCGAGGCGATCCCGAGGCCGCGAGTGATCCGCCGGCCGCCCGTCCCGCCCATGAGCAGGAGCGTGCCGCCGGGTCTCAGCTTGCCGACGGCGTTCTTTGCGATCTCGAGCCCCAGCACCACGTGGTCGCTCAGTACTTCGCGGACCTCAGCGGCGTCCATCTCGAGGAGCGGGCCGTATCGAGGACCGGGGCCGGTCACCAGCACATGGTCGATCGCGCCGGGAAGCCCGGCGAAGAACCGCTTCAGCGCGGCCGCATCGGTCGCGTCGAAGGCGGCGGTGCTGCGCGCGCCAACCTCATCCGCCGCCTGTTTGAGGCGCTCAGGATTTCGGGCGGTGAGGACGACCTCGGCGCCCTCGGCGCGGGCGAGTCGGGCGGCCTCCAAGCCGATGCCGGCACTGCCGCCGATTAGCACGACGGTTTGGCCAAGGAGCTGCGGTTCGTGCTGGGTGGGCACGGGAGAGGTCGTGGCGGTCATCGTTTCTCCTCACGCCGAAAGGCTTGCCATTTGTGAGTCGATCGGCCGGACGGGCCGCGGCCGGTCCATGATCTCCATGCGGAGCGTCATCACGGCCGCGTCGTAGATCCCCGAGAAGCTGGGAAACGGCTGGATCGTGTCGCTGAGTATCTGGATTGGGACGTGCGCGCGAATGGCGAGCGTCGCTTGCTGTAGCCACTCGCCGGCCTCCGGGCCGAGCGCGTAGGCGCCGGTCAGCCGCTCGCCGTCACTCAAAAGCGTCAGAAAGCCATTGGACTCGGCGTAGGCGTGGGTGTAGGTGGCCGTCTTCGGCACCTCGGACACGGGTGCCGTCGCGCTGTAGGGCGCCTCGACCGCGCCCACGGCCCCGGCCTGGGGGTCGGTGTAGGTGACGCGTGGAACCGCTTCGTAGTTGGCCGGGTGCGGATCGCCGGCGATGTTCGCCGCGACCACGTCGCCCTCGTACTCGCCGACGTGGGTGAGCGGCCAGATGCCGTTGACGTCGCCGATCGCCCACAGCCGCTCGCCGGCGCGCAGATGCTCGTCGACCCGGATGCCGTGGGGCTGAACCTCCACCCCGACCGTCTCCAGGCCGATCCCCTCCACTCGCGGTCGCCGACCGGTGGCCACCAGCAGCCGGTCGCCGCGTAACTCGTCGCGACCGTCGAACTCCAGGACGTAATCGCTGCCGTCACGCCGAGCCGCGCTGGCGTGCATCCCGAGGATCAGCTCGATCCCGTCCCGTCGTAGCGCTTCGCCGAGCGCCTCGCCCAGCGGCGCGGGCTCGCGAGGAAGCAACCGCTCGGCGCCCTCCACGATCACCGCCTCGCCCCCCAGCCGTCGAACCACCTGCGCCAGCTCGACACCCGCCGATCCGCCTCCGAGTACGAGCAACCGCCGCGGAACCGTCTTCATGCTCGTCGCCTCGCGGGTGCCCCAAACCCCCTCCAGCTCACCCAACCCGGGAATCGGGGGCACAACCGGGTCCGCGCCAGTAGCCACGACGACGTGCTCCGCGGTGTGCCGGGCGTTGTCGACCTCCACCACGCCGGTGCCCGCCAGCCGGCCCGTGCCGCGCAGCAGGTCGATCCCGCGACTCGCCAGCCAGCGCTCCTGCCCCGCGTCGGAATACCCCGACACCATGAAGTCCCGCCACGCCAGCGCGGCCTGGACATCGACCTCAGCCCGCGCCCCGGCCTCGCGCGCGCTCTGGACCGCCTCCCCCGGGCGCAGCAGCGACTTCGACGGAATACACGCCCAATACGAGCACTCACCCCCGACAAGCTCCCGCTCAACCACGGCGACGCGCAGGCCACGCGCGGCCAGCGCCGCCGCGCAATGCTCCCCCGGCGCCCCGCCACCGAGAACGATCACGTCATAGTCATGGCTCGAACTCATCGTTACCTCCGTCGCGTGCTGGTGGCGTCGCAGCTTGGGGGCCGCCGATGGTCAGCGTCCCACTCGCGGCGACCGGTCGCCCCCGTGGATCCCCTGGTCGATGTACGGGTCCAGGCCCTCCGCCTCACCGCCCGAGCGGCGGCTCGAGGTCGTCGTAGATGCGGGCACTGGCGAGCTTTCCGCTGCGGCCACGGACATACACCGCGAGGCCGGCCTCCGGTGACAGTTCGGCGCGGCCCCATCTAAGGACGTTGTATTCCAGCGCGCACACACGATCGTCGTCGGTGAGAGCGCAATGCTCGAGCAGAACGCCGCCGCCGTTTGAGAAGAACCGCTGGTACAGCGCGAATAGCTCGTCGTGGCCGCGATGGACATATGCACTGCCGGCGGGCTCGCGGACGTATGCGTCGGGCTCAAATGTCGCCACGATGGCTTCGGCGTCGCCCGCCGCGAGGGCGCGCTGATAGTCGCCGACGACGTCGGGCGCGCGAAGGTCGGGTTCTGGCTCGAGTAGCGGCGCACGGTGGTGGTGCTCGCCGGTAATCGGCCACATGCTCCAGTAGATCCGCAGTTCGATGATGCGCCCGTCATCGTTGCGGTCAGCCGCGACCACGACCGGCACCTCAACGCGACCTCTCTCGGCGTCGAGCGTCATGATCGTCTCTTCGATCGTACGTCGCGGCGTGAGGATCCGCTCCACCGGACTGAACTCAGCGTGGCGCGCGGTCAGCCAAGCGTTGATATCGGTCACGAACCGCTCGAAGGCCCGACGTCCCCTGACGCGCCCGCGGACGGGATGATGGAGCTCCGGCTCGGCGGTGAAGGAGCCGATCAGCGCGTCGGTCTCGCCGGACGTGATCCCATCGAAGTACGGCACCGGCGCAGCCGCACGGGCGTCGGCGGCTTGGCTTCGAATCCGCTCGAGGACCGAAGCCGAGAAGAGATCCGGGTACCACGGCATACCGCCAAGCCTCTCACAGGAATGGGACGACAGCATGGACGTCGCGTCCCCGGCCGACCTGCTCCACGAAACGTTCCTGCATCACGGCGAGTTCGAGGCGGTCGCGCCGCCGCACAACTGGTGGGACTGGTATGCCGCATACGCCCAGGCTCGCAAGAGCGGGAGCACCGAGGAGAGGCCGCCGCCGCTGGTCGCTACATGGCCGAGGTCAAGCACGTCGTCGTGCCGCCCGCCTGACGGCCAGACGCTAGCCACCCGCTCCCTTGAGGAATTCCCGCGTCACCTAACCCGCCGCCAGCCAGTTTCCGCCCGGCTCGAGGCGCCTCGATTTGAACACCGACAGCGACCTCGAGCGGTCCCTCGGCCGGCGTCTCGTCGAATCACTCGCCGGCGCCTGAGCTTGCGCCGGCACGCCGTGGCGTCACGACTCGAAGTCGCCGCGCTTTGAGAGCGTTCATTGGAACCCGCACGACATCGAGCCAGTAGCAGTCCTCGAGGTCGACCATCTCACCCGACGCGATCACCGGCAGGTCGACGACTCGGTACAGGAAGACCTCGTCGGTCAGATACACACCGACTTGATCTACCGGAGTAACGGCGTTCGCTGCGGCGCGAGCATCCGCCGCTAGGCAGCTATTGGCACTACGGAGCATTGCGTTTCCTGCATGCGTAGCCCGGCTGCTAACCGCGGAGGGCACCGATAAACAGAGACGCGCGGCCTGACCCGCGTCGGCGCGCCCTGATCATCGCACCTCGCGGAATGAGATTTCGCGTCTCGGCACCACCGACCACTCACCCCGGCGCCAGGCGATCCACGTCCCGTCGGCCAGCCCCACTGCCGCCCGACCCGCGCGCGGCTCGCCCCACAGCGTCGCCACCAGCGGCCGCTCGGACTCCGCCACGTCGCCCAGTCCGCGCGCCACGTGCCAGGACGGATAAGTCACGATGATCGAGCCGGCCCGGACCCACACCGGGATGCGCTCGAGCGGCGCCTCGACCACGACCTCCGGGCCGCCGCCGCGCACCCGCCGGCCCGACCAGGTCTCGATCCAATCGCCGTGCGGCAGCGCCACCTCTCGCTCGCGCGCTTTGTCTTCGAGCACCGGCGCGACCCAGAGCGCCGGGCCGTAACCGTAGGCGTCGCCGATCGACCAGGCGCGCGGATCGGTCGGATCGGTCAGACACAGCGGTCGGATGATCGGCAGCCCGGTGCGCGCCGCGGTGAGCGCGGCGGCCCGCACGTAGGGCACGAGCTGCTCGTGCAGCAGGACGTAGGCGCGATACAGCCCGAGCACGCGCTCGGAGTAGTGCCAGGGCTCCTGCGGCATCCGGCCGTGCGCGTGCATGAGCGGGGTGAAGCAACCGAACTGAAGCCAGCGCACGAGCAGCTCGGACGGGCAGCGCTCGACCAACCGGTGCCCGAGGTACCCGCCGATGTCGTGCGACCAGTTCGAGACGCCGCTGCAGGCGGCTGACAGCGTGGCCACGAGGAGCACGCGCAGCGACCAGAAGTCTGACGCCTGATCGCCGCCCCAGGTGACGCCCGTGGCGTGCTGCCCGGACCATCCGCTGCGCCCGAACACGACGCCCCGCCCCGGATGGGACTCATCGAGCGCGCGCTGCAGGCATTCGCGATGAAGCCGGCCGTTCGACCACGCCGCCTGTGCCCCGGACCGGCCGTCGGCGAACCGGACGTGCTCGGGCAGGTAGTAGCCCTCGCCGTCGTCGGCCTTGATTCCCTCCACGCCCAGCTCCAGCACGTCCCGCGCTTGCGCTCGCCACCATTCCTCCGCGGCTGGGCTCGTGAAGTCGACCGGCGAGCCGGTCCCCATCCACCATTGGGTCACGAAGGGTTCCCCGTCCTGGTCGGTGACGAAGTGCCCGGCGGCGGCACCCGGCGCGTAGTTCGACGCGGGCTCCCAATGGAGCCGCTCGGAGTCGGGCTGGGGCGGGATCTGCCCATCGCGGGAATCGAGGTTGACCCACGGCGTGACCCACACCACCGTGCGCACGCCGTCCAACCGCATGTCACTGATCAGCCCCGGGGCGTCGGGAAACTGGTGCGGGTTGAACTCCCAGGTGTTGTACTGGGTGGCCCAGGGCGAGTCGATCACGACCGCGTCAAGCGGGATGTCGTGCCGGCGCATGCCCTCGAAGTCGTCTCGCACGTCGTCCTGGTGCTCGTACACGTCGCGGCTCTTCCAGAATCCGTAGCCCCATTCGGGTAGGACGGCGGGGAAGCCGGTCAGGCGGCAAAAGGCGCGCAGCCGCGCCGCCGGAGTGGGGTGGCAGAAGACCTTGAGCGACAGCGGCCCGGCGCTCGAGCGCGTCGACACCGACACCCGCTCGCTGGCCAGGTCAAAGCGGATTCCGTTCGCCTCCGAGCGCAGCCAGAGCGCGTACCCGCGGCTCGACTGGAGCCACGGAACCGGCGCGCAGTCCCCCTGGGGGATGCCGCCGCCGGCAAGCAGCTCGGCCGGACAATCGGGACCGGTGTAGCGGCGATCGGCGCCAAGTTGGACGCTCCTGCCCGCCTGGTCGAGCTGGGTGGAGTGCCGGGCGCCCAGCCCCACGAAGCGCTCGTCCGCGCGCCGCCGCCAGTCGAGCGCACTCCTGAGCGGATCGTCTTCGGCGTAGAGCTCGAGGCTGACGCAGTCGGCTTCCGGGACGCGCACCTCCAGTCGCGCTCGCCGGCCTCCGCTGCACTCGAGCACAAGCGTGAGCCCCTCGTCCGTGCGGCGCAGGACCGCGGCGGACAGCGCCCGCTCGAAAGGCGCCAGCTCCTCTCGCGCCACCACCCCCTCGGTGAGCTGGATGAAGTGGTCGTGGACGGTGCCGTCGGCTAGCCAGGCGCCCAGCGAGCGGATGAGCCGCCGGTGACCCCGGCGGACGATGATCTCGAACGGCCGGAGGGCTACCTCGACCTCGAGCGTGCCGCGCCGCAGCACGACGGCATCGGCGCTCCGCGGTCTCGGGACGGACATGCCACCAAGGTTCTCCTAACTGTCCGCGATCCCATGCCCCCGTAACCAAATCGTCACAGGACGTGACCTCGTTCTTCACGAATCTGGCAGTTTGCAGGGTGATCCTGACGCCATGAACAAAACGAGCCGCGCCGACCTCCACGTCCATTCGTCGGCGTCAGCAGTCTCCAGGTTGGGGGTGCAGCGGATGCTGAGCATCCCCGAATGCGCCACCGACCCGCTTGAGGTCTACGAGCTGGCCAAGGCCCGGGGCATGGACTTCGTGACGATCACCGACCACGACACGATCGATGGCGCGTTATCGCTCGATCACCTGCCCGACACGTTCATCTCCGAGGAGCTGACCGCCGGCTTCAAGGGCGAATCGCAGGCCGTGCATGTCCTCTGCTATGGCATCACCCCGGATCAGCACGAGTCCCTCCAAGCCCTCCGCGACGACGTCGAGACGTGCGCGGCATACCTGGACGAGCACGAGATCGCCGCCGCGCTCGCCCACCCGTTCTATGCGGTGGCCGCGCCGCTCACCGCGCGCCACCGCCGACGCCTGGCCGAGCTCTTCCCGATCTGGGAGACCCGGAACGGCTCGCGCGCCAAGGAACTGAATCTGCCGGCGTTCGTATACATCGAGACCCACGGGGGAACCGCCATCGGGGGATCCGATGACCACGCCGGAATCGATGTCGGCCGCACGTTCACCGAAACGCCGCGCGCCCACACACCGGCGGAGTTCCTCGCCCACATACGGGCGGGACGAGTCTCCGCCCACGGCCAGCAGGGCAGCGCCGCCAAGTGGGCGCACGCCGCGATGGCGCTGGCCGTCCGCTCACTCGGGGAGCGCGACGCGCCCGCCCGTGCGGGCGGGACGGGCGGGCAGGTTAATCCCGCGACCGTGCTGCGAATCGTCGAACGCGTGATGAGGGACGGCGATGTGCGGCACGGGAGCGGCGGGGCTGACCTCGCCGCGGGGGATGCGCTCGCCCTGCTGCGCGCTTGGCTCTATTCGATGGAGCTCGACATCGACGAGCACGAGCTGCTCTACCACCTCCAGGAGGGCGAGCTGACCCACGCCGATCTCGATCGGCGGGGCCGCCGTGTCCACGAGCGCAAGCTGGCCGGCGTGGTGCACGGCACCGTGAGGAGCCTCGAACGCGGCACGCCGGATGCCCGCCGCGCCGCCCTCGCACTGTTCGATGCCTGCATGCCGGCCATTCCTTACGGCGTCGCGGCCGCGTTCCTGGGACGCGAGAAGAACAAGCTGACCCACAGCGACGGCGACCGGCCGCGTGTGGCGCTGGTCGTGGACGGCATCGGCGGGATGCACGGGGTCACGCACACGATCCAACAGATCCGCGGCCACGGGGTTCGCGGCTTCGACGTGGAGGTAATCGGCACCGACGCCGACGTCGATCGCCGCCTCAGCGCCGTGGCCGAGCTCGACATCCCGTTCTACCCTGGGCTCCAGATCGGGGTTCCCACCGTTCCCGCCATCGTGGAGGCGCTGGCCGAGGGCCGCTACGACGTCGTGCACGTGTGTTCCCCCGGCCCCGCCGGCATCGCGGCCTGGCTCCTCTCCCGGATGCTCGAGCTCCCGTGCGTCGGTAGCTACCACACCGAGTTCGGCGCCTACGCCGCCCTGCGGACCGGACAGCTCCAGGTGGGGGTGCTGGCCGACCGGGCACTGGGCGGGTTCTACCGTGCGTGCGAGTTGGTGCTCTCGCCGAGCCCGGCCAGCGACCAGCGCCTGGGCGAGCTGGGAATCGAGCCCGAGCGGATCCACCGCTGGGATCGCGGCGTCGACGTTCGCCGATTCGATCCGGGGCTTCGGGACGCTGCGCTGCTTCCGGGCGAGGTAAGCGTCCTGTATGCGGGCCGTCTGAGCAAGGAGAAGGGCGTGGACCTGCTCGCCGACGCCTTCCTGGAGGCCCACTGCCGGGACCCTCGCCTGCACCTGGTGCTCGCCGGCGGTGGTCCGGAGGAGGGCCTCCTTCGCGAGCGCCTTGGCGACCGGGCGACGTTCCTCGGCTGGCTTTCGGGCGACACCCTGGCTAGGGCCTACGCCAGCGCAGACGTCTTCCTGTTCGCCAGCACCACCGAGACGTTCGGCCAGGTGATTCTCGAGGCCCAGGCCAGCGGGCTGCCGGTGGTCGCCGTCGGCCGCGGCGGCCCCGCCTGCCTGATCGAGCACGGCGAGACTGGGCTGCTCGCGGCCCCCGGGGTCAGTGCCCTCGCAGACGCCGTGGTGTCGTTGACGAGCACTCCACGGCTATCCGAGCGCATTCGTCGGGGCGCGCTGAGCGCCGTGCGCGGCCGAAGCTGGGAGGCAGCGCTCGACCGACTCGCGGCTGCCTACCGCATCGCGCTCGCCGACCGGGTCGATCAGCGGCACGAGCGCGGCGTCGCATGACCATCAGAGCGCTCCCTCGCCGTCGCAGCTGACCAGGCACCCGACCAGGGGCTCCCCTGGCGCGAGCACTCGATGAAGGCGGGAAGCTCATCGCGACACGACCCCGAGGAGGTAGCCATGAGCACCACAGAAGCTCCCAGCGGCGCGGGGGCGCCCGCCGAACCCGTTGAGAACGTCGACCTGAAACTCGAGGTGGTCGTCATCCCGGTTTCGGACGTCGACCGCGCGAAGGCGTTCTACGAACGGCTCGGCTGGCGGCTCGACGCAGACTTCTCCTTCGACAACGGCGTCAGGGTCGTGCAGTTGACCCCGCCCGGCTCGCCGGCCTCGATCCAGTTCGGCACCGGCATGACGTCGGCGGCCCCAGGATCGGCCGAGAACCTGTACCTGATCGTCTCGGACATCGAGGCTGCTCGTGCCGAGCTCGTGGCCCGTGGCGCGGAGGTCGGCGAGGTGTTTCATCCCGAAGCCCCGGGGGCGCAGTTCCAGCCTGCCGGGGCGAGTGGGCAGGTCAGCGGGCCCGCGCCCGACCACCGGACCTACAGCTCTTTCGCGACGTTCAACGACCCGGACGGCAACCGGTGGCTTTTGCAGGAGATCACGAGCCGGCTTCCCGGGCGCGTCGATGCCAGCGAGACGACTTTCGCCTCGTCAAGCGACCTTGCCGGCGCGATGAGACGCGCCGAGGCGGCCCACGCCGAGCACGAGCGGCGGACCGGCCAGGCGGACGCGGACTGGCCCCAGTGGTATGCCACGTACATGGTCGCGGAGCGGGCCGGCGCGGAGCTGCCCATGTGACCGTCGGTGACGTAGACGGTGGCCGCCGCAGCTCAGCGGCCCCCGTCAGCTCGGCGGCCCCGTCAGCGCGGGACCAGGCCGGCGCCATATTCGGCCAGGTGGTGGGCCTCGTCTCGGCTGAACCGCGTCGCACGCTGAGGAGTCAACGTGCCCCTCGGCCTGGGTGAGCGCCCGCGCCGCAGCATCCAGTTCTCCCCGCTCGGCCCGAAGATACCCAAGCGATCGGTACGCCCACCCCGCGCTCACCCCGGTCGGAGAGCCATCGATCACCTCCTCTATCAGAGGCTCGGCTTCGCGCCAGCGCCCGACCTGGAGCAAACGGTGGGCCAGTCTGGCGGGAAGGACATCGCCGCCTTGGCGCTCGACCCCGAACTCGCGCGCGGAGGCGATTCCTTCCCGTGCCCGAAGTGGATGGAGTAACCCCGGCGACGGGCGGGTCCCCGCTGCGTCTGACGCCGGTGACGCCTTCCCAGCGCCGCATCTAAGCGGTCATCGGGGTGGGTTAAGCCCGAAGATCGGGCACCTGCCCGATGGCAGCGGGCGTGCTTACGCCTAGCTTGGGCGCATCTACCAAGTGGCTTTTCAGGAGGCTCGATGCACGCCCAGCTCAATTATGTGATCGTCCGGCAGCGCAGCGTTGTGCTGCCGCCCGCCGGCGAGCGACCGCGCCGCGCGAGCGAGGTGCCCGCGCGGCGCCGCGGATTGCCCGAGCCGAATCCGATCGCGC
>JAFASQ010000327.1 GCA_019244395.1 Solirubrobacterales bacterium | reverse complement strand
CTCTACCGGCGACCGTACGGGACCGAATGGGAGGAGCTCGAGCTCGAGCGGGCGATGGACATGATCGCCGACCGGGTCGTGGCCGCGCGCGATGAGCACTGGCAGGAGACCAACGCGGAGGGCTGGCGGGTGGACCGGACGCTCGCCTTCGCCCATCTGGGCGGCGCGACGCTCGACAACGAGGAGAACTACCTGATCAAGAAGCTGTTCACCGCGCTCGGAGCGGTGCAGATCGAGAACCAGGCCCGCATATGACACTCCTCCACGGTGCCCGGTCTGGGCGCCTCGTTCGGCCGCGGCGGGGCCACGAACTTCCAGCAGGACTTCCAGCAGTCCGACTGCGTGTGGATCCAGGGATCCTCGCTGGTCGAGGCTCATCCGGTCGGCTCGCGCTGGATGATGAAGGCGCGCGAGCGGGGCGCGAAGATCATCCACGTCGACCCGCACTACTCGCGCACCAGTTCGGTGGCCGACGTCTATGTCCAGATCCGGGCCGGCACCGACATCGCGTTCCTGGGCGGGCTGATCCGGCACATCATCGAGACCGGCTCCTACTTCCGGGAGTACGTCGTCAACTACACGAACGCGCCGGTGATCATCGACGAGCGCTATCAGGGTCCGGAGGAGCTGGACGGCCTGTTCTCCGGGTTCGACCCGGCCAGCGGGACCTACGACCGCACGTCGTGGCTGCCGCAGGGGGCCGAGCCGCCGTCGGGTCCGGGGGAGCGCGAGCACGCCACGCGCGCGTTCGAGGAGCAAACCGGCGCGGGCATGGGCGTCGAGGACGTGCCGATGGACCGGACGCTCGAGCACCCGCGCTGCGTCTTTCAGATCCTCAAGCGTCATTACGCCCGGTACACGCCCGAGATGGTGCAGCGGATCTGCGGCTGCTCGAGCGATGACTTCCTTCGCGTGGCGCAGACGCTGATCGAGAACTCCGGCCGTGAGCGCACGACGATGCTCGCCTATGCGGTCGGCTGGACGCAGCACAGCACGGGCGTGCAGGCGATCCGCGGCGGAGCGATCGTTCAGCTGCTGCTCGGCAACGTCGGGCGCCCCGGCGGCGGGGTGATGGCCATGCGCGGCCACGCCTCGATCCAGGGCTCGAGCGACATCCCCACCCTGTACGACCTGCTGCCCGGCTACCTCCGGATGCCGCGCGCCCGGGAGGGGCACAACACTCTGGCCGATTTCATCGACGTCGGCTCCAGCCAGCGTGGCTGGTGGGCCAACTACGACAAGTACATCGTCTCGCTGCTCAAGGCGTGGTTCGGTGGCGCCGCGCACGAGGACAACGACTACGGGTTCGGCTATCTGCCGAAGATCTCGGGCAACCACTCGCATTTCCCGACCGTGCTCAGGGCGGTGGACGGAGGGCTCGAGGGGATGTTCGTGATGGGCCAGAACCCGGCCGTCGGCTCGCAGCACGCCGGACTGCAGCGCCGCGCGCTGGCCAAGCTCAAGTGGCTGGTCGTGCGCGACCTCGCCGACCTCGAGACGTCGAGCTTCTGGCGCGACTCGCCGGAGGTGCGCTCGGGCGAGCTGCAACCCGAGAACATCGCCACCGAGGTGTTCCTGATGCCGGCCGCCTCGCACGTCGAGAAGGAGGGTTCGTTTACCAACACCCAGCGGCTGCTGCAGTGGCGTGACAAGGCGCTTGATCCACCGGGGGACGCCCGCTCGGAACTGCACTTCATCTATCACCTGGGTAAGCGCATCAAGGCCCGCTACGCGAGCTCCGCGCGCGAGCGCGACTGGCCGATCCTCAACCTCACCTGGGACTACACCGAGCACGGCGCGCATGCCGAGCCGAGCGCCGAGGAGGTGCTCAAGGAGATCAACGGCTACGAGGTCGCTTCCGGCCGGCCGGTGAACTTCTTCACCGAGCTGCGGGGTGACGGGAGCACTGCCTGCGGTTGCTGGATTTACTCGGGCTGCTATGCGGACGGGGTCAACCAGCCCCGGCGGCGCAACCCAGGGGACTTGGCGGCACCGGGAGGGTGGGTCTCGCGCGAGTGGGGCTGGGTGTGGCCGGAGAACCGACACATCCTGTACAACCGCGCCTCCGCCGACCCGGAGGGCAGGCCATGGTCTGAGCGAAAACGCTACGTCTGGTGGGATGAGGAGCAGCGGCGCTGGACCGGCTACGACCAGCCCGACTTCCTCGTCGACAAGCCGCCCGGCTACCGACCGGCGCCCGATGCGCAGGGCATCGACGCGATCGGCGGCGCGGATCCGTTCATCATGATGGCCGACGGGCGGGCGCAGCTGTTCGCGCACACCGGGCCGCTCGACGGGCCCCTGCCGACCTACTACGAGCCGTTCGAGTCGCCGTTCAGCAACGCGCTGTATCCGAAGACCGGCGGTAATCCCTGCGGCATCTATTGGGCGCGCCCGGATAATCCGCTCAACCCGCCGCGCAGCGGCGAGTACCCGGTGGTCGCTTCGACCTTCCGGCTGACCGAACATCACACCGCGGGCGCGATGAGTCGCAACCTCCCGTGGCTTGCCGAGCTACAGCCGGAGATGTTCGTCGAGATCGATCCGGTCCTCGCGGGCCGGCGGGGGATCGAGGACGGCGGGTGGATGAGCGTGATGACCAGGCGCGGGGAGATCGAAGCGCGTGCCAAGGTGACCAACCGGTTGCGTCCGCTGCAGCTGGGCGATCAGGTCGCGCATCAGATCGCGATTCCCTGGCATTGGGGCACCTACCGGAGCTCCGAGCAGGGCGTGATCGGCGACACAGCCAACGATCTGATCGCGCTCAGCGGCGACCCGAACACCTCGATCGAGGACAAGACGTTCTCCTGCCAGGTCAGGGCGGGTCGTCGCGGCGAGCAGCCGACCGAGCGGCTCGCCCACGCGGAGGAGCGCGTGGATCAGAGCCAGCGCATGGACGACCATGAGGCGGAGGTCCCGCACAAGGGGGTGCACACGCTGGTCAGCCTGTACGAGTTGCCGATCCCGCTCGGCAAGGAGTGGCGCGATCCCTCCGAGCTCCCGGCGGGGTGGGAGGCGGCGCGCGAAGCCGCGCGTGATTTCGGGCGGCG
>JAFASQ010000258.1 GCA_019244395.1 Solirubrobacterales bacterium | reverse complement strand
AAGACCCGCGACGATCTCTCGATGGCCTATACGCCCGGAGTGGCGAGGGTGTGCCGCGCCATCTACGAGGATCCCGCCAAGGCCTTCCAATACACGATCAAGCGCAACACGGTCGCCGTGGTCTCCGATGGGACCGCGGTGCTCGGCTTGGGCGACATCGGGCCGCGCGCCGCCATGCCGGTGATGGAGGGCAAGGCGATGCTGTTCAAGGAGTTCGGTGGCGTCGACGCCTTCCCGGTTTGCCTCGATACGCGGGAAGTCGAGGAGATCGTTGCCGTGGTACAGGCGATCGCGCCGGGCTTCGGCGGGATCAACCTGGAGGACATCTCGGCGCCGCGATGCTTCGAGATCGAGGATCGGCTCAAGGCCGCGCTCGACATCCCCGTGTTCCACGACGACCAGCACGGCACGGCCGTGGTCGTGCTGGCCGCGCTCCTCAACGCACTGAGGTTGACCGGCCGGGTCCTGGCGGACCTCCGGATCATCGTGGTCGGACTAGGTGCCGCCGGCGTCGCGGTGACCAAGATCCTGCTGGCGGCGGGCGCGAAGAACGTCATCGGCTGCGACTCCCGCGGCGCGGTGTCGGTCGAGCGCGCCGACTATCTGGATGGGAGCATGCCGGCGGTCAAGCGGGCGCTGGCTTCGGCGACAAACCCAGAGCGGCGGTCGGGCGCGGTGGTTGACGTACTCGAGGGGGCGGATCTGCTGGTCGGGGTTTCCGGCGCCCGCGTGTTGGCGGCGTCGGCGCTGGGCCGCATGAACCCAGACCCGATCGTGTTCGCGCTGGCCAATCCTGACCCTGAGGTCGCGCCCGAGGAGGCGAGCCGGTACGCGCGGATCATCGCCACCGGTCGCTCGGACTATCCGAACCAGATCAACAATGTGCTCTGCTTCCCGGGCGTGTTCCGCGGTGCGCTTGACGTGCGCGCGAGCCAGATCACCGAGTCGATGAAGACGGCGGCGGCGCGCGCCATCGCCGAGATCGTGACCGACGAGGAGCTGCGCGAGGACTACATCATCCCGTCGGTGTTCAACCGCGAGGTGGCTCCCGCGGTCGCGGCCGCAGTGGCGGCCGAGGCACAAGCGAGCGGGACGGCCGAGGCCGGCGCCGAACCCGGGTTCGGCTCGCCCGAAGAGTTCTGGACAGTTCATTGACGCGGTGCCGTGCCGTGGCGTAACGCAGGGGCACCGGCCCGTGGCGAAGCTACGGACCCGGCGCGGCTCACGCGACGATCTTCTCCCAGAACGTCAGCCGGCCCGCGACGATGGCATAGACGCCGTAGTGGCGCAGCGTCGTGTCCCCGTTGCGGTCGATGCTGTAGGTGCCGAGCACGCTGGCGCGGTCGCGGGTGGCGAACAGCGCCGCCCGCACTTGTGAGCGCACGGCGGTGTTGGCGCCGTGCTCGGTCGCGCGGTCGATCGCGCTCAGCAACAGGCTCATCGCCTCGTAGCCGAAGATCGCGTCGGGCTGGACCGATCCATAGCGCCGGTCAAAAGCGGCGCTGAAGGCGCGCGCGGCGGCAGGGTACTGGTCGGGGCCGAGGGTCGGAGCGGTGATCACCACGCGGGGATCGATGGCCAGCGGGATGCCGCCGTGCTCGGGATCGGCGTACGTCGTCTCGGCGAGACCGGCCGAGCCGAAGATCTTCACCCCCGGCATCGCAGCGGCGAGCTCTGTGGTCAGGGGCACCGCGCCGGACTCGGTATCGGCGCTGATCAGCACGCAATCCGGCTGCATCTGAGCCACCCCAAGGGCCAGCGGCTTGTAGCTGGTGGCGCCGCGCGCAAAAGACTGGATCCCGATCACTCGCAGGCCAGCCCTCTGCGCCGCCACCAGGTAGCTGCGTGCCGTGGCGGCACCGTCCACCTCTCCGTCGTCCAGCACGTAAACCCGGGTGCAGCCCATGCTCTGCTGCACCCGAACCTGAGCGAACGCCTGAACCGTGTCGTTGGGCACCACCCGGGCAAACGTGCGGACCCCCGACGGGTAGTACTTCTGTGGCTCACCCGGAAAGGCACCGGGCGCGCTCGAGGTCAATCCGACCGCGGTGCTGGTGGGGCTGACCTGGGGGATTCCGGCTCGGTTTAGCGGCGGGATCGAGATCGCGCTTGCGCCCGAGTTGACCTCCCCGAGGTAACCGATCGTGGTCGGATCGAGCACGGCGGCTCGCGCATTGATCGTGGTTTGGCCAGGATCCCATCCGCCGCGCTGAACGGTGGCGTCATCCAGCACCTTGAACGCGATCCGATACTCGCCGACGCGCTCGTGCGCCTGCGCCAACGCGAGGCGCGCGCCGTCCACGACGGCCGTGCCGCTGACGCGCGAGGCCCCGCTGAGTGGCGCGCTCGCGTAGACGGTCAGAGTCCTGCCGTGAATCCGGGTTGCGCCGGTTGCGGCCCGGTCCTTCGATCCGCAGCCGGTCAGCACGACGGCCGCGGTGATCGCGGCCGCCACGGCTCTCGCGCACTTCAGCGCCCACATCGACCGCGTAGCCAGCCTCACCCCTGGACTTGCGCGAACGGAACCAGCGTTCCGTGCTGCAGGCGGCCGAACAGGAACGGGGCGATGTTCGTGTCGCCGCTCGAGTTCATCGAGTATGGGCCCAGGACCGACTGGCGGTTCTGGAGGGCCAGGAAGTCGTGTATGACCGTCGAGCGGTTGTTGGCCTGGGAGCCGGCCTCACGCAGCACCGCGAGGACGGCGGACATCGCTTCGTAGCCGAAGATGGCCTGCGGCACGGGGGCGTGGCCGTAGCGCGAGGTGAACTCCGAGACGAACTTGGTCCCGGCCTGGGGCAGGTCCGGGGTGCGAAAGCCGGGCGTGGAGATGACCAGATTGCGGACCGCCGCAGACACGCCGCCGGCAAACGTCTGGTCGTACAGCGCCGAGGGGCCGAACAGCTTGATCGCGGGGTTCGACGTGGCGGCCCGATCGAAGAAGCGCGTCGCCGCAGCGGCCGAGTTCGTCCCGTAGAACACGCCGTCGGCGTCGGCCTGGCTGCCCACCACGGTGAGCTTGCCGGCCGCGTCGCTCTTGACGGCGTTCGCGATCGCCGCGCCGTAGGGCCCGCCATCGTCGGCCACGTACAGCTTGCTCACGCGCAGCGCCTGCATCTCTTGGACCTGGGCCCGCGCTTCGCTACCGCTGGTCGGCACGACGCGGGCAAATGTCTGACCGTACGTGCTGCGCGACTGGTAGTAGCTATCTGGCGCGCCGGGGACGGCCGGTGTGGACTGCGTGAGTTCGAGCGCGGTGTCGGTGGCGCTGACTTGGAGCAGGTCGACCGCGTTGGTGATCCCGAGCGAGGCGTAGGAGGTATGCGGGACGACCTCGCCCAGGTAGGCAATCGCGCTCGAGTCCTGGATCGCGGTCCGCGCCAGGTCGGAGATCCTCCCCTGCTTGGTGATCACCCTCAGCCGGAAGCCGCCCGCACTCGCCGGCGAGTCGAGGTAGGCCAGCCGCTCCGCGTCGAGGACATCGGCGGCTATAAGCGGCTGGCTGGTTTGGGCGCCGCTCAGGTAGATCGTCAGCGTCGTACCCGACGCGGTGACCGCCGAGCTGCCCGAACCGCTCGACGCGCAGCCGGCGAGCGCGGCGAGAACAAGGGCCCATGCGCAGGCCGCCCGTCCGCGTGCGAGCACCCGGCTTGGCAAGGTCGCCTCTAGCTAATCCCGCCGGCCGGGCAGGAAGGGGAGCAACTGGTAGATGCCGATCGCGAGCAGCACCATCACGATGCCGATCAGGATCGAATCGAGACCGCTGACGTTCAGCGACCACAACACAATCCACAAGCACAGGCCAGCGGTGGCGGTCAGGATCAAGCCCATCGCCTCGGGGATGCTATCCGGTCAGGCCGGAGGAGAAGGCGCGCACCAGATCTCCGACCGCCGCCACCGGGTCCTCGTCCTCGCCGGCCGCGCGCACGAGGCGGCTGCCCACGATCACCCCGTCGGCCCCCGCGGCAGCGGCCGCCGCGGCCTGCTCCGGGGTCGAGATGCCGAAACCGACGGCCACCGGAACGCTGGTGCTGGCCGCCGCCCGCGCGACCACGCCGGCCAGGCCGTCCTGGAGACCTGCGCGCTCGCCGGTCGTCCCAGTCAGCAACACCGTGTAGAGGAATCCGCGGGCTTGCGTGCCGATGCGCGCCAGGCGTTCCTGGGGGGTCGTCGGAGCGACCAAGGGGACCAGAGCCAAGCCGCGCTCATCGCACACGCCCAGCGCCGCCGGTGCCTCCTCGAGGGGGAGGTCGGGGACGATCAGCCCACTCGCGCCCGCGTCGATGAGCTCGTCAGCGAACCGCTCGAGGCCGCGGGCGATGATCGGGTTGGCGTAACACATCACGATGACCGGGATGTGGTCGGCGATCGCGCGCCCCACCTCGAGCACGTCGTGCAGCTTCGCGCCGGCGCCCAGCGCCGCCGTACCGGCGGCGTGGATCACCGGCCCGTCGGCCAGCGGGTCGGAGAAGGGGACTCCCAGCTCCACGAGATCCGCGCCCGAGGCCGCGTAGGCGATGCCGATGCGCCGGGATGTCTCGAGGTCGGGGAAGCCGCCCATCAGGTACGGCATCAGGGCGGCGCGGCGGCCGCTCGCGCGTGCCGACTCGAATCCTTCGGCGATCCGCTCGATCCCGGTCACTTGCGGCCGAGCAACTCGAGCGCCTCGACGAGGTCCTTGTCGCCGCGCCCGGACAGGCATACCAGGTCGAGCTCGCTGGGTCCGCTGGCCACCGCCCAGGCCACGGCGTGCGCGCTCTCGAGCGCGGGGATGATGCCCTCCAGCCGCGCCGTCATGGCGAAGGCCTCGAGCGCTTCGCCGTCGGTGACCGGGACATACCGGGCGCGGCCGCTGTCCCTCAGCCAGGCGTGCTCGGGACCGGTGCCGGGGTAATCCAGCCCGGCCGAGATCGAATGCGCTTCCAGGATCTGCCCGTCCTCGTCCTGCATGATCGCCGAGAAGGCGCCGTGCAGCACCCCCGGAAGGCCGGCGGCGGTCAGCGGCGCCCCGTGGCGCCCTGTCTGAAGACCCTCTCCCCCCGCCTCCACGCCGATCAGCTCGACTTCGACGTCGGCCACGAACGGGATGAACATGCCGATCGAGTTCGAGCCGCCGCCGACGCAGGCCAGCACGCGCTGGGGCAGACGACCCGTCCGCTCCAGGATCTGCGCCCGTGCCTCGTCGCCAATCACCCGCTGCAGATCGCGGACCATCGCCGGATAGGGCGCTGGGCCGACGCACGAGCCGATGATGTAGTGGGTGCTCTCAACGTTCGTGACCCAGTCGCGAATCGCGGCCGAGACCGCCTCCTTGAGCGTGCGCGCGCCCGCCTCGACCGGCTCCACGCACGCGCCTAGCAGCCCCATCCGCTCGACGTTGGGACGCTGCCGGCGCATGTCCTCCGTGCCCATGTAGACGATGCACTCGAGCTCGAGGAGCGCGCAGGCCGTGGCCGCGGCGACGCCGTGCATTCCGGCGCCGGTCTCGGCGATGATCCGCCGCTTGCCCATCCGCTTGGCCAGGATCGCCTGGCCCAGCGCATTGTTGATCTTGTGCGCGCCGGTGTGGTTGAGGTCCTCGCGCTTGAGGTAGATCGGGTGGCCCGCGGCCTCGCTCAGGCGCCGCGCCTCGTACAGCGGTGACGGACGACCCACGTAGTCGCGCAGGAGCGCTTCCAGCTCAGCGCGGAAGCCGGGATCCTCGCGCGCGCAGACCCAGGCTTCCTCGAGCTCGGCCAGGGCCGGCATCAGCGTCTCGGGCACGTACTGGCCGCCGTAGGGGCCGAAGCGATGCTCGACCGCGCTCATCGGGCACCGACCGGCGTGGCCGCGCCGCGGACGGCCTCGGCGAACGCATGAAGCTTCTCCGGATCCTTGCTGCCGGGCGCCCGCTCGACCCCACTGGCCACGTCGACCGCGAACGGGCGCACCGCGGCGATCGCCTCACCGACGTTGCCGGGGGTCAGGCCGCCGGACAGGATGACCGGGGCGACACGGCGGTGGCCGCGCGCGATCTCCCACGCGAACGTCTCGCCGGTGCCACCCGGGACGCCGGCCGTGAAGCTGTCGAGCAGGTGATAGTCGGTGTGGAACGCCGAGAGCGCCTGGACGTCGGCGCCGCTGCGCACGCGCACGGCCTTGATCACCTTGCAGCCGGTTCGCCGCGCCGCCTCGGCGCAGTAGGCAGGACCCTCATCGCCGTGCAGCTGGAGCATGGTGAGGCCGACCGCCTCGGCCAGCTCGGCGACGTGGTCGAGCGTGGCGTTGACGAAGACGCCCGTAACCTCGACTCGCCGCTTCAGCGCGGCAGCGATCTCGGCCGCGGTGGCGGGTTCGCACCGTCGCGGCGAACGCGGCCAGAAGATCAACCCGATGGCCCACGCGCCGGCGCCGACCGCGAGCTCGGCGTCGTCGAGGCTGGTCATCCCACAGAACTTGATCCTGGTCACGAGAACAATCGTAGGCCCGCGGCGCCTCAGCGGTAGGGTCGCGCGGCGCCTCAGGGGGCGATGAGCGCCCGGCAGGCCGCCTCCACGTCTCCTGAACGCATCAGAGCCTCGCCCACCAAGACGCCATCGACGCCCGCCCCGGCCAGCTCCCGGAGCTGCTCGGGACGGCTGAAGCCCGATTCGGAGACGACCAGCGCGCGCCCGACGGCGCGCGGAAGCAGGTCGAACGTGCGGCGCGTGTCGACCTCGAGCGTCTTCAGATCTCGGTTGTTGATCCCGATGATCTCCGCACCGAGCTCGAGCGCGATCTCGAGCTCGCTCTCGTCGTGCACCTCGGTCAGCGTGCTCAACCCGACGCCGACCGCTTCGGAGTGCAGCGCGGCCAGCTCGGGCGGGGGGAGCGCCGCGACGATCAGCAGGATCGCGTCGGCGCCGGCGGCCGACGCTTCGTGCACCTGGTAGGGATCGACGACGAAGTCCTTGCGCAGCAGCGGCAGCCTTGACGCGCGTCGCGCCGCCCGCAGATCCTCGAGCGAGCCCCCGAAGCTCGGTCCCTCGGTCAGGATCGACAGGGCGGCAGCTCCGCCCCGCTCGTACGCGCGCACCACGTCCTCGAGCGGCAGGTCGTGCCGGATCGCGCCGGCCGACGGGGAGCGCCGCTTGTGCTCGGCGATCAGCGACAGCCCGGGACGAGCGATGGCGTGCGCGAATGAGCGGATATCGCCGGCCGCGGCGCGGCGCGTCACGGCCCTCTCGAGCTCGGGGAGCGGTGTCGCTCGGCGGCGCTGCGCCACCTCATCCCGCGCCGCGGCCACGATCGGATCGAGCCGGTTCATGGGGCCAGCTCCTGCGTGCGCCGCACGAACCGCTCGAGGGCGTCGGCCGCCGCGCCGGCATCGATCGTCCGCTCGGCGGCACGCACGCCGGCTTCGAGCGTGTCCGCCCCGCCTCCGGCGTAGATCGCCGCGCCCGCGTTCAGCGCGGCCAGATCTCGCGCCGGCCCGGTGCGCCCGGCGAAGATGGCGCGCGCCGTCTCGGCGTTCTGTGCGGGATCGCCGCCCGGGATGTCATCGGCGGACGCCCGACGGAGTCCCACGTCCTCGGGCGCCACCGCATAGCGACGGAGGTCACGATCAACCACCTCCACGACCTGGGTGGGCGCCGACACGCTTAGCTCGTCGAGCCCGTCGTCGCTGGAGACGAGCAGCGCGTGCTTGGTCCCGAGCAGCGCCAGCGCGCCCGCCATCGTCTCGAGGTAGGCTGGGTCGGAGACGCCGATCAGCTGGCGAGTGGCGCCCGCCGGGTTGGTGAGCGGCCCGAGGAAGTTGAAGATCGTGCGCACCGCGAGCTCGCGCCGGACCGGAACGACGTAGCGGGTCGCCTGATGGTGCGCCGGCGCGAACATGAACCCGAAGCCCACGTCGTCGATGCAGCGCGCCACCTGGACGGGGCCGAGGTCGATCCGGGCGCCCATCGCCTCGAGCACGTCGGCCGAGCCGGACAATCCGGTGGCCGAGCGGTTGCCGTGCTTGGCCACCGTGCAGCCCGCTCCGGCGGCGATCAGCGCTGCGGTCGTCGAGACGTTGAACGTCTGGCGCCCTCCCCCGGTCCCGGCCGTATCCAGCAGGTCATTGCTCGCGACGGCAACCCGCGCGGCCATCGAGCGCATGGTCCGGGCCAGCCCGGCCAGCTCCTCGACGGTCTCCCCCTTGGTCCGCAGCGCGATCAGGAACGCCGCGATCTGAATCTCGGACGCGTTGCCGGCCATGATCTCTCGCAAGACTGCGGCCGCATCCTCGAGCCTCAGGTCGCGGCGAGCGGCCAGCGTGTCGATCGCCCGGGTCAGGAGATCGGCACCGCTGGTCATTTCGTGCCGGCCAGGAAGTTCGCCAGCAGCTCGCGGCCCTGCTCGGTGAGGACGGACTCGGGGTGGAATTGCACGCCCTCGGCCGGCAGCTCGCGGTGGCGAACGGCCATCACCACCTCGGCGCCTTGGGCGCTGCTCTCCAGGCAGACGGGAAGCTCCGGATCGGCCACCAGCGAGTGGTAGCGGCCCACTTCGAGCGGGCGCCGGAGCCCTCGGAAGATGGTCCGGCCGTCGTGCTCGATCGTCGTCGTCTTGCCGTGCACGGGCTCGTGCTGCACCACCCGGCCCCCCCACGCCTGGACCAGTGCCTGGTGGCCGAGGCAGACGCCCAGCGTCGGGACCCTGGCCTCGGGGAAGCGCTTGACCGCCTCCAGCGAGATCCCAGCCTCGTTGGGCGTGCACGGCCCCGGCGAGACGATCACCCGGTCATAGCCGCGTACCAGGAGAGCGTCTACCGTGGCGTGGTCGTTGCGGACCACCTCGACGTCGCCGCCGAGCTCGCCCAGATATTGGACGAGGTTGTAGGTGAAGCTGTCGTAGTTGTCCAAGACCAGCACGCGCATACATACGAAACGGTAAACGCGCGCCGAGCTTGGCGCGTTTTGGCTGTTTCAGGCGGCTGTAGTCGTCAGTCGTCTGATAACTATCAGAAGGGGGCATGACGATGATCGGGACACGACCGGGTGGGTCGACGAGGGCGGCATGCGCGGCGGTTGCCGCGGTGGCGCTGGGCAACGACCTAGGCCCTCGTTCTCAGCGGAAATCGGGCGCGCTCCAGCCGGGCATCACGTCGGGCAGCCCGTCGCTGACGCGGTCGGGGAACTGCGCCGGGCGCTTCTCGAGAAACGCCGCGATCCCCTCGGCCGCGTCGGCGGAGCGGCCCCGGTACAGCATGCCGCGCGAGTCGACGCGATGCGCGAGCATCGGGTGCTCGGCCCCGAGCATCCGCCACAGCATCCGGCGGGCCAGCGCCGCCGACACCGGAGCGGCCTCGCCGGCGATCTCCCGGGCCAGAGATCTGGCGGCGTCGAGCAGTTCGGGCTTCGGGTGCAGGCTGCGCACCAGTCCGGCCTCCAGCGCCTCCTGCGCGTCGAACACGCGGCCGGTGGCGATCCACTCCATCGCCCGGCTGATCCCGACGACGCGCGGCAGAAACCAGCTCGAGCAGGCCTCGGGGACGATCCCGCGGCGGACGAACACGAAGCCAATGCGGGCGTCGTCGGCGGCCAGCCGAATGTCCATCGGCAGCGTCATCGTGGCGCCGATTCCCACCGCCGGCCCGTTGATCGCGGCGATCACCGGCTTGGTCGACTCGAAGATCCGCAGCGTGAGCCTCCCCCCGCTGTCGCGCGGGATCGAATCCGGGTCCTCGTGCTCGCGTTTGGTGAATGTCTCCCCTCCCCGCTCGAGATCCGCCCCGGCGCAGAACGCTCGGCCGGCGCCGGTCACGATCACGGCGCGCACCTCGTCATCGGCGTCGGCCCCCTCGAACGCCTCCATCAGCTCGGCGAACATCGTCTGCGTCCAGGCGTTCAGCCGGTCCGGACGGTTGAGCGTGATCGTGAGGACGTGGTCGGTGAGGTCGAGGGTGATCTGCTCGGGTTCCATGGCTGGCGCTCCTCCTGGGGTCAGGCAATCTCGAGGGTGACTGCGTCATGCTCTCCGATCACGGAGGCCACGCTGGTCCCCCGGCGCCGACGCAACCTGCACGATCGACCCGGTGATGATCCGCCGATGCTCGGGCCGACGCGACCCGCCCGGATGGGCCCGCCAGGTCCCACGGATGCCGCGAAGCGGCCCAACGGCACGTCCCGCCCCAATGGCTGCGTAGATGCGTGTCCCACCCGGGTGACTCGCGCTCGATCCAATGGCCAAGCATGACCATGTGCGGCGCAGGTCACCCGGTGCGGACAGGCATCGGAGCGACTATGGCCATTCCGGCTGGCGTGCCGCCAGCTCGATCGCTTGCAGCACCGCCTGCGCCTTGGCCTCCGACTCGCGGTACTCGAGCTCGGGCCTGGCGTCCGCCACCGTGCCTCCGCCGGCCTGCACGTGCCCGACTCCGTCCTTGATCACGACGGTGCGGATGTGGATGCAGGTGTCGAGATCGCCGGTGTAGCTGGCATAGCCGATCGCCCCGCCGTAGCCGCCACGCTTGACCGGCTCGAGCTCGTCGATGATCTGCATCGCCCGGACCTTCGGGGCCCCGGATAGCGTCCCCGCGGGGAGCACCGAGCGCAAAGCGTCGAGCGAGCCGACGCCCTCGCGCAGTTCCCCGACCACGCTCGAGACGATGTGCATCACGTGGCTGTAGTTCTCGACCGCCATGAAGCTCTCGACTCGGACGGTTCCGTACGCGCACACCCGGCCGAGGTCGTTGCGGCCGAGGTCGACCAGCATCACGTGCTCGGCCCGCTCCTTGGGATCGGCGAGCAGCTCCTCGGCGATTCGCCGGTCCTCCTCGGCGCTGGAGCCTCGCGGGCGGGTGCCGGCGATCGGCCGGGTGGACACGCGCCGGCCGGCCACGGTGATCAGTGGTTCGGGGCTGGCGCCGGCGATCTCGAAGTCGCCGAAGTCCAGGAAGTACATGTACGGGCTCGGGTTCACCGCGCGCAGCCCGCGGTAGATCGAGAAGGCCTCGACCGGAACGGGGCCCGACCAGCGCTGCGAGGGGACGACCTGGTAAGCGTCTCCGGCACGGATGTAGGCGATGATCCGGGCCACGTTGGCCTCGAACTGACCGCGGGTCATGTTGGGCGCGAGCGGCACCACCACGCGATCGGCGGCCGGGGGCCGTGGTGGCCGCGGCACCGGGCCGGCGAGCCGCCAGCGGACCTCGGCGATGGTGTCCCGGGCCCGGCCGTACGACGCGTCGAGGTCGTCCTCGGCGTACACGTTGGCGATCACGGTGACCGTGTGCTTGAGGTGGTCGAAGGCGACCAGCGCATCGGTCAGCATCAGGGCCAGATCGGGCAGCCCGACCGGATCCGGGTTCGGCGGCTCGAGCGGCTCCACGGTGCGCACCAGGTCA